>JAILQN010000097.1 GCA_024699005.1 Clostridia bacterium
ATAGGGGGAACGTTCGGAGAGATAAGGATTATACCCCCACGCCATAAGCGACACGTCGTCCGTATCGCCGTGTTCGGAGCTGATCTTCTGGACCATTGCCTGCACGGGCGTGAGCTGGTTTTTGCCGCCGAAGGGCATCAGAACGCTTCCGGCGCCTATGGTGGAGTCGAAACACTCGGACAACCCGCGTTTTGAGCAGATGTTGAGGTCAGACGCGAGCCCCGTAAGGCGCTCTTTAAAGGAACCGGAATCAGTTATAAGTGAGTCAGACAATTGCACATTGCACATTGCACATTGCACATTGATATGCTTCTCTGCGCCGTTTGAATTAAGGAACTCGCGGCTTATATCGACTATCGTATTCCCCTGCCACTTCATGACAAGCCTGCCGGAATCCGTGACCTTCGCCACGGGAACGGCGTTCAGGTTTTCTTTTTTCGCTTCGTCAATGAACCTGTCCACGTCCTGTGCAGCCACGACGACAGCCATCCTCTCCTGCGATTCGCTGATGGCGAGTTCGGTGCCGTCAAGACCCTCGTATTTTTTCGGGACCGCGTCGAGATCGATATCAAGCCCGTCCGCAAGCTCCCCGACCGCGACGGATACGCCGCCCGCGCCGAAGTCGTTGCAGCGTTTTATGAGCCGGCTGACCTCACCCTTGCGGAACAGTCTCTGCAGCTTGCGCTCCACGGGGGCGTTGCCCTTCTGGACCTCCGCCGAACAGGTCTCGACGGATTTCAGATTGTGCGCCTTGGACGAACCCGTCGCGCCGCCTATGCCGTCGCGCCCGGTATCGCCCCCCAGAAGGATAACGACGTCGCCGGGCTCCGGTCTCTCGCGTCTGACGTTCGCCTGCGGAGCCGCCGCGATCACCGCGCCGATCTCCATGTGCTTCGCGGCGTAGCCGGGATGGTATATCTCATCAACTATGCCCGTAGCGAGCCCTATCTGATTGCCGTAGGAGGAATACCCCGCCGCCGCGGTGGTGACGATCTTCCTTTGGGGCAGCTTGCCCGGGATGGTCCTGTCCAGCGGAGCCGTCGGATCGGCAGCGCCGGTCAGACGCATGGCGCCGTAAACGTAAGCCCTGCCTGAGAGCGGATCCCTTATGGCGCCGCCGATGCAGGTCGCCGCGCCGCCGAAGGGTTCGATCTCGGTCGGGTGATTGTGAGTTTCGTTCTTGAAGAGCAGCAGCCACGGTTCTGTTTTGCCGTCGACAGTCACGTCGATTTTGACCGTGCAGGCGTTTATCTCCTCGCTCTCGTCCAGTTTATCAAGCAAGCCCTGTTTTTTAAGGCTTTTTGCCGCGACGGTCGCGATGTCCATAAGGCATACGGGCGAGGTCCTGCCCAGACTCTCCCGCGTTGCAAGATATTCGTTATACGTCCGTTCGATCATGGGATCGCCGAATTTTACGGAGTCGATATTCGTCAGGAAAGTCGTGTGACGGCAGTGGTCGGACCAGTAGGTGTCCAGCATCCTTATCTCGGTGATCGTCGGTTCCCTGTCCTCCCCTTTGAAATACGCCTGACAAAAAGCGATATCGTCCGTGTCCATTGCCAGACCGAATTCGTCTATGAACGCCGCCAGACCTTCCCTGTCAAGAGAATTGAAACCGGCAAGAGTTCTGACGGTTTTCGGGATATCAAAATCCATTTTCAGCGTTTCCGGCAGATCCAGAGATGCCTCTCTCGCTTCTACGGGGTTTATGACGTGCTTTTTGATCTTTTCGATTTCGGATTCGGAAAGATTTCCGTACAGCGCGTATACCTTCGCGGATCGGATAAGCGGCCTGTCCCCCTGCGAGATGAGCTGGATGCACTGCTCTGCGGAATCCGCCCTCTGATCGAACTGCCCCGGGAGATACTCAACTGCAAATAAATGTACACTGTTCGATATGCAACGTTCTGTTGATTCTTCGGGACATTGCACATTGTACATTGCACATTGCACATTGTCATAAACGTCGTCGGTCTGCGGTTCGGAAAATACTGTCTTTATGGCATAACCGAACAGCTCCGGAGTGATATTCTCCGCGTCGTAGCGATTGAACAGACGCAGTTCACGGACTCCCGGGATACCCAGGAAATCTCTTATATCGTTTTTAAGAGCCCGGGCCTCGTTCCTGAGGCCCTCTTTTTTTTCAACGTAAACTCTGTATACCATGATCTGATCTCCAAAACCTTATAAGTGATGGTTTATATATCAAAACTCAAAACTCAAAGCTCAACACTCAAAGCTTTCTTTCCGATGTCGTGTCTGTAATACTGATTGTCAAAGCTTATCTTTGCGGTGATCGCGTACGCTTCCGCTATGGCCTGTTCAAGCGTATCGCCGACAGCCGTCGCGCCGAGGACCCTGCCGCCGTTGGTGTAAAGCTCGCCGTCCTTATTTACCGCTCCGGCAAAATATATATTTTCAAGACACTCGTCGGGAACGGTTATCAATTTGCCCTTCTGATAAGAGATCGGATAGCCGCGGGAGGCGGAAATGACGCAGCAGGCGTGTTTGCCGCTGAATTTTACCATTTCGGGAGTCAGCCTTTCCTCCGTCACGGCAAGCATGATCTCAAGCAGGTCGCTCTCGAGGAGCGGCAGCACGACCTGGGTCTCCGGGTCGCCGAAACGACAGTTGTACTCTATCACCTTCGGTCCGTCCGGAGTCAGCATCAATCCGAAATACAGGCAGCCTTTGAAAGTCCTGCCTTCGCTGTTCATCGCCTTCATCGTAGGGATAAAGATCTCATCCACGCACTGCTTTGCTATCCCGTCCGTATAATACGGATTCGGTGCCACGGTGCCCATGCCGCCGGTGTTCGGGCCGGAATCATTGTCGCCGGCGCGCTTATGATCCATGGAAGAGACCATCGGAACAAGGGTCTTGCCGTCGGTGAACGCCAGAACGGAGACTTCGGGGCCTGTCAGATACTCTTCTATGACCACGGTATCGCCGCTCGCGCCGAACTTTTTGTCCACCATGGCGCTTTTTATCGCCGCGCTTGCCTCTTCGTAATTCCCGGCTATCACAACGCCCTTTCCCAGAGCCAGACCGTCCGCCTTGATGACAGCAGGATACGAAGATCCGGAGAAGTATCCGAGCGCGTCTTCGGCGGAGGTGAATATCTCATACGCAGCCGTGGGGATATTATAGCGCTTCATCAGATCCTTTGAAAAAGCCTTGCTGCCCTCTATGATCGCCGCCTTTTTGTCGGGACCGAAACAGGGAACGCCCCGGGCGTTCAGCGCGTCCACCATACCCATGCACAAAGGATCGTCCGGCGTGACCACCGCGTAATCTATATTTTCACGTACGGCGAATTCACATACGCCGTCGATATCCGTCGCGGCGATATTGACGCATTCACCGTCATTTTCCATCCCGCCGTTGCCCGGCAGAATATATATTTTCTCCGCTTTCGGATTTTCTTTTAACTTTTTGACAACGGCGTGCTCTCTGCCGCCGGAACCCACTACAAGAATCCGCATGTTTTATCCTTTCGTTTTTTCAGTCAAGAGATCATATGAATAATGTGCAGTTTGCAATGTGCAATTATATCAATGTGCAACCAGTGATGTGTAATATGTAATTGCGTCACAAAAGATCCCGGCAATTTACTGCACACCGCCCCGTCAGTGTCAAAACTCAATCCACCGGAGCGGAGACATGTCAGCAGTTATACAATCCAAAGCGCAATTGCACATTGCACATTGCACATTGCACATTAATCCAAGCCGCCGTCACCGCTGAAGAATTGTCAATCCCACTGTCGACGCATCCTCAATGATGGAACAGCCTCATCCCCGTGAACGCCATTACGATGCCGTGTTTATCGCAGGCGTCGATCACAAGATCGTCCCTGACGGAGCCGCCGGGTTCCGCTATATACGAAACGCCGCTTCTGAACGCCCGCTCTATATTGTCGCTGAACGGGAAAAACGCGTCCGAACCGAGAGAGACGCCGGTGATACCGTCCAGATACGCCCTCTGCTCCTCATCGGTAAAGGGCTCCGGCTTTTCGGTAAAATACCGCTCCCATATGCCGTCGGCAGTCACGTCCTCTTCGTTTTTGTTTATATATCCGTCGATAACGTTGTCCCTGTCGGGCCTGCCGAGCGTAGATTTGAACGGAAGACCGAGCACCTTGTCGCTCTGACGCAGGAACCAGGTGTCAGCCTTGGAGCCCGCGAGCCTTGTGCAGTGTATGCGGCTCTGCTGCCCGGCGCCCACGCCTATCGCCTGACCGCCGCAGGCGAAGCAGACGGAATTGGACTGTGTGTATTTGAGCGTGATCAGCGAGATGATAAGATCGGTGACTGCGGTTTCCGGCAGATTTTTGTTTCCGGTCACAATGTTTTCAAGAAGCGATCTGTCGATTTTGAAATTGTTCCTGCCCTGGCGGAAGGTCACTCCGAAGACCTGCTTCGTCTCCTGTTCTGCGGGGATATAATCCGGATCGATCCTGACTATATTATAGCCGCCCTTCCTTTTGGATCTGAGGATCTCCAGCGCTTCGGGAGTATAGCCCGGGGCAATGATCCCGTCGGAGACCTCGCGTTTCAGGATAAGAGCGGTCGTTTCGTCGCAGATATCGGAAAGAGCCGCCCAGTCGCCGAAGGAACACATCCTGTCGGTGCCCCTCGCCCTGGCGTAGGCGCAGGCAACGGGAGAATCGTCAAGGCCCTCTATATCGTCCACAAAAGAGGCTCTTTTCAGTTTTTCCGGCAGCGGCAGTCCTACGGCTGCGCTCGTCGGGCTGACGTGCTTGAAGGACGCCGCGGCGCTAAGACCGGTCGCCTCTTTAAGCTCTTTTACAAGCTGCCAGGAATTGAAAGCGTCCAGGAAGTTGATATATCCGGGTCTGCCGTTCAGGATCTCTATCGGCAGATCTGAACCGTCCGCCATAAAGATCTGCGCGGGCTTCTGATTGGGATTGCAGCCGTATTTAAGCTCGAAAGAATTCATAACTTTACCCCTTATTCTTGTTGATCACTCTTGTGTCGGTCCCGCCGGTCGTGAGATCGGTATAAGACACATACAGAGATATCTTATTGTTCCCGTCAAGAGATTCCCATATCGCGTCCGCGAAATCGTCTATCCCGTCCGGGATCGCGATACGCTCCGGCTCGCCCTGAAACGTCGGAATCGGGTTGCCGTCCGTAACGTAAGTATGTATAAAATGTCCGAGTCCGGCTTTGGACGGATAAGCGAACATGTAACGGGCGCAGTCCGTACCTTCGGAGTCGATGCTCTTGAGTATGCTCATCTTATACGAAAAACCGCCGTCCGCGAACGTTATCATTCCGCTTATACGCGGCGTAAAATTGGGAGTGTCAGGTTCAAATTCTCTTGACATCAGGGCGTGATTGAAACACTTTCCGGCTTTCAGCCCCTCGGATATCGTATCGGTCTGATCGCCGTTGGTCACGATAAGATTGTTTTCATATCTTCTGACCGCGGCGTAGATGATCAGCGACGGATCCTCTACTTTGGATGCGTCAAAAGGCTCCGTGAACAGCGCTCCGTCACGCTCGACAAAAATACGGTTGCGGGAGTTCGCGCTCCTGCCCATTATGAAATACGCGGCGACGGCCTTCGAGCCGTCTTCCGATCTGCCGAGGATTATTCCCCTGCCGGGATAGGGATTGCCGCTTAATAATTCTTCGATTTTATTGATCTTATAAATATCCATTTTTCATTCCTCACCGGACTGCGCCGCCATTATTTCCGCCGAGACCTTTTCCGCCGCCCGGGGCAGAAGTATCCACTCCGCCTGTTCCATCACCCTTCTCTGCAGGGTCTCCGGCGTGTCGCCGGGGAGCACTTCCACCGCCTTCTGGGCTATTATCTCACCGCCGTCGGGTATCTCGTTCACGAAGTGAACCGTGGCTCCTGTGACCTTGACCCCCTTGTCAAGGGCGGCGCGGTGGACCCTGAGCCCGTAAAAGCCCTTGCCGCAGAAAGACGGGATCAGCGACGGATGCACGTTGATTATCCGTTTTTCATATCGTTTTGTGAAATCCGGGCTCAGTATGCACATAAACCCTGCAAGTATGATCAGCCCGATACCGTTTTCACTGAGCACACCGGTTATTGCTTCCTCAAATTCGGTCTGCGTCCTGTCCGCTTTCGTGACGACAGCTGTCGGGATGCCCGCCTGTTTCGCCCTTTCGAGAGCGTATGCGCCGGGATTGTTCGACAGCACAAGACATATCTCACCGCTTGTGAGCACGCCGGATTTTTCGCTGTCGATAAGAGCCTGAAGATTGGTCCCCCCGCCGGAAACAAAGACTGCTATTTTTACTTTATTCATCTGATCTTTATTTTATTCTCACCGGAAATTATCTCGCCGATGATATAGGCGTCCTCGCCGTTCTGTTTAAGGATCTCCAATGCTCTGTCCGCGTCGGACTTATCCACCGTAATGCTCATTCCCACGCCCATATTGAAGGTGTTGAACATATCGCGCTCCGACACGTCCCCTGCTTTTGCGATAAGCGAGAACACCGGCGGCGTTATGACCGCCGATTTTTCAACGCAGGCGCAGAGCCCCGCAGGGATGCTTCTGGGGATATTCTCGTAAAAGCCGCCGCCGGTGATATGCGAGATACCGTGAACGGCAACTGCTTTCAGAAGCTCCAGCACCGGACGCACGTAAATTTTCGTGGGCGTAAGAAGCGTTTCAAGAAGTCCCTTTCCGCCGAGCTCCGCGACGGGCTTATTCAGCTCCGAAGCGTCGGCTCCGCCGATATCGAACACCTTTCTGACAAGGGAGAAGCCGTTGGAGTGCACGCCGCTTGAGGGCAGGGCAATTATAACGTCGCCCGCCCCGGTTTCGTTTATATCTATTATCTTCTCCTCATCGACTATACCGGTCGCGAAACCGGCGAGGTCATATTCGTCTGCGGGATAGAAGCCCGGCATTTCGGCGGTCTCTCCGCCGATAAGAGCGCAACCGGACTGCACGCAGCCGTCCGCCACGCCTTTCACGATCTGTTCGATCCTTTCGGGGATATTTTTGCCGCAGGCGATATAATCGAGGAAGAACATGGGAGCGGCGCCGCAGCAGATTATGTCGTTCACGCACATCGCCACGCAGTCGACGCCGACGGTGTCGTGCTTATCCAGAATAAAAGCAAGCTTAAGTTTTGTACCCACGCCGTCGGTGCCGCTGACCAGCAGCGGTTTTTTCATCCCGGCGAGGTCCGGGCGGAACAGCCCCCCGAAGCCGCCTATATCGGACGCCGCGCCGTAGTTCGCGGTCCTTGCGATATGGCTTTTCATAAGCTCCACAGCCCGGTATCCGGCGGTGATATCCACTCCCGCCTGTTCGTAAGCTTTGGAGGAAGAATTTTCGATCATATTTATTCCTTTCCGTTCCAGCAATAGGTGCAGAGGCAGTCCTCCGGCAGCCCGATCGCGTCTACTATGCCTTCAAGAGTCTGGAACTCCAGCGAGCCGAGATGCAGCTCCTCGCAGATGACCTGCCTCAGTTTTTTGCCGCGTTCCGTGGTACCGTCCGCATATTCGTCTATATGATCGAAGCCCGCTTCGCCCTCAAGCTCCATTATCTTGCGGCGGGAGATAAGCTCCATATCCGAAGTCGCGCGGGAGAAATTCAGATATTTGCATCCGAACATGATAGGCGGGCAGGCGGAGCGCATATGCACGTCCTCTGCGCCGTGTTCATACAGGAACTCCACCGTTTCGCGCAGCTGTGTCCCTCTGACTATCGAATCGTCCACGAACAGCAGGCTCTTGCCTTTGATCAGTTCATGAACGGGGATCAGCTTCATTTTGGCGATCCGGTTGCGCTCGGTCTGCTCGGTGGGCATAAAGCTTCTGGACCACGTTGGAGTGTATTTGATGAACGCCCGCGCGAACGGGATACCGCTTTTGTTGGAATATCCTATCGCGTGCGGGGTGCCGGAGTCGGGCACGCCGCCCACGTAATCCACGCCCTCGTTGTTTTCCGCGTCCTCGTCGTGCTCTGCGATGATCTCTCCGTTTCTGCAGCGCATGACTTCCACGTTTTTGCCTTCATAAGAAGACGTCGGGTAGCCGTAATAACTCCATAGGAAGGAGCATATACGCATCGTTTTAAGAGGAGGCGACAATACGGTGATGCCATCTGCGGATATCTCCACGACTTCTCCGGGGCCCAGCTCCCTCACGTCCTCGTAACCCAGTTTTTTATAGGCGAAGGACTCGAAGGTCACGCAGTAGCCGTTCTCGTTTTTGCCGATCGCGACGGGCAGCCTGCCAAGGCGGTCGCGCGCAGCTATCAGATTACCGTCGTCCTTAAGGATAAGGATCGACGCCGTGCCGTCTATTTTGCTCTGAGCGAACCTGATACCTTCGGCGTAGTCGCTCCGCTGATTGATAAGCGCCGCAATAAGCTCCGTTGAATTGACGTATCCGCCGGTCATCACGTTAAAGAACCCGCCGCTGAAATTCAGAAACTGATCAATAAGCGCTTCGGCGTTGTTTATCCTGCCTATAGCGCAGATCGCGAAACCGCCCACGGCGGATTTGATCAGCAGCGGCTGCGGATCGTAATCGCTGATTATACCTATCGCGCTCGAGCCCCTGAGCTCGGACCCTATCTTTTCAAATTTGGTTCTGAAGGGTGAATTCTCTATACTGTGGATCACCCTCTGAAGCCCCATATCGGACGACCAGGATGCCATGCCCGCCCTTCTGGTGCCGAGGTGAGAGTGATAATCCGTACCGAAGAACACGTCGCCGACAGCGTCCGTTCTGGACACAAGACCGAAAAAACCGCCCATTTCCTCTCCTTTTCCTGTTCTTTTCCTTTCCGCTGTGCAGTCAGGAAGTCAATAAAACAATGTGCAATGTGCAATGTTCAATGTGCAATTATGGTTCATTTTTGCAAACCAAAATGTGTATTGATTCGCAGCAGAGAACTTACGACCATGCAATGAAAAAAGCGGCAATAAATATATAAAATCAAAAACCTTATTCATTGCACATTGCAAATTGCAAATTGCACATTATTCAACCACGCCTTTTCAATTGAACCGCCGGGATTCAATTATCGCCGAAAACCCTCTTCATCATTTCCGCGTAAGCGTCCTCTACTCCGCCCAGATCCCTGCGGAAGCGGTCCTTATCCAGCTTCTCGTTCGTTTCTTTGTCCCAGAAACGGCAGGTATCGGGAGAGATCTCGTCCGCGAGGACTATAGAGCCGTCTGCAAGCCTGCCGAACTCCAGTTTGAAATCGACAAGCTTCACGTTCAGTTTCAGGAAATACTCCTTCATAAGCTCGTTGACCCTGAACGCCAATGCCTTTATCGTTTCAATCTCGGCCCACGTTGCTACGCCGAGGGCTACCGCGTGATAGGAGTTCATAAGCGGATCGTGCAGATCGTCGTTTTTATAGGAAAACTCGATCGTGGGAGCGTCGAAGACTATGCCCTCTTCCACGCCGAAACGCTTGGCGAACGAACCGGCGGAAATGTTCCTGATGATGACCTCAAGCTGGACTATGGAGACCTTTCTGACAAGAGTCTCGCGGTCGTTCAGTTCCTCCACAAAATGAGTCGGAACGCCGTTTTCGGCAAGCATCTTCATGATATGGTTGCTCATTTTGTTGTTGACTACGCCTTTGCCGCGGATAGTGCCGCGCTTTGTGCCGTCAAACGCCGTCGCGTCGTCCTTATACGACACGATAACAAGCGAATCGTCCTCTGTCGCATAGACCTTTTTTGCCTTGCCCTCGTAGAGCTGTTCCTGTTTTGTCATTTTAATTCCTCCGTTATCACGTGTTGCGTTTTAAGTTTTGCGTGTTGCGCTTTCTATAGTTATAATCAATAAGTATGATCAGAACCTCATAACTCCGAACTGACCTCCGCGTCAGCAGCCAAAACCTTTTCGGCATCGGCTGCCCTCTTTGCCTGAAGCTTTGCCGCAAGTGTCTCGTCCTCTACGGCCAATATCTCCAGAGACAACAAAGCGGCATTGACTCCTGCGTCTATACCGACTGTTGCTACCGGTATGCCCGGAGGCATCATAACAGTCGATAACAGGGCGTCAATGCCGTCTAATGTGTTTGATTTACAGGGGATCCCGATGACCGGAAGAGTAGTATTCGCCGCAAGCGCGCCGGCAAGGTGGGCCGCCATGCCCGCCGCGGCAATGATCACACCGAAGCCGTTTTCCCTTGCGCTCAGGGCGAAATCCCTTGCCCGGACAGGCGTCCTGTGCGCAGAGAAAACGTGGACCTCATACGGCACGTCAAACCCCTTGAGTATGCCGACAGCCTTTTCCATAACAGGCAAATCGGTCTTGCTTCCCATGATGAGTGCGATTTTTTTCATACCGCGCCTCCTGTGTTTTCTGAGCTGTCATCTGTCAGCTGATTGTATTTTACATTAGCAAATCATTCAATGTCAAGAAATTAAAATCTTTTCCGATATTCAACAAAAAACACCCCCCGGAAGGAGGGATATTCATTATCATAGAACAACCGTGAACGCGACCCACTCGCCCGTCTCTCCGTCAGCGGAGATCTGACCGTTATGCGCGTCGACGATAGTCTTGGCTATGGACAGTCCGAGACCGTAGCCGCCCGTCTTGCGGGAACGGGACTCATCCGAACGGTAAAAACGCTCAAAGATCCTCTCGCGGTCTTCTTTCTTTATCCCGCCGCCGGTATTGAACACCTGCAGAATGATCTTTCCGGGGCGCATACCGGGTATCTTGTCCGCATTCGGGATGGAATCGGTTATGGATCTGATCTTTTCAAGGCTTACGGATACCCTGCCGCCTTCTTCGGAATGCTTGAGCGCATTATCGATTAAGATGGTTACAAGATGGCGGATCATGCTCTCGTTGCCTTTATAGACGATGTCCGGCTCGATGCTCTGGGTATACTCCCGGCGGGTCTCAAACGCCGTCGCCTCAAATTCAAGGGAAGCGTTCTCCACCAGTGACGAGAGGTCGAACTCCTCCATAACGAGCTTGTCCTGTGTCTCGTCGAGCTTGGCAAGTTCCAGAAGATCCTTTATGAGCTCGTTCATAAGGTCGGACTGGTTCTCTATATTGGCAAGCCACTTGTTTTCCGGACCGAGATCGTATTTGAGCATCTGCGCCGACGAGATTATGACCGACAGCGGAGTTTTGAGCTCGTGAGACGCGTCGGAGATAAACTGTTTCTGTTTTGTCCAGGCAGTCTCCAGCGGACGCATGGCCCAACGGGAAAAATAGATGATGACAACGGCGATAAAGACCATCGCTGTGCCGATGACAAGCATGAACAAAAAGCCTGTTTTTTTGAAATTCTGGATATCCGCGCTGATGTTCACGGCGCAGACCGTCGTTGTCAGTCCGGTATCCTTGACCTTATAAAGGAAGTCGCCGTATTTGCCCTCTACCTTACCCTCGTAATCAATAAGACGAGAAAGCTCAATCATCTCGTCAGCGGTGTATTTTCCGCCCATGTTGCTGCTGATATGCGGGCGCCTGGACTCATTGTTGTACCTGCGCACGTAAATATACTCGGTACGGGAATCGATAGCCTGCGAGTCTCTGCCTATTTCTATACGCGGGCTGGAATCTATAACGCCTTCCGCGCTCATCATGGTATCTATGAACGAATAGGTCGAATAACGCATCGTTCCTACCAGAAGGAGCATGAACACCCCGTAGATCATGATAAGCACAATCATCGCCGTGAGCATCGTAACGGCGATGAATTTGTTCCTTGTCCGGTTTATTGCGTTCATACTGCGTTTTGCGTATTGCGTATTGCGTTTTGCGTTTTGCGTATTGCGTTTTGCGTTTTGCGTTTTGCGATTATAAGGTTCTGATTTTTGTTTTCTTATCAACAACCGCAAAACCATTGTCTGCTGCCTAACCTACGGCGGAATCGTCCAGATAATAGCCTATCCCGCGGGACGCCTTGATCTGTATTTTGGACTTGACGGCGTGCAGTTTTTTTCTCAGGAATGAGATATAGACCTCTATGCTGTTATACTCCGCCTCGGAATCGTAGCCCCAGATCTTGTCCATAAACTCGTCCTTGGAGATGATGTTCTTCGGAGCGAAAAGCAGCATCTGCATTATCTTGAACTCCTTCGCCCCCAGCTTGACGGAGTTTCCAGCGCAGGAGAGCTCATATGTGCTCTGATTGAGGGTGACGTCCCCGAAGGTCAGCTCGTTCGCGGGGATCTCCCCTTTGCGGCGGGTAAGCGCCCTGACGCGGGCGAGCAGCTCGCCGTTGTTGAAGGGCTTGGCAAGGTAATCGTCCGCCCCTGCGTCAAGCCCGGCGATCTTATCCTCCGGACGGCTCTTTGCCGTAAGCAGCATGACGGGAGTCTGGATGCCCTTCTGGCGGATCGAGCGCAGAACGTCGATGCCGTTCATTCCGGGCAGCATTATATCCAGCAGTATAAGGTCGTAAATATCCGCCACGGCATAATCGTGACCGTCGCGGCCGTTATAGACCACGTCGGCAAAATACCCTTCTTTTCTTAACAGCTCGCCTATGATATCGGCAAGGCTCTCCTCATCCTCAACAACCAGTACTCGCATAGTCGCTGCTCCTTTCGTGTTTTGTTTTCTGAATATTAACGTATATGAATTGAACAATTATTGAACGGACTCAAATATGATATCCCTCACCCGTATCATAGCCGTCCGGATTTTTTCCGGATCGGAATTTTTATTGACCGACAGCGCGGCGTCTTTCGTTTCCGGATAATACGCCGCAGCTTTGCGCAGCAATTCCAGCCCCGCCGCCGGATCGAACGTCATTTTGATCTGCTCCGCGTGGGTGATATGGTCGATATTGTCAAGGTCTATAAGAGTCTGTAATATATTCATATCCCTCACCTCAAAGTTTCCGGATGAAATATGCACATCCGCCCTCCATATAGCCGGGATCGCGCATGCACTCTTTGCCCATTATGCTCCAGAGACTGACGAACTGAGTGGTCAATCCGCCGTTCTCCGCCACGTCTATGATCCTGCCCCCGCGCAGATCGTCGTGAGCGGACATATTGTAGCCCAGCGCGCCGTCGCACGCCATGGTCACGCCGCAGTATTCTCCCTGCAGGGTGACGAGGTGATCGTGCCCGAAGAACATACCGCGGATATCTCCGCGCTCCAGAGCCGCCATGAACAGCCCGGAGCTGATCTCGCTGCAGCAGGAGCTTTCGCGCATATGCCCTCTCGCTCCCGTCTCCTCGGGATTTTTGATGATCTCCATAAATTCCTGTACGGGAACGTGGGTAAAGACCGCGCCGGGCACTTTCCGTCCCGCGGCTTTCTCAAATTCAAGAGAGCGGTTATAATACCACATGACCTGACTGAACATCAGAGCGCCGTCGGACGCTCCTCCGCCCATAGGATCGGGCAGAGTGATCCGCCATGACCCGTCTCTTCCGAGTATCTGCGGCAGATGTCTCTGATACAGGCTGCTGTCCAGTCCCCAGATAACGAACGCCGGGATATCGTCCGCACCGTCGGCCGGAAATACCGGTATACTGAAATTGCCGCAGCCGTATAAACCGTCCGGTCCTGCGCTGCCTGCGAAATACGGCAGACGCTCATATTCGGCGTATTCCGCCTCCACGCTCACGCCGACCTCGCGGTCGTGATTGCCCAGGATCGCAGCCCACGGGAGCTTCCGCTCAATGACCGAGGACATTATGTCCGCCATATATTCCCCCGCCGCAGCAGCGGTGTCCCTGTCAAGGCACTGATCGCCGCCGACCATAACGAAATCGGGAGCGGTATTTTCGAGCAGCGCTTCAAGTCCGCGTCTGAGCTTCGGATCATAGCTCTTCCCGGCGTGGAAATCCGATACCATCAGTATGCGAAACCTGCCGTCTCTGAATCTGAGCATCATATCACCTCTTTTTATTGATTATAACAGCAACCGTTCCGTAAAATCAATAGTATTATATGTTGACTTTTACATAAAAAAAGTATAATATCGGATTCAAATATACTGAAGGGTGGAATGGTAATTGGCAAACATCATTGATCTCAAAAATATCTCCGTCTCCTTTGACGGCGAGCAGGTCCTGAAGGATCTGAGTCTCTCTATCGAAGACAAAAAATTCCTGACTCTTTTAGGTCCGTCAGGGTGCGGAAAAACCACTACGCTGCGATGCATCGCCGGCTTTCTGAAGCCCGACAGCGGCAGCGTGATTTTTGAGGGCAAGGATATTACCGACGTGCCGGCGCATAAACGGCAGGTGAACACGATCTTTCAGCGTTACGCCCTGTTCGGGCATCTTAACGTGTTTGAGAACGTCGCGTTCGGCCTCCGGATACGCAAAGTCGCCGACAGTGAGATAAAACGCCGCGTTTCCGAAATGCTTGAGCTTGTCAATCTCAGGGGCTTTGAACAGCGGAACGTGAACAACCTGTCCGGCGGTCAGCAGCAGAGGGTCGCCATTGCGCGGGCGCTTATCGTGAACCCCCGCGTGCTTCTGCTTGACGAGCCCCTCGGCGCTCTCGACCTCAAGCTGAGGAAGGATATGCAGGTGGAGCTCAAAAACATCCAGGAGGAACTGGGCATCACCTTCATTTACGTCACGCACGACCAGGAAGAGGCGCTGTCCATGTCAGACAGGATAGTCGTCATGGACAACGGCGTCATCCAGCAGATAGGCTCCCCAATCGATATCTACAACGAGCCGGAGAACGCTTTCGTGGCTGACTTCATCGGCGAGTCGAATATCGTGGACGGCGTAATGCGCGCCGATTACAGCGTCGACTTTTCCGGCCACAACTTCAAATGCGTCGACAAGGGTTTTGTCCCGAACGAGAACGTGGACGTCGTGGTGCGCCCCGAGGACGTAGTCATCGTCGATTACGACAAGGGCATGCTCAGCGGCGTTGTCACCAACGTGACCTTCAAGGGCGTGCATTTTGAGATCATAGTGGATATAGGCGGTTTCAAGTGGATGATCCAGTCCACCGAATACGCCGCCGTGGATCAGAAGATCGGTCTCTGTATAGATCCGGAAAACATACACATCATGAAAAAATCCGAGTATTCCGGAATGTTCGGCGATTATTCCAGCTTTTCGGAAGAATTCGACGAGCTCGCCGATGCCGAGGCGGAGGAGAACGATGACTGACGCGCGTTCACGGCGCGCGGTCACCGCGCCTTACTCGGTATGGATGGTCATATTCGTGCTGGTGCCTATAGCTCTCGTGGTGTGGTACTCTCTGACCGATCCCGCCGGCAGATTCACTCTTTCAAACCTCGGCGCGATCTGGGCTTACAGGGGCACGTTCATAATCTCCATAGAGCTTGCCATACTGGCGACGGCAATCTGCCTTATATTGGCTTATCCGCTGGCGTTCAGCATATCCCGCATGAAGGCGCACTCCCAGCAGTTCATGATAATGCTGGTAATGCTGCCCATGTGGATGAACTTTCTTATCAGGACCTACGCCTGGATGACGATCCTTGAGGATACCGGGCTTATCAATACTTTCGTCAAGTGGTTCCTGCATCTGTTCGGCGCCGAGTTCGAAGGATTCCCGATGATCAACACCAACGGCGCCATAGTACTGGGCATGGTCTACAACTTCCTGCCCTATATGGTGCTGCCGATCTATACCGTCCTTACCAAGATCGACGATAAAGTAATAGAGGCCGGCAGGGACCTGGGCGCTGGCAGCTTCAGTATTTTCACAAGGATAATCCTGCCCCAGAGCGTCCCGGGGATCATTTCCGGCATCACCATGGTATTCGTGCCGGCGGTCTCCACCTTCGTCATCTCAAAGCTTCTTGGCGGCGGCATGACCTACCTTATAGGCGATATAATCGAAAACTACTTCCTCGGCAACGCTGGCGAAGTGAACTACAACGTCGGCGCGGCGCTCTCGCTGGTGCTTATGGTGCTTATCCTTATCTCCACCGGAATCATGAACCATTACGACAAAGACAACTCCGCGCAGCAAGGGGGTGGGCTGATATGAAAACGCTCTCAAGGATCTATAACGTACTTGTATTCATTTTCCTGTACGCCCCCATTGTCGTCATGATCGTTTTTTCGTTCAACGGCATAAAATCCAGAAGCATCATGCAGGGTTTCTCGATGCAGTGGTACAAGGCGCTTTTTGAAGACAGCGTCATCATGAATTCGCTCTATCTCTCGCTTATTATAGCGGTGCTGGCGGCGGTCATCTCCACGGTGATCGGCACGCTTGCCGCCGTGGGCATCAACTCCATGAGGGGCTTTAAAAAGCGGGCTTACCTGACTGTAAACAATATCCCGGTCGTCAACCCGGATATCGTCACCGCCATCTCGATGATGATACTGTTCGTGTTCGTCATTTCCATTTTCAACAGGCTCGAAATGGGATTCTGGACCCTGCTGATCGCCCACATCACGTTCTGTATCCCATACGTCATCCTGGAGGTGCTGCCGAAGCTCTCCGGCATGGACCGGAACGTCTACAACGCCGCTCTCGATCTGGGCTGTCCGCCCGCAAAAGCGTTCATGAAGGTGGTCATCCCGCAGATACGCCCCGGCGTAGTCACGGGTATGATCATGGCGTTCACCCTGTCTATCGACGATTTCGTTATCAGCTATTTCAACTCCGGCTCCTCCATGCAGACGCTGCCGGTCACGATCTATTCAATGACGAAAAAGCCCTATTCTCCCAAGGTCAACGCCCTGTCGACGCTGCTGTTCACGGCGGTGCTGCTGCTCCTTGTTATAGTCGAACTGGGCAAAAGGCGCAGCGAAACGCAGCAACGGGGGAAGACGAAATGAAGAATGTGCAAAGTGCAATGTACAATGTGCAATTACCCGGCAGAAATCATGCTTCACTTAAGAAGCGCGCGCTCTGCTGTCTTTGTGCATTTATACTGCTTCTGACAACAAGTCTTCCCGCATTCGCGAAAGGCGACGTGACCATCAACGTATACAACTGGGGCGAGTATATCGACCTGGACGTGCTGGAGATGTTCGAGGAGGAGAACCCCGGCATCAAGGTCAATTACACCACCTTTGATTCCAACGAGAGCATGTATTCCAAGCTGATGTCCGGCGCGGCGTCTTACGACGTGGTCATACCGTCGGAATATATGATCTCCAAAATGATCAAGGAGGATATGCTCCTTCCACTCGATTTTGACAATATCCCGAACTACAAATATATCGGCGAATCCTATCTCGGTCTTGAATACGATCCGGATAATACCTACAGCGTCCCCTATACCTGGGGCACGGTCGTTATAATCTATAACTCGGATTACGTGGATCCCGAGGACGTCGCAGACGAGAGCTCCATGCTGCTGTGGAACGAAAAATACGCCGGAAAGATACTGATGTTCGACAATCCCCGCGACGCTTTCGGCATCGCTCTGCCTCTGCTCGGCTACTCCATGAACTCTAACAACCGGAAAGAATGGGAAGAGGCAAAGGAACTGCTCGCAAAGCAGAAGCCGCTTGTACAGGCTTACGTCATGGACGCCATCTTTGACAAACTGGAATCCGGCGAAGCGTGGATAGGGCCCTATTACGCCGGCGACGCCCTTATTATCCAGGAGGAGAATGAGGCGATACGCTACTATAACCCGAAAGAGGGAACGAATATGTTCCTGGACGCGATGTGCGTCCCCGCCACCGCCACCCACAAGAAAGAGGCGGAGATGTTCATAAACTTCATGTGCAGACCGGACATAGCGGCTCTCAACGCGGAGGCGATAGGCTACGCGACCCCTAATACCGGCGCGATGGAAATACTGGGGCCCGAAGTGACCGGAAACGAGCTCGTCTACCCCTCGGCGGAGTTTCTGAGCGAGCACACCGAGGTGTTCCGGGATCTGACCACCGAGATCTCCGTTCTGCAGTCCCAGCTCTGGACTTCACTCAAGATCGCTTCGTCCGAGAGCGGCAACGAGGAACCGGATCCCATAAACTGGATAGACGTCTCCTGTATACTTATCATCGTTCTGATCGCCGCCGGCGCAGTCTGGCACGCGATAGTGTCAAGAAGAAAGAAAAAACTGTGGCAATAAGGTCCAATACCAGGAATATCCCGGAACTTGGAACTTGGAACTATGATACATCCCTATCTCCAGCTCGGCAAAATCGTCTCCACCCACGGCATACGCGGCGAGGTGCGCTTTGACGCGTGGTGCGACAGCGTAGAATACATAAAGCAGTTCAGGACCGTTTATTTCGGCGAGAACGGCGAAAATCCTGTCGGTCTTGTTTCGGCAAGGCCAAACGGACGCGTCGCGATCCTGAAACTTGAGGGCGTGGACAGCGTGAACGACGCCCAGCTGCTGCGCGATAAGATACTGTACGTCGCCCGCGCCGACGCACCGGAGCCGGAAGGGACCTACGTAGCGGATCTGCTCGACTGCACCGTTTACGACGCGGAGGATGAGAACACCGTCTACGGCAGGATAACGGACGTCCAGAACAGCGGCGCGTCAGACATATGGTTCATTAAAACTCCCGAGGGCCGCGAGGTGCTTATCCCCGCGATAGACGAGGTAGTGAAACGCAAGGATATAGAGAACGAGAAGATTTATATCACTCCTATGAAAGGGCTGTTTTAATGTGCAATGTGCAATGTGCAATTAGCAATGTGTAATTGCGCCGGACAACGTCTCAATCGTTTGCTTTACACCGCCCCGTCAGCATCAGAATAAAACCTTCCGTGGCGGAGACAAGTCAACGATTATACTATCCAAAGCGCAATTAGCAATGTGTAATTGCGCCGGACAATGTCTCAGCCGTTTGCTTTACACCGCCCCGTCAGCATCAGAATAAAACCTTCCGTGGCGGAGACAAGTCAGCAGTTATACCATCCAAAGCGCAATTACACATTACACATTACTAATTACACATTATAAAAAAGGCTGTAATATGCGAATAGACATCCTCACCCTCTTCCCCGACATGTGCGAGCGCGTTTTCAGGGAAAGCATTACCGGCAGAGCGATAGAAGCGGGGCATATAGAGATATATGCCCGCTATATCCGCGACTACACCAAAGACAAGTGGGGCCGCTGTGACGACACGCCCTACGGCGGCGGCATGGGTATGCTTCTGAAGGCTCAGCCGATATACGACTGCTGGAAGAGCCTTAGGGACGAACTGGGCTACAAACCGCATACGGTATATATGTCCCCTCAGGGTCAGGTGCTCACTCAAAGCAAGGTCAGGCATCTCGCCACGTTCCCCGAAGTGGCTGTTCTCTGCGGCCATTACGAGGGTGTGGACGAGCGCGTTCTGGACGAGATCGTGGACGAGGAGATATCCATAGGCGACTTCGTTCTGACCGGCGGCGAGCTGCCTGCCCTCTGTCTCGCGGACGCCATAGCCCGCATGGTGCCCGGCGTCCTCTCCAGCGAGGAATGTTTCACCGAAGAGAGCCACTTTTCCGGCCTGCTCGAATATCCGCAGTACACAAAGCCCTACGAATGGAACGGCAGGACCGTTCCGGATATTCTCCTGTCCGGCCACCACGCCAATATACAGAAATGGCGCCGTGCCCAGTCGCTGAAAAGGACGAGAGAAAAAAGACCGGATATGTTTGAAAAATTCGAAAAAGAAAATCCCGACGGATAACCGTCGGGGTTTCATTAATGAATACTGAAGACTGAATAACTGTTTAATGAATAATGGCGGGCGGGCTTTGCCCGCACCCATCTGTATTGTATTATAAAAACCCATTGATCATCCGCAGTCACAATGTACAGCAGGTATCGGGAAGGTGCCGCCCATCCATTTCTTTTTTACGTATTCATAATCTCAGCCCGTGTCTTTTTATCCCGGTGGTTATCACCGACATTACGCTCTGGGACTGCGGTTTATATTCCTCTCCGCCGAGGATGGTCTTTTCCACCTTCAGATTTTTAAGCTCCTCCTTCGGGACGGAGTACGGATCGGCAGAAAGCACGGTCATATCCGCGATCTTGCCTTTTTCGAGGGAGCCGCGCTCCTTCTCGTCAAAAGTCGCGTAATAACCGTTGTAGGTCGCCATGCGAAGCGCGTCCTGTATGCTGACAGCCTCGTCCGGATTGGAATGGTTCACCGCCTTATATAGCCACACGACCGGATCGGGATCCGTGCAGGGCGCGTCGCTGCCGAAAGAGACCACGCAGCCGCGCTCCATAAAGCTTTTTACGGGATTCAGCCTGCCGTTGCGCTCTGCTCCGAGAAGCTCTCCCGTATAAGTCGCGGGCTCCTGACGCCAGTTGTCGAAGGCTATCTGCATAGGAAGCTGGATATGATACTTTTCGCAGATATCCATACCCTCTTTTGTGGGCAGGCAGGCATGGATTATGCCGTGACGGTGATCCTTGCGCGGGGTGTCGTCAAGCGCCGCTTTGAGGGCTCCCGCCGCCTGATCGAACGCCCTGTCCCCTATCGCGTGCATCTCTATCTGAAGCCCCTTACGGTTAGCCTCTATGCAGAATTTTTTCACCTGTTCATCGGTGTAATAAAGGATACCGCTGTTTGAAGGGTCGTTCGCGTAAGGCTCGTTCATCGCCGCATCCTGAGAGCCGAAGCAGCCGTCCAGAGCGCATGCGAAGCAGCCGCCGATGCGGGAAAGATTCCTTGACGTCGCGACTCCGGTCTTCATGGACTGCGGGAATATGCGCAGCTGGAAACCGCTCTGCAGGCTTCTGGCGAACCAGCTCTCCATGGATATGTCCATATTCATGATGAATCCGACACCGCTGACGGAGTGGATCATGCCGATGCCGCGGGACGCCTCGAAATCTATCGCCTTCTGCATATTCGCGATAAGATCGGGGATCGACAGCGAGTTGGTGATATAATCCGAGACCGCGAAGAACGCCTCCTGGTTCATCTCGCCCGTATCCGGGTGATAACCT
>JAILQN010000116.1 GCA_024699005.1 Clostridia bacterium
AAGAAGGGCTCGCCGTAATTTTCAAGCTCCTCAGCCGTGGGCCTTATAAGAAGGTCGCGGATGAACAGATTCTGGCTGGCAAGCTCGTTGATGACGCGGAATTTCTTGGTATATTTGGGATCGGCACCGGCAAAACCGTCAAATACGAACAGATCCCTGTTCTGAAGATAGGCTATGACCTTGGCTTTGATCGTGTCGAAACGCTCCTGGCTTACGGGCATATTGACGCTGCCCCATGCTATATTGTCATGAGCCTCGCCTGCGTCGACGATAAACTTATCCTTTGCGCTTCTGCCGGTGAACTTTCCGGTTTTTACGACCAGAGCGCCTTTGTTGCTGAGAGTACCCTCGCCTCTGATAACGGCCTCTTCAGTAAGGCGGGCGGGAGTAAGATTGCGATAAATTGTTTTTGCGTTGGTGATCCCCAACTTTTCAAGTCCCTGAATTGACATGATTTATCCTCCTGTTTAATTTGCTTTCAAAAATAAATGATAGCACCGATTTGTAACAATTGCAAGATTTTTTTGATTACGGAAGTGCAAGATACTCTTCAAGGCATTTCCCGCTGTCTTTTATGGCTCTAGCGTTTTTCACGCCGACGTAGCGCCAGTGCCACGGTTCGAACTTCACGCCTGTCACGTCCTGTTTGTCATAGGGATAACGCAGGATGAAGCCGTAATCCGCGGCGTTTGCGGAAAGCCACCTGTATGCGGCGGTTTTCTCGAAGTTATCGGATGAAGAAGCTGTTATTATATCCATGCAGATGCCGATATTGTGTTCGCTGGAGCCCTCGGGCATTCTGCGGGTCGATGCGAGTTTTTCGGATTCGTAGCCGGTTTTGCCTGCAGCCCTGTACTCATCCACGAATTCTTTGAACAGTCTCTTCTGATCCGCGTAGCTTCTGTAACCGGAGACGGGCGTCAGGAGTATGCCGTCTTTTTTTGCCGCCTCGTACATTTTATCGTACCAGTAAGCCGCGCGGCTGTCCATCTGCTCTGAGCTTCCTGCGACGGTGGAAAGCTTGATCTTCTGGTCCACGCCTTCCTCTATTTTGAATTTTGAATTCAGGCACACAAGTTCCCAGTCCTCGTTATCGACCGGATACTCTATGACCAGAGATACTATATATCCGTATGTTGACTGGTACGGAGCAAGGATCTTCACCGGTTTTTTTGAACATCTGCCGTCAAGACCTATAATATAACCGTCGATCTGTGTGTTTGTGACCATATGACCGCTGGTCTGGTCAAAGTAATACATCTCGTCCCCTACGGTCTGGAACCCGAATACCATACGCCCGTCTTCGCCGAAACAGTAGTAATAATCCCCTATTTTGACCATACCGGTGGCGGCTGAACCGTCCTCGGTGAAATAATAGGTGTATTTGTCTACCGCTTTCCAGCCCTTGAACAGCGTGCCGTTGGCCAGGGAATAATAAACCTTGCGTTTAAATGAGACAAGACCTTCATTTGTGACGCCTTTCGTAAAGAAGCGTATAACGCCGTGCTGTTTGACAAAACCGGTATAAAGCGAGCCGTCCTTCATAAAGAAACAGGTCTCACCTTTATACGTTCTGATATCCTGCATCGGCTTACCGTTGGAATCCACAAGGAACCTCAGATTTTCTTCTTCGTAATAGCCCTCTACGGTCAAGCCGGTCGAGTCAAATATGAAAAACCGCGAATCAGAGCTCCTGTAAGATCCCGCAGGGGGCAGCTTACCGTCTTCGGATATATAGTATCTGTCCAGCTTTGCCGATGCCCTCAGCAGCATCCTCGCGTCCGCAGCGTCAACCTGCCCGTTGCCGTCCGCGTCAAGATATGAAGCCGGCAGATCCGTCTTTTCCAGCTTTGCCGAGACCCTGAGGACGATCCTTGCGTCCGCACTGTCGAAATAGCCGTCACGGTCGGCGTCTGTCACGAAAACTTTACGGTAATAAGTTTTCTCCCCTTCCGCTGTCTTGATCGTCGCCGCGTCGGACTTCAGAAGCACATACGGCGACGTGGGCAGCGGATCGGTCTTACCCGGTTTTTCTGAGCTTTGTTCTTCCGATACCGCTTCCGACGTCTGTTCCCCTGAAGACATCTCCTCAAGGATCTGATTCTCCGGCGTATCCGACGACGCTTCCTCTGCCGCAGGGATCATCACCGCGGTGACAAGAATGCAAAGAACGGCGAAAAAACAAATGACCGCCCTGCTGATGTTTTTGTTTGTTCCTGTCATAAGTCTCCCTCTTGTATATTGATTTTCGTGCCGCGCTTTCATTTTGCGCACCGCGGCGGATATCGACATAAAATCACTGATGCCTCATTATTTCCCCAATGCGTCTTTCAGAATAACGTCATGGCTTCCGCCTTCCACGATAGAAGTTGAGGAAACGACCGTCAGTCTTGCTTTTTCCTGAAGCTCCGGAATGCTCAGCGCGCCGCAGTTGCACATGGTGCTCCTGACCTTGGCGAGGGTGTTGCTGACTCCCTCGGCAAGCGATCCGGCGTAGGGGACGTAACTGTCCACGCCCTCTTCGAACGAGAGCTTCCTGTCGCCGCCCATATCGTAACGCTGCCAGTTTCTGGCGCGGTTGGAGCCCTCGCCCCAGTACTCCTTGACATAACTGCCGTTCACGAACAGCTTGGCGGAAGGAGATTCGTCGAATCTCGCGAAATATCTGCCCAGCATAACAAAATCGGCGCCCATGGCAAGAGCCAGTGTGATGTGATAATCCTGCACGATACCTCCGTCGGAACAGATGGGAACGTATATTCCCGTCTCGCGGAAGTATTCGTCTCTTGCCTTCGCCACGTCCTTGACGGCAGTCGCCTGTCCCCTGCCTATGCCCTTTGTTTCGCGGGTGATGCAGATGGAGCCGCCGCCTATGCCGATCTTTACAAAGTCAGCGCCGGCTTCGGCAAGGAAGCGGAAGCCGTCGCCGTCGACGACGTTGCCTGCGCCTACCTTTACCGTATCGCCGTAGTTGTCCCTGATCCATTTAAGGGTACGCGCCTGCCACTCCGAAAAACCCTCGGAGGAATCTATGCAGAGCGCGTCCGCGCCGGCTTCCACAAGGGCAGGAACCCTCTCGGCGTAATCGCGGGTGTTTATGCCCGCGCCGACCTTATAGCTCTTGTTTTTGTCCAGAAGCTCATTGGAGTATTCCTTATGGCTCTCATAATCCTTGCGGAACACTATATACTGCAGATTGCCCTGTTCGTCCACAAGGGGCAGTGAATTGAGCTTGTTGTCCCAGATTATATCGTTGCACTCGCTTATGGTCGCGGTCGCCGGAGCTGTGACCAGCTTCTCAAAAGGAGTCATGAATTCGCTGACGCAGGCGTCAACAGGCGTGCGCGACACTCTGTAATCCCTGGAAGCGACAATGCCCAGAAGTCTGCCGTGAGCCGAGCCGTCGCTCGTAATTGCGATGGTGGAATGCCCCGAACGCTCTTTGAGAGCAAGCACGTCGGCAAGCGTTGCGTCCGGCGGCAGATTGGAATCGCTTGTGACAAAACCGCGCTTATAGGACTTGACACGCCCTACCATGTCCGCCTCGTCTTCCACGGACTGGGAGCCGTAGATAAAAGAAACGCCGCCCTGCCTGGCAAGAGCGATAGCCAGTTTCTCACCTGAAACGCTCTGCATGATCGCGCTCGTCAACGGGGTGTTCAGGGTGAAGGGGCAGTCCTCCGCGCCCTTGCGGTATTTAACGAGCGGAGTCCTGAGCGAAACATTTGCGGGAATACACTCGCTTGACGAATACCCCGGCACAAGCAGATACTCTCCGAAGGTTCTTGAAGGCTCTTCAAAATAAAATGCCATAACTTTCACCCCGTTATAATTAATTGGAATTATAATAATGTAATTGCGTACGATTGTCAAGTGATATTAGTGCCAAGTTGTATATTAGTTCCAAGTTCAAAGTTCTGAGTTCTGAGTTCAAAGTTCCAAGTTCTAAATTATAAGTTCTAAGTTCTGAGGTCACGGTTTTTTCCGATAATACGTTTCAACCTTTAAAAATCATTGCAATTCATATTCTGTTATTGTAAAATATAGTCAAATACGGCTTGCGCGGCATCCCGGATCCGTTATTCCCGGGGCCCGGATAAAACAACCCCCCGGGCGTGAACTGCCGGGAACTGTCAACCGTCAATTCTTAAGGGCGCAAAACGCAGCCCACAGGAGGCATCACCCATGTATGAATCATTTGACTTGCTGAAAAGCGCCGGATTGGTGCGGCATTATATCACCAACATGGTGGACAGGGCATACGACAACCTGCCCTACTGGCTGCTTCTGCCGAACAAAAAACCGGCGGAGGCGGCGCACTGCCGCGTGGACGACGCGGAACTGGTCGGGTCGTGGTACGAAGGCCTCGTCTGCGCCATGCGTATGCTCGGAAGCGACGAAGGTGACGAGGTCAAACAGTCCCTGCGCCGCCACCTGATGAAATCCTGGGGCGAGCACGGTCTGCGCTTCTGCGAGCCCTATCCCTGGACGCACACGGTCCATTCGTCTTTCCACGAGATGGGTTATATCCTGCCGGCTTTGAATCTTATCACCGAGGAATACCCGGAAGATGAAGAGGCCGAGAGACGGACAAGCGAGCTGATACGCGGTATGCGTTCGCTCGTTATCGAGCGCAAAGTGCGCACTTTCTGGTCAGGCGATTATCAGGAGACCGAGCCCATTTATGAATTCCCGAACGACGTTTACCTGAAAGACGGCGGTTTCGACCTGACACGCCACACCGGGCGCGGCGAACAGGCGATCCGGAACGCGCTTATGCTGCCGGCTCTGGTGCGGCGCTGGGAGCTGAAAAAAGACGAAGTCGCCCTTGACCTCGCCGTGGGCCTTGCGAACTACGTTCTGGGCCCGTCCCGCTATTTCAATTATAAAATGGAATTCTTCGGGCACGTACATTCCGCCGCGTGGTTTTCTTACGGACTTGTATACCTTGGCAGACTGACGGACAATAAAACGTATATCGAAAAGGGAAAAGCCATATACGATTATATACGCTCGCTCTCTTCGTCTTTCGGCTGGGTGCCGGAATACGCTCAGTGGCACCCGATGGACGAGGAACACTGCGAGACCTGCTGCGTACGCGATATGATAATCTGCGCCCGTGAACTGACAAAGCTCGGATACGACGAATACTGGAACGATATCAATCTGTTCGCCCGCAACATGCTCATGGAAAATCAGGTCAGATACACCGGCTACGTGACCGTTGACAATTCCCTGCCGGACGGGAACGGCATCACCTACCGCGATATAGACAAGCGCATGATCGGCGGTTTCACCGGCGGCAGCGAGCCGAACTCCATCTCCCTTGAAAGGTTCCGCTCCATCGCGGGCTGCTGCGTCGGCACCGCACCCACGGCGCTCAAAACGGTGTGGGACAGCGTCATCACGGAAGAAAACGGCGTTTATACCGTCAATATCCCATGCGATAAGGAGACGGAAGCGCTGAAACTTGAGTCGTTCCTGCCGAACAGGGGGCTCATACGCGTTACCGCGAAAAAGGACTGTTCCGTCGCGTTCCGCCGTTATGAGTGGATGGGAGACGTGGAATGCGAAATCCGCAACGCGCAATGCGCAATGAAACGGGACGGCGATTTACTGAAGACCGGACTGAAGGCCGGGAATACCCTTGATCTGACATTCCCCCTGCGCATACGAAAAAAGAAAGAGAACGTCCGCGGGGAGACGTTCACCGTTCTGTGGCGCGGCTGCGACGTTATAGGCCTGCTGCCGAAAGGAGAGCACGTGCGTCTGTTCCAGCGTGATCTGTCAGAACCGAAGTATTATCCGACTCCCGACGACGTGGTCTATACCGGAGCCGCAAATTACGGCCCGACGCAGTCAGGAGCAAAGGGAAAATGATTTCCGTATCCTGAGTCTGTCTCCGGAATAGAATATACAGCCCCACCGCGATACTCAGGAATCACGGTGGGTCACATATTGGTATTCCCCATGAAAATGCGGAATAAAGCTCACGGCCGTGTGATAATAAAAGCGGATCCATACAGAATAAGCCCTTATTTATCCCCGCTCTCAGTTCTCCGCTCTCAGCTTCGCTTCAAACGCCCTGAGCTCTTCTACGGTGTCGCACTCTTCCAGTTCGTTGCCGCTGATAAGATGCAGCCCCATTCTGATATCTTCAAGATGTCTGCCCAGGACGTTGTCCCAGAGCAGTTCCTCATAACCCGGTCTGCCGTACTCGTCCTCTATGGCGTCGGCGAGCTTTTTCGCTCCTTCGGGAGTAAAATACACGATGGCGACCATCATATGCTGATCCGCTCCGCCATGTTTGATTTTTGTGATATGCAGCGTATCATCCACGTCAAAAACCCAGTCGTCCGTGGGGCCGTCGAACCATTTAGCGTAATAGCAATTCTCAGTCAGTTCAGCGTCAAAAATCGTCTTGTCCCGGATATAGAGATCGGAATCGCAGACAAAGCAGCTGCCGCTCCTGAGCTGCTCACGGGCAAGATATACCGAGGAAATATTGTTTTCCGTCATGAACCTGTCGTTTTCTATAAACGTTATCTTCGGATATTTGTCCTTGAGATAAAGGAACTGCTCTTTCTTGTATCCGATCGTGATATATATATTATCCACGTTCCTGTAAAGCAATCCTTCGATAAGAGTTTCAATAAAAGGTTTGCCGTTCGCCTTTACAAGGGGCTTGGGGGTCTCTTCGGTCAAAGGATACATTCTTGTCCCTTTGCCGGCTGCCAGTAAAATTGCGTTCTCCATTATGCAGTCTCCTGATCGTATTGATATGACGAACTGTGCGTTGATCGCACAGCAACTGTTGCAGTATACACCCATCGTCACCCGTTGTCAAATATTATTTCATACAAACGGGAACGGATCTGTCAGAACGCAAAAATACTTTTAAAAGCGGCGAACAGATCCCTGAACCACCAGATAAGCTCCTGAAAGATATTTCCGTCCGGAATAAGCTGAGTCAGACTATTGGTGGTTATATCGCGTATCCCGAGTTTATAAAGACGTTCCGCGGACCCGATATCGTCCACGGTCCATGACATCGTATAAAGACCGGACGAGACGACCTTTTTTATCAGCTTATCATCCAGTACGTGCACGAAGTCGATCCCGTCGATGCCGTTCGCCTTGCAGAAATCGATGGATCCCTCATCATCTCCCACCGTTATCAGAAGATACGCCGGCACTTCGGGAAGTAATTCTTTGATCCTTACAAGAAGTTCCCTGCTGAAGCTGATGATGGTGAACGTCAGTATCTCTTCGCGCGCGGAAAGCAGCTCCGCGAGGGAATCCATATCATCGACCGTCGCGCAGCCTTTGATCTCTATGACCGGGTGCAGGCAGTATTCCTTACAGACGTCCAGATATTCCGTCAGAGTCGGGACCTTCGTATCAGGATAATCCTCCGCGTTGCTGCCCGAGTCGATCGTCAATCCGGAGATCTCTGCCCAGGTCAGATCTCTGACCTTGCCTTCGCCGTCCGTCATACGGTCCACGGTATCGTCGTGCATGATTACCCAGACGCCGTCCGCCGTGGGCGAAGTGTCGCACTCGGCGCCCCAGAAGCCGTATTCGCCCGCCAGACGGAACGCGGGGAGCGTATTCTCCGGCGCGACGGAGGAATACCCCCTGTGCGCGGTCATCCGCATGCTTCCTGACGGTATCTTATTGGACGAATAGACGGAAAGCTCCCCTGCCTCCGCGGCGAAAGCAGGCAGCAGGACGCAGAACGTCAGAATAAAAGCCAATAAGACCGAAAGATGTTTTTTCATGATGATTTATTCCTTTTCAAATTTTTTTGAATAATAACGATGGACCGGCGATTCCCCCGACAGCAGGTCGTTTGTGCGGACGGTATACGTCTCGTATGAATCCGGACGGGCTTTATCCAGCGTGATAACGCGGAATCCCTTATTCCCGTCGTTGTACGAATGAGCTCCGCAGCCCGGGGAACATACCAGGTCGATCCCTCCGCAATCCAGAACGAAACAATTGATGTGGTCGTGCCCGAAAAAGATCGCGCGCACGTCGCCCTGTTTCAGCATGGCGTCCATCTGTACCCAGCCCTCGGGCAGGTCCGTATTCGGCGGGCAGGGCGCCTCCTTCAGACGGTTTACGGAGAGATCCGTTCCGTCCGGCAGTATATAAAAAGAACCGGCAAAACCGACCGATCCGGGAGTATCCGGCGGTACTTCTTTAAGCGCCCTGACGATATGCGGCGGCGATATATGCTGAAATACCATGGATGGCACGGGTTTCCCGCCGTTCAGAGCTTTCAGAGCTTCGCACTCTTTTACGTACCACTCCGCCTGTTCGGGAAAAACGTAACCGTAACTGTCGACAGCCGGATCGGCGTGGTCGCTGCCGGAATCGAAGCACCAGAGGTTATAGACGATACGGTCGCTGTGCGCGGACTCATAAACAGGGATACTGTAATTCCCGGTATGTACGGTATGTCTGCCGCCAATGGTCATTTCGGCGGAAAAACCCGGTTTGCCGATAAAACAGCCGTACGTCCCGTACTGTGCGAGCTGCTCTGCCTTGGTACAGGGCGTGCGGTCGTCGTCATGATTGCCGAACACCGCGGCTACGGGGATGCCGAAAGGCTCCAGCAGATCCATAAAGTTCTTTATCGCCCTGCGGGCGCTCTCTTTAGTACCGAGCGCGTAACCGGAGATATTGTCGCCGGTCATGATAATGATGTCCGGCTTCGCCTCACCGATCACTCTGCGGACAGATTCTTCATCCTCCGGCACGGCCTCTTCATATGCATGCAGGTCGGTTATCTGCAGGATCGTAAGTCTGCCGTCTTCACGGAAAGCGATTTTTTTATTATCCATATTCACACCGTTATCACGATCTCTGTCATGCCGTCTTCATCCGGCGCAAAAACATACTCTGTCCCCATGAATCCCGGGTTAAGATTAAAGAAATCCGCAGGCTCGTGAAACATGGTTCCGCGCTCCGCCGTTACGCCCGCCCCGCCGTTTATTACCGGCAGGACAAAACGGACCTCATCCTTTACCTCAGCGTTGACGCAATAATTGATACGCAGCAGATCCCGCTCAAAAGTATACGTCAGAGAAAACGCGAATTTATCGTCCGGGCAGTTTCCGGTTTCGTCGCACAGCGACGCGTCCGCAATGACGTCTATATTATCGCCGCCGATTTTCCGGGATTGCAATGCGCCAAGATCATAATACTGAGTCAGCCTGACGCCGCCGGCGGTCGCTTCAAGCCGGGGGCATGGACAGCGGTGATCATCTTCACGCGACGGCAGCTGCTGATTGAACGGTTCCCTGAGCCTGAAATCAGGAGCGCCGCAGGCGATAAGAGGACCTGTCTTACCGTGCCACAGCAGACTGATCGTTCCGCCGGAGGCGTGAGCGCCGGGAAAGGCGACGTGATCACAGGATATAACGTCCGAGATCCATCCGCCGAAGTTTACGCGCAGCACGTCGAGATCTTCATATCTGCGTACGCACTTCGCGTCGGTCACAGGCAACGACGTCCGCTCAAAATCATACGTACCGTTATTCAGACTTCCGGCAAGAGCCTTCGCATGGCAGAAAGTGTGGTGGACGCAGGGCTTCTCCCCGTGACGGTGATAATCCGGTCCCCCGTAAAGCAGCCCGTCGTGCGTGCATCGGACAAGAAGCTCTGTATTCCGCAGCGCGGCTTCGGCAAAAACCGGCTCGTCTTTACCCAGCAGAAAAAGCGCGTCCTGACAGCCGTCGGAAGTCCTGCTGCCCCAGTAGGTCCATTTGAACGCGCGTGAACCCACGCTGTCGTCCCATGCGCCGTCCGGAAGCATCCATTCAAGATGAGCCGACCATATTTCACGGCAGGAAGATATCATTTCGGGATCGTCCAGCTCAAACGCGCACCGCGTGAGAGACGGGAGCGTCTCCTCCACGTTATATCCGCCGACGTCTGCAGCCCGGCATCCTTTCCGTGTTTTCAGATCGACCGGATGCCCCTCACCGTATATAAGAAGATTGTCGGTTGTACGGTCAAGGCAGAACTCTGCCAGCTCCCGTGCAAGGTCCGTATAATCTGTCCGGTCAAAATACCTGCCCAGAAGAGCCATCGCGCAGGCGTTGGCAGCGTAATAATTGAGATACGCCTGCAATCTGCCGGGACGAAGATTCTCAGACAGCCACGCCCCCATACGCTCCAGACGTTTTTTCCACCCGGTTCTTTCCGTTTCGGTCAGAAGATCGCCGTGGTAAAAGAGCGCGTCGTGCAGAGCGACTGCTCCGAACACCGTTACACCGCGCCAGTCCGATTTTGCGTCGTTGCGCAGGCTGCCGTCGGCGCACAGCATATTTTCTCCCCAGCGGAAAAGCTTTTTTGCAGACGTCAGATAACGCTCCTCCCCGGTGCGCGCCGCGAGACACATAAGCGGATAAACCGCTTCGTGACAGCGGCCGTGTATCATTCTGCAGGCGGGGCACATGATCCCGCCGTCAAGTTCAGGCCGCTCCGGCATAACGATCTGCAGCTTTACGAGAGCTTCTCCCCAGTCACTCAGCAAACCGGAAACCGGCTTTTCCGTTTCGTTCATTTCGTTTCAAGCGGGATCCGTTTCCCGCCGTTTTTCCTCGATTCCTCGGCAGCCAGCGCGATATCGTGGCTTATAACGGTCGCGTCGATGGTCGTTATATCCTTAAGATCCGTTGTCTCTCCGCATATGATCCTGACGAATCGGGATATGAGCCTGATATCGCCCTCTATGTGTCCGCCCGGGATGGGCGCCGTGTTTATCCGCACGGTTTTTCCGCCGAAAATATGCAGCGTCAGTTTGTTGCCGTAACCGACGAGCTCGCCTTTCGTGCCAATGATATGGCATTCCCGGAACATCTTCTGTGAAAAGGCGTTCATATCAAGTACCGCCGTCGCCCCGTTTCCGAATTCCATCATCACAAGCTGATTGTCGCACACGTTGTTGTCGCACATGTAAACGCATCTGCCGTATTCACCGTTCCTGACGGCGTTTTCAACGTCGGCAGCGCTGTTTTTCGTTTTTCCCGTGAGCGTACGTTTCATATATTTTATGAATTTCGCCTTCCAGAACGGGTCTTTTATATAAAGCCGTTCCGCGTCGTAAGGGCAGTTCCGCTTTGCCTTGCAGCCGCCCGTGCAGGTCGGCGCGGCACCTTCGGGAGCGTTTTCTTTACGGAAATACTTCAGCGAGCCGACGGAGCTGACGCTCACGCACGGGGAATCTATAAACCACGCGATCAGATCTATGTCGTGGCAGCATTTCGCCAAGATAGAGGGAGTCGAAGCGTATTCATCCCGCCAGTTTCCCCTTACAAAACTGTGGGCGAAATGAAAATATCCGACGTTTTCGGTGTGATTTATCGTGACTATATCCCCTATCCGGCCGCTTGATATTATCTCTTTTATTTTGCCGTAATAGTTGGAATAACGCAGCACGTGGCAGATGATCAGGAGCACGCCGTTCTCCTCCGCAAGATCACGAAGTTCGGTATACTCCTCCTTCACACCGCTGACGGGCTTTTCAAGAAGGATATTTTTATAACCGGTCAGGATCGCCTGTTTCGTGACGGCGTAATGGCTCGCGTCCTGCGTGGCGATTATCAGAGCGTCCGAAATGACGCCCCGGGAGAAAAACTCCCCGGGCGAATCGAACCGCATATCTTCCGGGACGGAATATTCAGGCGCTATATCGTCAAGCGCCTGCCTGCGGATATCGCACAGCGCGGCGATCTTTACCTTTGAAGCGTGGAAGTGCTTCAGAAACCCCAAATATTCTGTGCCTCTGTTTCCGAGGCCTATGACGGACACAGTTTTTTTCATATTCTGTTTTATGGATCAATCAAACGAACGGGGCTGTAAAAACACGCTTTTTACAGCCCCTTTTGCCTCTCACTCTTCCAGAAACTTTATCAGCTCATCCACGCCCTCGCCTGTCACGGAGCTGAGTTCAAAGATCGGTTTTGCGCCGGTCATTTCAAGCAGTTCCCGCGACATTTTTATCTGTTTTTCCGTCGCGACGTCGATCTTCGTAACCACGCCGGCGACGGGCACGGGAAATGCGGACGCCTGCCCCGCGGAATAATAGAACCGCTCGGCGGTAGGGTCGATAAGGAACAGGACCAGATCGACTTCCGCTGCGGTGACCATAAGCCCGCGCAGCAGCGAACGGCGCTCCAGATATTCGCCCGGAGTATCTATCGTCTCGCCGATGACCTCGAGAGCCTGAGTCTTTTTATATTCCCGGGCGAGCCCGTGTATCCGCTGACAAAGCGTGGTCTTGCCGCAGGAGACCGTTCCTATCAGAATGAATTTTTTCATGAACGCGTTATCACCGTCGGAGCAAAATGCAGCACGTTCTCGAGCACGTTCAGCACGTCTTTAAGCGCCGCCTCCACGCTGGCGACGTCGCCGCTGACGACAAGCGACCCGTTGAACCGGTCCACGAATACCACCTCGACGTTCGCCGCTTTGGTGGCGACGTCGGCGCCTATAATGGCGGCTTCGCTGGGAGTGATGGTCATTATACCGAGAGCGCCGGTGTGTTCCGTCATAACGCCCAGCTTTTTATAAAGATCCGCGTTCGGATTGGCGATCAGGTGCGCCATGGTGACCTGTTTTCCGGGCACCAGCTCCTGAATTATTCTTTGTTTCGGGTCCTGAGAGTTTTGAGACATAAACTATATATTAAAACAGACTCTCCAAAAGTTCCTTATGCGGACTCGGTATAACGACCGATGATACGAGCATACCTTCTGCGTTCGGCGTGTGGATACCGCAGTATACCGACTCCCGCACGGCGGCGACCTCGCCGGTGAGCACCACAAAGGATTTGCCGCCTATACCGGTTCCCAGGCGAACTTCGACCAGATCCACGTCCGCGGCTTTGACCGCCGCATCCGCGCCGTATACCGAGGCGGTGACGCTGTAGAATTCCATGACTCCTATCGCCTGCATACGCTCGGGATAGTTGGTCATATTGATCGCTTTGACCACCTGGGGATGGATATTGGGTATCACGCAGCTGTCCACAACGTGCTTTCCGCCGATCTCCCTGCCGGAATCGATACTTGCCTGAACCGCGGCGACTTCCCCGGTGAAAAGAATATAATACTTTCCCGGGCATCCCGCCTTGGAAAACACCATGGAGACGTCGGCTGTCTTGAGCACGATATCCGCAGACTCAACGCCTTTCGCTATACTGTTCAGTTCCAAAAAACCTATAGCCTGCATCGTTTACGCTCCTTTGATCGTTATGCTGTCCGTAACCGATATTATCCGGCCGGAAATGCTTGCGTGTATATTTGCGCCCAGAGCGCCTTCCTTCGGCGCCGCGATAAGATCGCCCCTGTTTACGCTGTCGCCCTCGCCGACTACAGGTACGGATGGCGCGCCTATGTTCATTTTGAGCGGGATGCGGACCTCATCGGGCTCGTCGCATATAAGCTCCCGCGGTTCAAGGCCGAAATACTTTCCGACTCCCGCGCGGGAAGCAAGCCTGCCGGTCGGGACCTTGCGTTCCTCCCGCAGAGGGCTGACCGGCCCGAGGTCCCCTTCTGCCCTTGCGTAGCGCACGCCGGCAGCGCCGAGTTCACGCTTTATGAGAGAATTTATCCTTCTGGGCTGAAGCCCCATCGGGCAGGCGTAAGTCTCGCAGATGCCGCACTCGCAGCAGAGCTGAGCCCTTATGATATCGGGATCGTCGAGAAGTTCTTTTACGTCCGTTCCCGTAGACATTTTGCGCATTATCTTATGCGGCGAGAGCGGATGCCCGAGCAGATGACGCGGGCAGAGCTGAGTGCAGAAGGAACACTGTATGCACGCCGATCGGGCGCGGTTGAGCATAGCTTTGACAGGCACGGCGTTCTGCGACGCGTGATAGCCGTCGGACGGCAGCACCAGTATTCCCGAGGTTGTTTTGGTAACGACGGCGGAATCGATATCCGCTACCGTCTGCCCCATCATCGGACCGCCCGAGACATAGTAAGGATCGCTTATCGTGGCGCCCCCCGCCAGTTCGACGCAGCGGCGAAGCGGAGTCCCTACCGGCACGCAGACCACGACCGGATGAGCGACCTCCCCTGTTACGGTCAGGTATTTCTTTATGAACGGCTTGCCCTGCATCGCCCAATAGATCGAATAGACCGTGGCGACGTTGTCCACGACGGCTCCGACGTTCCCCGGGAGCCCGGCGGGCGGCACTACGCGTCCGGTGACTTCATAGACGAGCGCCTGTTCGTCCCCGGCGGGATAAAAGCTGTCGAAAAGACAGAGTCTGACGGAAGCACCCTGCTCTTCTATCGCCTTGCGCAGAGCTTCGGTCTCCTCCTCATAATGCTCTTTGAGTCCGATCACGGCGTTGGGGATGCCCAGCCCGTCCGCAACGGCAGCCACAGCCTTTACTATCTCGGCGGCTTTGTTCCGCATAAGCCAGCGGTCCGTACGGAGCAGCGGCTCGCATTCCGCTCCGTTGATTATGAAATACTCAAAGTTCCCCTTCAGCTTGACGTGCGTGGGGAACCCGGCTCCGCCGCAGCCGACGATGCCCGCGGCGGCGATTTGATCGATCAGCCCCATATTGTTTCTCCCTGTTACCTGAACCCGGATCCCTGATACTTAATCTTTCTTTCTGATCTTCAGCTTTGCCTTTTCCCTGTCGACTTCCACAGTGTCGATGATGCCGACGATCGCCATATCGGCGGGGATATCGTCGTTGCCGAAGGCCTTGCGCGCGGTACTGCCCGATACGACGAGCACCTGCTCGCCGACGCCGGCACCGACGATGTCGGCTGCGACGTAAGTCTTGGGTTTCTCTGTCTCGGGATCTTCCTCTTTGACGACCATGAGCTTGAGTCCTTCAAGGCTCGGCTCTTTTTTTGTCGACCAGACATGACCGATTACTCTGCAAATAACCATTGTATTTCCTCAGTTTCTCTGTACAGACACTTTCATCTTTGTAAAAACGTCCTTCGCGGAAGGAGTCAGGATAGCTCCGTGCGGAAGCGTGACCTTGTCCGCGCCGTCCTTTACAAGGCCCAGTGCGATCTCCTCGGTGATCACACTGCCGGGATTGGGCTGACCGTTTCCGCGGGGAACCGTGACGGGCGCCGGCTGATGCTTCGCCGGTTTTACAGGCACCTCCGCGGGCTTGTACATACGGGCCTCGGTCATCATTTTGACTCCGAAGCCCGAAAGCTTGCGCACGTAACCCTCTATCTCGGCGTAAAGAGCCGTGCTGCCCTTGCCGGCGAAGGCTCTGTGGGGCAGTCCGCTCTCCAGCAGCAGGACCGGCTTGCCGTTGAGAAGCGCCTGTATCACGGCGCAGCACGCCGCGTCGGTGGGCCGCGCCAGGGCGATGTCGCAAAGCTGCGTAAGCGTCAGCTCCGCGATAATGACCTTGGAGTAAGGCGCGATATAACGGCCGCATTCGTAATCTTCTATCCCGCACAGAGTCGTAAGCTCGCAGATCTCCCGCGGGACCTTGGATGTATCGCCGATGACAAGCACCTTCTCGGCGCCGGGTGCCGCGCAGGTCTGCTGCTTCGGCGTCGCGGCAAGAATCTGCGCGGTTACCTCTTCGACAATGCGCCGTAAATCATTCTCATTCATTTTATTCACCTGTTACCTGAACAATAACTCCCGTCGTGGACGAGTCCACCATAGCAGCGTTCGCCTCGTCAAAATCGATATGCATAGCGAGCTTCGCCGGATCCTTGACCCGGACTATCACGCTTTCGAGGGTGATCGGGCGCTCGGTTTCAAGGCGGACGCAAAGACGCTGACCGTTCTTTACGCCGTATCGTTCGGCGTCCGCCGGAGTCATATGCACGTGCGCCCGGGCGATCATCGCGCATTCCTTCGCTTCCAATATGCCCTTGGGGCCGATTATGAGAATATCCTCGGCGCCGCTGAGTTCTCCGGAGAGTTTGAGCGGCAGCTTCATACCGAGCGTTCTCGCGTCCGTCTGGGACAGTTCCACCTGTACGTGCGGCCGGGGCGGACCGAGCACGGCAACGTTCGCGAATTCGCCCTTGCCGGTCACCAGCTTGACGCGCTCCTCCGAGAGATATTCTCCCGGTTGACTCAGATCGCGTTTTTTCGTCAGCCTGTACCCCTTGCCGAAGAGCGTTTCCACCGCTTCCTTGGTCAGGTGCACGTGCCGCGCCGATATCTCGACAGGTATCGGATCCGGGCATCCGCGACGCGCGCATGTCCCGCCGCCCAGTTCCCGCGTCACGACGGCGGCGACGATGTCTCTTATGTCTTTTTCACTGTAGTAATTCATGCCTTCCTCATTTCTCCGAGAGCGTACGGCAAAGAATTATGTAAACGCAGCTTGACAGACGGTTCAGCGCTTCGATTATATCGAGCCTTGAGCAACAGCCGTGTTCGTTTGTAAAGGCGTGCGCCGCGGCAAGCTCCGTTTCGCGGACCTGGGTTCGAAGCGCATTAAGGCTGACGCACAGCTTTCCCATCCGATAACTCGGAACGGGATGATCTATGCCGAAGGCCGCTTTCACGTTCTGCGAATCCCGGCGTATCTGCACACTGCCCATATTAAGGAGCTTTATCTCCTTGAGCGGCTCGTCCCTGACTTCCGCGGAGACTATCGTACGCACAAAGGCGAGAAGTTCCTCCAGATCGGCGGTAACGCGGTGTTTTTTCTCCTCCTCGGCAATGACCTGAGTCTCCATTATCTTCGCCTGCAGGGAATCCAGCTTTCCGCGGAAAGCTATCTGCAGATCGGTCTTCGGGACCAGCATATTGCCCCGCAGGTGCGTCATTATCTCGCCCTTGTCCGTCTGCTCCATGCCCGTCGCGGCGTTTACGTAGACCGGTTTTCCCTCGCGTCGCGGTATGGGCGTGCGGGTCATGGTATCAGGGCCGCGTTCGCTCTCGGTCAGATATACAGTCTCCAGCCCCTGCTCGCGGATAAAGTCCTTCGCGGCAGGGGTGAGCACCGTATCCGGCTCGATGATCACACGGTTCGACTTGCTGCGGGTCCAGTGGGCTCGCAGTTCAACGTCGGTCAGTATCCTTGTTGCCATAGTTCAGCATTTCCCTTCTGATTATTCGGAAAGGAAAACGATCACTTATCGCCGGTCGAAAGTGTGGGAAGGATATACTCCACGTCGTCGTGGGGCCTGGGGATCACGTGTACGCTTATGAGTTCGCCCACGCGTGATGCGGCTGCAGCGCCCGCGTCCGTAGCGGCCTTGACCGCACCGACGTCGCCGCGCACCATGACGGTCACAAGACCGCCGCCCACGTGCACCTTGCCGATAAGCTTGACGTTAGCTGCCTTGACCATGGCGTCCGCGGCTTCGATACTGCCGACCAGCCCCTTCGTTTCGATCATGCCGAGTGCCTGTAAAGTTGCCATTTCTGTTTCCTCCGTTTTGTGAGTGCTCCTGTCTGAGCGTCGGAACTGCAGCCTTGATACGGGCGCAGATCTCAACGCTCAAAGCTCAGGACTCAAAACTTTATTTGTCGCTTGTGTTGAGCGTCGGGAGAATATACTCCACGTCGTCATGCGGCCTGGGGATCACGTGTACGCTTATAAGTTCGCCCACGCGCGAAGCTGCCGCCGCGCCCGCGTCGGTCGCCGCTTTGACGGCTCCGGTATCGCCGCGGACCATAACGGTCACAAGACCGCCGCCGACGTGCACCTTGCCGATAAGCTTGACGTTAGCAGCCTTGACCATGGCGTCCGCCGCTTCGATACTGCCGACAAGTCCTTTTGTCTCGATCATGCCGAGTGCCTGTAAAGTTGCCATTTCTATTTCCTCCAAGGGTTTAATTTGATTATTTAAAAGGATTTCTCCTTATTACCTGATCATTGATTGCCGAGCCGGAGCAGTACCGCCCGTGTAATAGCCTCTATATCGCTGCGGGAAAGTCCCGAAGCAGCTTTTTCGTCTCTCGCACCGTAAGAAGAAGGTGCCGCGCCTCTCAGGTCGCTCAGCTCGCTCAGACCCACGGCGACGCGCCTTATGTTTATAAGGTTGAGCGGAGTGATATTGTCCGAAGTCGCGCTGCCGCCAACGGCTCCGCAGCCCAGAGTCAGCGCAGGGGGCAGGCCCGTGGTGGCACCGACGCCGCCCAGAGCTCCGGGAGTGTTCACAAGGAGCCTTGAAACCGGCTTTTTGAGTGCGAACTCACGGATAACGGCCTTGTCCTGAGAGTGGATGGTCATCGTATGGCCTCTGCCCTCGTTATAAAGGATCTCCATACAGCGCACACAGGCGGCTTCCCAGTCCTTTTCCACGTAAAATGCAAGTATGGGACAGAGTTTCTCGCGGGAGTATGGATTGTCCTTGCCGACGGTCGTCTGTCGCGAGATCAGCACACGGGTGCCGGACGGGATGGATATGTTCGCCATTTCCGCGATCTTCTGAGCGCTGCGCCCGACGATCTTCGGGTTCATGGTACCGTTTGCGCGCATTATGAACGCCCCGACCTTTTTGCTCTCCTCCTCCGAAAGGAAGTAGCCGCCCTGACGTTTTGCCTCCTCGATAACGCGGTCGCTGATGCATTCCTCGGTAACTATGCTCTGCTCGCTGGCGCAGATAGTACCGTTGTCGAAGGTCTTCGAATCGAATATCCTGCGGATGGCTGTCGGGATATCGGCGGATTTTTCTATGAAAGACGGTCCGTTGCCGGGACCCACGCCCAGAGCCGGATTTCCCGAAGAATAAGCCGCGCGGACCATGGCTTCGCCGCCGGTAGCGAGGATTATGCCTATATCGGGATGCTTCAGCAGCGCGGAAGTCCCCTCCTGAGACGGCACGGTGACGCACTGGACTATCCCTTCGGGAGCTCCCGCCGCCCTGGCTGCAGCCGCGACCACCTCGAAGGTCGCGAGGATGCAGTTCTTCGCGCCGGGGTGCGGGGATATCACTATCGCGTTGCCGCTTTTCAGGCAGATAAGACTCTTGTACATTACCGTGGACGTGGGGTTGGTCGACGGTATCAGCACCGCGACCACGCCCATGGGCACGCCGATCTCGGTTATGCCCTTTTCGGGTATCTCGCGCAGGACGCCGACCGTTTTCATGTCCTTTATGTATTCATAGGTCATGGTGCTGCCGAGTTTGTTCTTCAGCACTTTGTCCTCGCGTACGCCGAAGCCGGTCTCCTCCACAGCCATGGCAGCCAGTCTGTCGGCGTTGGCGGCGCAGGCTTCGGCTACGGCCTTGCAGATCGAATCCACCCTGCTCTGATCGAAAAGAGCGTACTCGCGTTGAGCCGCCTTGGCTTTGGCGACGAGATTTCGCACTTCCTGTATAGATTGCAGATCTCTGTCAAACTCCATCTGCGTTCCCCCCTGTTTATGAGCTTTGAGTTTTGAACTTAGAACTTGGAACTTGGAACTTGGAACTTGGAACTTATTTAACACCCGAAGGGCGTCGCCGCTATCTCCCGGACTTTTTCCGCGAAGGCTGCACAGGCGGCCTTGCACGCGGACTGTTCGCCCGTGAGCAGTCCCCCCGCAAAGTTGGTCTCTGTGGGCGGACCGTAAAACACCCTGAGTTCCACTTCCGCAGCCTTGAGAGCCGCGTCGAGACCGACCATCGCCTCCACAGGCGGCGCGATAAGATACGCCATAGCCGTCCCCTCCGGGACCTCCGCCATCTTTGAGAGATACGAGCCCGTGCGGGATATGCACTGAGCGAAATAGACTACGGAATCGTCCTCGTTCGCGCTGTAGAACGTCGCGTCCTCCCGGGCGTAGCGCACGGCAGCGTCAAGACCGCTTTTCACCTCCGCCGGATCCTCGCCGGACAACACGCCGATGAATTCGCCGGCGAGCTTCGTGCTGGCGTTGGATGAGCCCGCGTACATGCTTCTGGCGTAGGCGACCTGTACGTTCGCTTTCTTCGTCGCCTCGTCCAGAGCCGCGTAGGACACGTCGTCGCAGTCGGTGGTTATGAAGCCCAGGCTGCGGTGCTCCGGCGGCAGGTCGAGCCTTTTAAGAAGCATTGGGTCGGCGTTCGGAAGCATCTGAACGCTCAGAACAGTTGTTCTTACGGCGTCTCCGGTCATTTTCGGTCTCCCTGCGTGTTGGGTGTTGAGTTTGGAATTCAGAACTTGGAACTTGGAACTTAGAACTTAGAACTTGGAACTATTTAACCAATTCCACTCCGCTGGCCTTCTGCTGAAGGATCATCTCTATCACTTCCGTGATATAAGCGCCGGCTTCGACCGCCGTAAGACCGTCCTTGTGTATATTGGACACTACAGTCCTTTTAGATTCGGGTATGCCGGGATGCGCATCGTAAACTATGTAAGCGCTCATACTCTCGGCGGTAGCGAGCCCGGGACGTTCGCCCAGCAGCACGCAGACCACCTTCGCGCCCAGAATATCGGCGACGTGATCCTCCGCTCCCACACGCCCGAAGCGCAGAAAGAACGGAGTCCCGACTTTGAGCCCCTTCGCGGTAAGCCCCTCGGTAAGTATCGGCAGGATGCGCTCGAGGTTCGCTTCGATCGCAGAGGAACTGAGTCCGTCGGACGCATATATCTGGACGTCCGGCTCATGCACGCATTTTTCGCGTATGGTCTTTTCCGCCTCGGGACTGAGCCTGCGCCCCAGATCGGGCCTTGTTACGTAAGTATCCTTATCCTCACATTGCGTCTGCACGCTGAAAAGCCCCATTCTGTCGATGAGCGCGGGATCGACGTCCGTGAACACGGCGTCTCTCGCCTTTGCGTGGTCGGCGCGAAGGGTCAGCATAGTGACAGTGTTGAGGCGCGGGCCGCTCCTGCCCACGCCGATGCGCGCGGTGGTGCGCTTTTTCATACGCGCGAGAGCTTCCGGATCGCGGGGATTTTCCAGCAGCGTTTTCTTCTTGAACTCCGGCGATGCGATGTCCTCCGTCAGGACGACGCCCCCGTGCGCGGCGTCCCCACCGGGCTTCGCCGCTGCGGATATAAGGTTTTCGTCTCTGATCCGGCGAACTATCTCGTCCGCGATCCTGTCTATAAGCTGTTGGTCCATCATATGTGTTTTGAGTATTGAGCTTAGGTAAGCACTGATTAATTCTTGTGCATACATCTTGCCGGCTCTTTTTCCGGCATCTGTCACAAAAATGCTCGTTAATACACAAAGTATTGCCTGCGCTTTTTGTTTCAGCTGCCGAAAAAATATCTCGGCAATCTGCATA
>JAILQN010000175.1 GCA_024699005.1 Clostridia bacterium
TCGATGTTGCTTCGGATAGGGTTTACAGGAAGCGTCGGTCTCCCGCGCTCCGGTGAGCTCTTACCTCGCCTTTCCACCCTTACTCTCCGCCTTGCGGCGAAAAGCGGTATATCTCTGTTGCACTTTCCCTTAAGGTCACCCTCGGCGGCCGTTAGCCGTTATCCCGTCCGCGGGAAGCCCGGACTTTCCTGACTTTGCATTTAATCAAAGCCTGACGATCCGTTTCGCTCCTCTATATGATTTTATATTTAATTCATGCAAAAGTCAAGCGTGGAAATTTAAAGATGAAACGAGAACCGCAACGGCAAAAAGATACTGAGCAATATAATATGTTACATGGTTAGTAACTATATCGACCGGACGGTTTTTGCCCTCGCCGAAATACGTGCCAGAAAGGATAAGATCTGAAATCAGGAAAAACACTCCGGCGCAGAACATAATTACGGGTACGTTATTGAAATGTGTAAGAATGGAGAACGACCCTGCAAACGTTGTAGTGGATACAAGTACAAAACCGTATAATCCGGTTATTGCTTTAAACTCACCGTATTTAAGCTTTAACAGTTTTTCTCCCGCAACGACGCATACGGCAACAACTAAAGAAATAATCAGCGGTATAATAATATACAGTGTTCCGATTTTCTCTTCACGGAATTTGTAAAACATTGAACCGATGAAGAAGAAATGTCCGATCATAAAGCTGATAAATCCTGCATATGTCCAGATCCGGCTGTCCTGAGGATATACGTATTTCAGATCAAGCGTAATATCACCTATCATACCGAGAACAAGGCCAGTAAGAACGAGCGCACCGAAACAAAAATCATCGAGTCTTCCGGCGCAGAGCGTACCGATCAAAGCCGCGATAATAAAGAAGACGCTTGTGCCCGTCTTCCACAACGCAGCGCCGGGAGTAGCGGCTTTTACTCTCGATTTTAAGAATAATACCAAACATACCAATCCCGCGACCAAAGAGGCGACAAAGAGAATAAGTTGTAAGCTTGACATAAAAATCGTCCTTTCATATTATTGACTTTATTATATCATTGTTATATTATATTTTCAACACAATTTTTCGGAGGTCAATACTCTGCATGGATAATAATAACAAATCAGACTATAAAATAGCTCTTATCGGCAATGCTCATCTCGATCCGATATGGCTCTGGAGATGGCAGGAAGGCTGTAATGAAGCTCTACAGACTTTCCGAAGCGCATTGGACCGACTGAACGAATACCCTGATCTGGTATTCACATGCGCCGCCGGAACATATTACCGCTGGGTGGAAGAGCTTGATCCGGATATGTTCGCCGAAATCCAGGAAAGAGTACGCGAAGGCCGTTGGGTAATTGTCGGAGGATGGTCAGTGCAGCCCGACTGCAACATGCCCTCCGGTGAAAGCTTTGCGCGCCATGCGCTTTATAATCAGCTTTACTATTATAACAAGTTCGGAAAGATCTGTACAACCGGCTATAATGTGGATTCGTTCGGTCATGCAGAATCGCTGCCCAAGCTTCTAAATGCCGGCGGCATGTACACCTATGTTTTCATGCGCCCCGGAATGCATGAAAATCCGGATATACCCGAACATTGTTTCTACTGGGAATCAGGAGACGGATCAAGAGTACTTGCATACCGCATCCACGATTCCTACGCCGAGACACGTCCGGAAAACCTTTCAAAAAAAATAGAATATTTTAAAAACGAAACGGAAAAAACAGGATATCCGCTGATGCTTTTTACAGGTATCGGAAATCACGGCGGCGGGCCGACAAAAGGCGATATCAACTTCCTGCGAAAAGAATATAATATTCATACCGAAAATTCCGATATAGGTTTTTCCGATCCTGATACGTATTTTAAATCACTCGTAAATTATCTTCCCGATCTGCCTGTATGGAATAATGAGCTGCAGCACCACGCAAGCGGATGTTACAGCGCTACTTCCCTCGTCAAGGCTCTGAACAGAAAAGCCGAAAACATGCTGTATCAGGCAGAGGTTTACGATACACTAGCCTCGAAGATCACAGGTTCAGCACCGAATACGAAGGAACTTGAAAGAGCGTGGAAAAACGTGCTTTTCTGCCAGTTCCATGACAGTCTCTGCGGATGTTCCATCATGGAAGCCTACGAGGATATTTCCGCTTTTGAGAATGAAGCCATATCCATTGCCCAGAAAGTAATGAATAAAGCGACTATCCGCATATCCAGATCGGTAAACACATGGATAGACGGGATAGATGAACCGACCACCTGTGAAATAAGGCATCGCGGCATGCCGGAAGGTTTTCCCCGTACCGTAATCGTTTTCAATCCGCTTTCTTTTGACGTAAAAGTTCCGGTCCGAACGCTTGACCCGTCTTCACGAGTCACAGACTCAGAAGGCAAAGACGTGCCGTTCGCGAACGTGCGCTCGAGCCGCTCCAACGACTGGCACGCCGACACGGTGTTTCTGGCTGAAGTCCCGGCATTCGGATACGCTGCTTATAATCTGTACCATCCCGATTTTGATTACCGCAAAGCTTTTGAAAAATATCTTTCTCACGGCGCGAACATCACCGCCGAAAACGAATATATCAGAGCAGTATTTGATACGAATACCGGTTATATCACCTCGCTTGTGAACAAAGGCTCCGGCAGAGAATATGCAGTCAATCCCCTTTCTGTGCCGATTATCATTGACGACACAAAGAGCGACACCTGGGCACATAACATATTTTTCTTTGAAGATGAACGCGGCCGGATGAGTCTTGACTCGATCGAATACGTTGAACATAACGATATCCGCGACGTCATCAGAATAAAATTCAGATATAACGGTTCTTATCTTACTGAGGATTTCATTTTCGCAAAAGAACAGAAAACCCTGCGCGTTAAATGCAAAGCCGATTGGCATGAAAAACACAGCATACTCAAGATCAGCTTTGATATAGGCGGCTCAGATCCGATCAACACCGCAGAGATCCCTGCTGAATATATCAAACGCGAATGCAGCGGTGAAGAATTTCCGATTCTCGGTTGGACTGATCTTACGGTCGGGAACGACGGCGACCGGTACGGTATAAGCATTATCAACGACTCAAAATACAGCATGAGCTGCAGAAATACTGACCTGCGTCAGACTTTACTCCGCAACGCCATATTTGCCGACCATTATTCCGACAGACCATTGGCCGACTTCAATTTTACCGATGAAGGATTGTCCCGGTTTGAATACGGAATATATCTTCATGAAGGCGAAGCGGAAAAAAGCGACGTCTCGCGCGAGGCTCAGATGTTCAACATCCGCCCCTTCTGCATACAGGAGAGCTGCCATAAAGGAAATCTTCCACTTAAGAAAAGCTTTTTGAAGATCAGCGCGGAAAACGTCAGGGTAACCTGCCTGAAAACCCGTGAAAACGGTTCAGGTGAAACGGTTATAAGAGCTTATGAAACCAAGGGAGAACCTGAGACACGCTGTTACGTCACTTCTGACTTTATCGATCCCGGCTTTGCATTTGACATACTTGCCGACGAAATCAAAACCTTTGTAGTCACCGAAGAAGACAAAGTACTTGAAACCAACTTCATGGAAGGACTTGTACCCCCAACCGTACAGGATAACGATTGATTATGTATTACTCAAATAAAAAGACATCCAGAATCAGAAAATTTGAGAAAACGCTTGATTTTCTTATAGGTAAAGCCGCCGGTTCACTGAAGGACGGGCCCCTGTTTGAAAGAGAGTGTGATTACGTATCCCGGGACTTCTTTGAGGGTACGCCCTGTTTTTTAAGCTCCCCTGCCGATAACGCGGCTTGGAGTCTCGGCTACGCCTCTGCAAGTCTTACACCTCCGGACTGGCGCACACATGATTACTATCTCGGCGGATATATGGTTGCGGATAACAAATTCAAAAACAAAGTTGAATCCGTTGCGGACGATATGCGCGCAAGATGCATCGCTGTTTCGGACGGTTCAGGCAGAGGCGTCAACGTTTTCTGCGTTATAGATTCTATCGGAATAGCGAATGCCGATATACGCAATATACGTTCGGAGCTTAAGAAGTCCCTGTCTGAAAAGAACAACAATATTGTATTGTCAAGCGTGAACGTGTGTTCAACGCACACACATTCATGTATAGATACCGAAGGACTCTGGACAGGCGGTCCCCGTAAAATACTTGACAATTATAAGCGTTCCAGACACGGCAAAACTTTATTGAACGGCACTGACAAACATTATATGGAATTTCTGACAGCTACAGTTGTCGGTATAATGCTCAGTGCAATTGAGAATATGACTGCAGGTAAACTGACATTATCTCAGATGGATATCGGCGATAAGTATTTCGGCAACCGCAACCGTCCCTCCGCCTCTGCTGTCGATACCCGCCTCACGCGACTTCTGTTCAGGCCCTCGGATGCTTCCACTCCTACAATCATTGCCTCTATCGCGGCCCATCCTGACTGCGCCGGACTGGCAACGTCCAACGGCTCCGGGACCGGACGCGAGATCTCCGGCGATTATATTTATTACTGCGATGAATTCATCCGAAGAGCAGGTTATAACTTCATTTTCTTC
>JAILQN010000273.1 GCA_024699005.1 Clostridia bacterium
ATATTTGTTGCCCGCCACGGCTTTGAACGCGTCGATAAAGCGTATGCCCGTGGGGTGCGTACGCGCCTGGATTATTTTCTCCTCGGTATGCAGATAGACTATCAGCGAGAGCAGGAAACCGGCGAGCAGCATCGGCGGATAAAGTATGCGGTATATCCGGAGGTCGTAGAGCGTGTTTTCGCCGGTTATCAGTTTTGCGAGCATCGGAAGGATTATGCTGACTATGGACGGCGAGAGATTTTCCACGATCGATTTTATCGACAGCACGTCCGAGCGCTCTATGGTATTGGGCGAAAGCACGTTGATAATGCTGTCGTAGGCGTCCCCGTAGAAATTAAAGAAAAACTGGAAGCCGATGTTGAACGCCAGCACTGTCACGCATTTCGCCGTCATGCCCATACCGCCGTAGGGCATCCAGACGAACGCGGCGCCGAGGATCGTACTGGGCAGTCCCATCGTCAGAATGTAGGGGCGGTATTTGCCTTTAAGACTGCGGGTATTGTCCACGAGCTTCGCCCTGAGCGCCGTCAGCGGGAATCCGGACAGCACGCTGATAATATATATGACGTAAAGCGGTCCCGGGCTGATTCCTATGGTATTGCCGATCAGGGTGTTGCCGACGGAGATTATCATCTGCGATATGCAGTAGACGATGAACCTGACGCCTATCCCGCCGACAGACAGAGCGGCTATCTCCTTATAGGGCATATACCTGCCTTCCGGCGGGGTGTGCCAGTGAGTCTTTAAAGAACTTACAAAAGATCTCGCTTTATCAGGTAACGACATGGTTTATCCCTCTTTGAGTGTGGAGAGTGGAGTTGCGGTTTTTCCAAAGGTAACAGGCATCAGGTAACAGGTAATAAGTGCCAGGGGGTAGTGGTCAGGGATCAGGGGGCAGGAATGCGTAGATAGTGGATAGTGGATAGCATATAACAAGTGCAAGACCTGTTACCTTATCATCATTCCTCACATATAAAAGTTGTAACGGAACGAGGAGTAAGCCAGATATCCCCTCCGCAGGTCTTTTCCGTAAGGTCGCTGTCATCGTCTGTCACCGCCGCGAACGCCGATTCGGGAGCGCCGGTGATTTTAACCGGTTTGTTCTGCCCGGAATAATTCACGGCAATAACTATCACTTTTCCATCTGATGCAAAGGCGAGCGCGTCAACGTCCGGGTCGTCTGATACTGCCTGCGCCCTGACCGAGCCGAAGGGAACGTATTTCGAGATATTCCCCGTGGCGTAATACCTTTTGGTAGTTTCAAAGGTCTTGTCCTCAAGGTTTATATAGATCAGCCCGTCGCAATAATCCACCTCGGAACAGGCGATCCAGTGCTGCCACGAAGTCACGTTCAGTATGGTCAGGTCCTCGACCATGGTTTTTGCCATAACGAGCGCGGAGTTCATGGACCAATCCCTGCCGCCCTGCATATGGGTCCATTCGCTCATCTTAACCGGCACGTCGGGATAAAACAGGTCCATGAACCGCCGGAAACGCCTGAGGTAATCGGCGCGCGACATCCCCGGAAGCCGGACGGGATTCAGGAAATACGAGTGAACGTCCACGGAATCAACGCATTTCCTTACCGTTTTGTCCCGCAGTAATTGTATCGTATAGCTTTTATTGAACCAGCGGATATCGCCGTTCTCCACTCCGGACAGCTTCACGCCGGTCAGAGCCGGACGCTTCTCCAGTTCCTCCGCAAAAACGCGCATAACGGCGCGCGCCTGATCCGGGGAATAGTGGCAGCCCTCCTGTCCGCCGTTCCAGACCCACAGCGGCTCGTTTACCGGAGAGATATATTTCAGAGGCAGGCCTTTTTTCACAAGAGCTTCCGCGGAGTCAAGCACGTAAGAGGCGAACGCCGGGTAATTCTCTTTTCGGATATTCGTCCTGAAAGGTCTGTTTTTGTCGCAGTGCGCGCAGTGATTTATCGTAAGGCTCTCCGGCGGGGAATTGACGAACAGTATAAGCTCTCCGGCGCCTTCGCCGCAGGCGAGCTCCGCCATACGGACCGCGTTTTCGTCGTCGGAGAAAAGATGCGTGCGTCTTAACGGATTTCCGATATCGCCGTGACCGGACTCCGCCGACCCCGCGCCGAGGTTGTAGCGGTAGGTACGCATGCCTATACCGCTTTCACGGTTATACAGCAGCCGGGCGATCTCCTCCCGGGCGCCGGGCCAGGAGCCCACCTCCTGCGCCCACCACGCGCCGCTGGCGCCTATGCCCTCGAAAGTCTGAAACTTAACGGAAGTATCGATACTGATGTTC
>JAILQN010000289.1 GCA_024699005.1 Clostridia bacterium
ATATTTGTCGCCTGTTGCGGTCACGGTCACCGTGTAGTCCCCGACCTGTTTGCTCTCACCCGACCAGGTAAGAGTATAGGATGTACCCTCCGTCAGCCTGAGACCTGCCGCGTTCTTTACAGTGACCGTCGGTTTCTGCACTTTGCCGTTATACGTTTTGCTTGTCCAGGACAGAGTCACGCGGGATTCGGCAAGAGCCTGTTTGCTTATGGTATACGTCATCGGTACCGAGCCTGAATATTTGTCGCCTTTTGCTTTCACGGTCACCGTGTACGTACCGGGCAGCTTGCTGTCCTCCGACCATTCGAGAGTGTAGGAAGTCCCCTCCGTCAGCCTGAGACCTGCCGCATTCTTTACTGTGACCGTCGGTTTCTGTACCTCACCGTTATACGCCTTGCCCGTCCAGGAAAGCGTTATACGCGACGCATTGAGCGCCTGTTTGCTTATGGTATAGGTCATCGGGACCGAGCCGGAATATTTATCGCCTTTTGCTTTCACTGTCACCGTGTACGTACCGGGAAGCTTGCTGTCCTCCGACCATTCGAGAGTGTAGGAAGTCCCCTCCGTCAGCCTGAGACCTGCCGTGTTCTTTACTGTGACCGTCGGCTTCTGAACTTCTCCGTTATACGCCTTGCTCGTCCAGGAGAGCGTTATACGAGATGCGTTGAGCGCCTGTTTGCTTATGGTATACGTCATCGGGACCGAGCCGGAGAAACTGCCTTTGCCCTTCACGGTCACGGTGTACGTGCCGGGAAGCTTGCTGTCCTCCGACCATTCGAGGATATAGGAGGTCCCCTCCGTCAGTTTCGTACCCGCCGCGTTCTTTACCGCGACAGTCGGCTTCTGAACGCTGCCGTTATACGCTTTGTTCGTCCACGAAAGAGTGATGCGCGAGGCGGCCAGCGGCTGTTTGCCGATGGTATACGTCATCGGTACCGAGCCGGAGAAACTACCCTTGCCCTTCACCGTCACAGTGTAAGTCCCGGGCAGCTTGCTGTCCCCCGACCATTCAAGGGTGTAAGAGGTCCCCTCCGTCAGCTTCGTACCCGCCTCGTTCTTTACCGTGACCGTCGGCTTCTGTACGGCGCTGTTATACGTTTTGCTTGTCCAGGAAAGAGTTATCCGGGAGGCGGCAAGAGCCTGTTTACCGATGGTATAGGTCTTGGGCACCGATCCGGAGAAATTGCCTTTGCCCTTCACCGTCACCGTATAGGTCCCCGGCAGCTTGCTGTCCCCCGACCATTCAAGGGTATATGAGGTCCCCGCAGTCAGCTTAACGCCCGCGGCGTTCTTTACCGTGACCGTCGGCTTCTGCACGTCGCTGTTATACGGTTTGCTTGTCCATGAGAGTCTGATCCGCGAAGCTTCAAGCGGCTGTTTGCTTATGGTATATGTCTTGTCCACCGAGCCGGAATACTTGTCGCCTTTTGCTTTCACGGTCACCGTATATGTGCCGGGCAGCTTGCTGTCCCCCGACCATTCGAGCGTATATGAAGTCCCCTCCGTCAGCTTTGCGCCTGCGGAGTTCTTTACCGTGACCGTCGGCTGCTGCACCTCGCCGTTATACGTTTTGCCCGTCCAGGAGAGAGTTATCCGGGAGGCAGAAAGAGCCTGTTTTTCGATGGTATAGATATTTGAAACATAACCGGAATAGTTTCCCTTACCGTTCACCGTCACCGTATAGATTCCGGGCAGCTTGCTCTCGCCCGACGACCATTCGAGAGTATAGTCCGTTCCTTCGGCCAGCGTCTCATCAGCCGCGTTCTTCACCGTGACTGCCGGCTTCTGCACGCTGTTTTTGTATTCTTTGATTGTCCAGGAGAGCGTCACGCGGGAGTAGTCAAGCGGCTCCGTATTGTCGTACGGGCTGAGCAGAGCCTTCGCGAAAGCGGATTTAAGATCAACCTTCAAAGCGGGACGGATACCGCCGTAGGTGTAGTCGGTATAGCTGTAGTTGTCGACGCGGCTGTCCATGTCGACGTATCCGGTAAAGTCGTAGTCATAGGGCGTGCGCAGACTCCACCACGACGCGCCGCTGTAATATTCACCCTCGGAAACGTCGACTTGCAGTCCCTGACATTTCGCGTAGTCCGTGCCGTACGCGGTTCTGTTGGTATCCTCGCCGGCTTCGACAGTTGTAGTGAAACCGTACGGCTCGTACAGCGCGTCATTGAGGGACAGAGTAAATACCTTATCTGTCGTCGGCTCGGCGTCATATTCGGCGTCATAAATCGAAGGCGTAGTCAGCGCCGTATCTTTTATCAAGCCTTTCCCGTCATCGAAAGCGGTATCATAAAAGTCCCCGTTCATCCAGGAGCGAAGAGACGAATAAGCCCAGTTTGAAGCATAGTGCGTCTTTTCCGCATCGCCGTAACCTTCGTAATAATCGTTGTTGAAAGCCTGACTGTCTAAAATGCTCTCCGTCATCAGAAGCCCGGCTGAGGGATCGAGCACGCGCCAGACTATCGGCTCGAATCTGAACCAGTAAACCTGCCCGGGTTCATAACCGTCGGCTTCCTGATAAGTCGAAGAATACGAGGAGGTTGTTGTATAAATCGGTCTGTAATGACTGAACTGTACCGCCCGGTACTTTACGCCCGATACCGTCACGTCGGCGTATTTCATAAAATCCTCATGCGCGCCGCCGACGTAATAATCGTAATACGTCCAGTCAAGAGTCTGTGAATTCAGCGCGGAAAGCAGAGCAGGATCGGTCACACGGGTCTGAGGATAAGCACCGAAGGTGACAAGATCGCCTGTCCGGAAGGAGGATGTTTTTATCAGTCCTTTCCGGATCGCCGCCTGAAAACTGACTTCCAGAACAGGGCGGATACCATAGCCTGTGCCGTTGGTATAGGTGCTGAAGCCGACGAGGCCGTTGTGGCTGACGCAGCCTATACTGCGGTCATTAAGTGAAGTGCGCATACGCCAGGTCGACGCACTGCTGTAGTAATGTCCCGCGGAATCTTCGACCTTCAGTCCCTGACACTTTGCGTAGTCCGTGCCGAATGCGGTTCTGTGCGTATCCGAACCGGAATCGGTGGAATAGCTGAAGCCGTATGCCTCGTTCGTCGCGTCCGCTTTGGAGAGAAGAAATACCCTGTCGATCGTCGGGTCGGCGTCATATATGGCGTCTCCACTCGACGGAGTGGTCAGCGACGTATCTTTTATAAAGCCCTTTTCGGCATTGAAAGCGGTATCGTAGAAGTCCGCGTTCATCCAGGATCGAAGGGACGAATACGCCCAGTCGGAAACATAGTGCGTCTGTTCCGCGTCGCCGTAACCGTCGTACAACTCGTTGTGAAACGGCTGACTGTCTATAATGCTCTCTGTCATCAGAAGCCCGGCTGAAGGATCAAGCACACGCCATACTATCGGCTCGAATCTGAACCAGTAAACAGTGCCGGGCTCGTAATCGTTATAATACTGATCTGTCCAGGAATCCGGGGAGCCTGTCGTATAGGTCGGCCTGTAATGACTGAACGTCACAGCACGGTATTTTTCGCCGGAAACCGTTACGTCGGCGTATTTCATAAAATCCTCATGCGCGTTATTGACGTAATAATCGTAATACGTCCAGTTAAGACTCTGTGCATTCAGCGTCGAAAGCAGGGACGGATCTGTCACCCGGGTCTGAGGATAGGAACCGAAGGTGACCAGATCACCGGTCTGCGGAAGTTCGACTTTTTTGATTACAGATTGAGAGATTGCAGATTGAAGATCAACATTCAAAGCAGGACGTATGCCTGTAATGTTGCTGCAGACATCGCGGGTGGCGCCGGAGTAGCCGTTGTCGCTGACGATACATGTACGGTCGTGGCTATAGGGATTGCGCAGATACCAAAATGACGCGCCGTTGTTATACTCCCCTGCCGCAGAGCGGACAAACAGCCCCTGACACTTCGCGTAGTCGGTGCCGCATGCGATTCTGTTCGTATCCTCGCCGAAATAAGAGGAGGAGCTGAAGCCGTAAGCCTCGTTCAGCACGTCCGCGTAGGACAGCGGAAACACCTTATCTGTAGTCGGGTCGGCGTCATATTCCGCGTCGCCAATCGACGGAGTGGTCAGTGACGTATCTTTTATAAAGCTCTTCGTCCCGGCGCTGAAAGCGGTATCGTAAAAGTCCGCGTTCATCCATGAACGAAGGGACGAATACGCCCAATTTGTGTCATAGTACGGTTTTCCCGTTGTTGCACGAAACTTATTTTGAACAGGCTGACTGTCGATAATATCCTCTGTCATCAGAAGCCCGGCCGAAGGATCGAGTACCCGCCATACTATCGGATCGAACCTGAACCAGTAAGTCTGCCCGGTCGTATAACCGTTTGCTTCCTGTACTGTTTCAGAGGAAATACCATCTACTTCATCCGGCCTTGTAAGATCGATACTGACCGCCCGGTATTTTTCACCCGCTACCGTCACGTCGGCGTATTTCATATCATCATAATAGCCATAAATGTAATTCGTCCAGTTTAAACTTTTTGAATTGAGAGCGGAAAGCAGCTCCGGATCGGTCACACGGGTCTGAGGATATGAACCGAATGTGACAAGATCTCCGGTCCTGAGATCCGCAGCGGAGGCGGTGATCACCCCCGGGACCGCCAGGACCCCGGCGAGCATTATCACGGTGATAAGAATTGAAAGAAAACGTTTCATACTTGAATCTCCTTGTTGGATTTTGAGCTTTGCGTTTGAGCTTAGAGCTTAGAACTTAGAACTTGGAACTTGGAACTAAACAACTTAGAACAAAAGATCCTGCTCCGAATATAACTATACATGTATATTATAACATATAAAAAACAGTATCACAACGTTACAAATGACTATAAAAGGCTTTTTTTCGTTTTTGCCCGACAATTTTTTTCGTCTGTTTTTGTGCATTTTGTTAAATCAAAAAGTTTTTCTATAATTTCAGGCGGTCAGGCGGGACGCATACACAGGTGCGCCACTACGCAGACGCGATCGCCAACAGATAGGTTTCAGTATTTGTCGGGATATGCTTATTAACGAACAGACGGGGGTGTAAAAAAAGCGCTGATCCGACATCGATATCAGATCAGCACACTTTTTCGAGAATGTCGATATCCGTTCTGCGGGGATCCGGCGTCAGATCAGATACGGCGCCGCCTCAGCTTTTTTTGACTTCTTTCTTCTTTTCCTTTGCCTTATCTATCATTTTAAGCATGAAGGTTTCGTTGTGAGTCTCGGGCTCCATTATCTTTTTGGGAAGTATGTTTATTACCCCATCCTCATTCAGGGCCATCAGCACCGCGAGCGTCAGCGGCAGCAGGAACAGTCCGAGGAAACCGAACAGCTGAGAACCCAGATACATGGCGATCAGAGTAACAAATGAGGGCAGCCCCAGTTCGTCTCCCACAAGCTTGGGCTCTATGATCTGACGGATGACCGTTATCATGACATAAATCACAAGCAGCCCTATGCCCATACCTATATTATGGGAAATGAGCAATTGCCACAGCGCCCAGGGTATAAGCACGGTACCGGTGCCAAGAACGGGGATCACGTCTATCAGAGCGGTGATCAGCGCTATGACTACGATATACTTGCCCTTATAAGCTCCGATCCACTTCAGCAGATAAAGACCGATGAAAAGCTCCGTGAACGAGATAAGTATTATTTTACTGTAGGTTTTGACATATTTGCCGAGAGTATCGAACACCACCTGTTTTGTCTTGATAAGTCCGTCCGAATGCCTGCCGGCTATGCCGATGATCAGTTTGCGCAGCGTCTTGTAATCCGACGTCATAAAGATACAGCAGATCACTGCCACAAGGATCGATACCGCGACGGTCGGGACCTGTTTTATTACCGACAGCACAGAACCAAGGGAGCCGGACGAGAGGATCGATGAAAACGACAGTCCTGCGCCGGAGAACAGTCCTGTCAGTCCGGATAATCCGGGACCTGCCGCGACGTTCTCCGCTTCTCCGGCAGCTCCCGCCACCTGTGCCTGACTCTCGGAAGAAACGATCGACGCCACGGCGCGGATTATCTCTCCCAGCTTGTCGTTAAGAGAAGAAAGGACGCCTTTCGGCAGGAAGCTCAGTCTTTTGCTTATCCAGCCGGTGACGTCTACGACAAGAGCCTCGCCGCTTTTCAGCTGCTCAATGATATAATTGAAGAATTCCCTGATCTCTCCGACGAGCTTTGAAACGACCAGACCCAGCAGAACGCCGATCGCCGCTATTACCAGCAGGACCAGCACGGCAGATACGATGCCTCGTTTTAAATGCGTTTTCCGGTTCAGAAAATTCACCGGCCGCTGCAGCAGGATAGCCGCCAGGATGGCTATCAGGAACGGCGAGAGCAACCAGAATGCGTATTTGAAGAACAGATAAAAAATCGCAACCAGGCATACGATGTAAAACAGACTTATTATAAAGTTCCGTTTGTTTTTGATATTCTCAGGCATAGCTACCTCCCGCATGGATTAATCTTCGTCATCGTAATCATCATCGTCATCGTAATCGTCATCATGGTCTTCTTCGTAGTCGTAGCCGTCATCGTCGTCGTAATCGTAGTCATCCTCGTCATCGTCGGAATAATCATCCTGATCTTCCGGTTCATCGGCGTCGATGACGGCATCCTCGCCGGAAACCGGTTCGGGATGATAAACGGCGCTTTCGACATTTGAGATATCAAGTGTCGCGTTCCGGTTAAAACCGTGAGTCAGAGTGTATTCTATCGAATCTCCGGCAAGTTTGAGTTTCCTGTCAAGATCTGTTTTATCGCCCAGATTCACCGTTATGGTGTGCTCCGTGGAGAACACGAATCCGATGGCAAGAGTTGAAGACACGTCTATGGCTTTTATCCTGTCCGGAGCATATGTCGACATCAGCCTTGCGTACAGATCTTTTACCAATTCCGCCTTGCCGTCATTCCCGTTCGTCACCGCCGGTTTACCCGCTGTCAGTTCACCGAAATCGATCCCCTTAAGGAGCGTCACGTTTTCCGGCAGCGCGGCGACAGCGGTATCAAGTACTTTCAGCGAGGGGCTGAAAAGGGTATATGTTCCGTTCCCGGATACGTCAGCGGCAAACGCCGCTTTTGTATATACCGGGAGTATGATGACCTTTGACGGGTAATCTTTGATTATCTCTGCGCTCTCTATGTAAGGCAGCGTCTGAGTCAGTCTTGCTTCGGCTTTGTCGGAGTTTATAAACAGAAATCCGGTGTTTTCTCCTATGCCCGCGGCAAAAAATATTCCGTCTTCCGTGTAAGCGGTGTTTTCGGAGCCGTCGGGATTATAAACTGTTTTAAGCCCGTCGACCGTCCTTGTGCGGGCGGTGAAAACGACCATCCACAAAAGAGCTCCTATCGCGACTGCAACGACCGCAGCGCAGATAAATATAACTATCATTTTGACCGCGCCGAGCGAGGGCTTTGTCCCGGCTGAACGGGCGTTCTTTTCGCGCATGATATCAGTCCTTTTCTGAATTGGTTCCGGGGTATGGTTCAAAGTTCGGGGAAAGCTGCCGGCAGTTATCTGACATAACTATCGCGGGCACGCCAACCCCTCTATTATGTCCGCGATCCTTTCGGCTGAATCGGGGATGGCGAGGGTCTTCGCCGCTTCGCCCATGACGCGCAGCCGCCCGGGCTCTTTCAGCAGCCCGTCAACCGTTTCGCAGAACAGATCGTCGGTCAGATCCTTTTCCTCGATAACGACCGCGGCGCCTGCATCCGCAAGGGTCATAGCGTTGTGAAACTGATGATTTTCCGTAACGTTCGGCGAAGGGATGAGCACGGACGCTTTTCCGGCGGCTGCCAGCTCGAACAGCGTCGAAGCGCCGGCGCGGCTTATAACAAGGTCTGCCGCCGCGAGCAGTTCGTCCATATTGTTAAGATACGAAGAAGCCGTGACTGTTCCGCCGTTTATGCCTGCGCGCTGCAGTCTTTCCGGAAAATCGGCGTATTCCGAATACGTGCCGTATGAGTGGATGAACCTGATCTTTTCATCATTCCCGTGTCTGATCATCAGCTCCAGAACGGCGTTATTAAGTGTTCTGGCGCCGAGGCTCCCTCCGAACGACACCACGAGCAGAGAACCGTCCGGGACAGACAGATTCCGCCTCGCAGCTTCCCTGTCTGCGGTGAATATGCTCTTTCTGACCGGCAGTCCCGTCAGAACAGGCTCGTTTTTGCATTTCATATATTTTGCCGGCGCAAGGGTCGTAAGCATGACTCTGTCAACGACAGGCGCAAGCAGTTTATTCGCGACGCCGGGGTATGAATTCTGCTCATGTACAGCCGTGGGGATGCCCATCTTTGCGGCCCTGCGCACAACGGGACCCGAAACGTAGCCGCCGAAGCCGACCACCGCGTCGGGCTTCAGTTCCCTGAACAGCCGTCTGACCTTTAAATCGGTCCTGAGAGCGATGATCACTGCCCTGATATTTGCCAGTATCGCTTTGGGCGTAAATCTGCGGACAAAGCCCACAGCCTCGACTACCCTGAATTCGTAACCGGCAGCCGGGATTATTGTCGCCTCCATCTTATCGGCGCAGCCGACAAATGTTATTTCCGCGTCTGGGAACCGGCGTTTCAGTTCCTCGGCGGCTGCCAGCGCGGGATTGATATGACCGCCCGTACCGCCGGCGGCAATTATGACATTCATCTGCTTTCCCTTTCTGTTTCCCATGCAAAATGAATTACAATGAGGCGACAGGTTACAGGTCTGCGCTGCGGCTTACACCCTGTCACCCTGTCTCAACGCGCAAAACTCTTTCAGTACACTATTCTCCCGTGTTTTCTCTTTTCCTCGGCGATTATCTCATCGTCCGTCTTCTTCGGACAGTCGAAGCGGGCGACGGAAAACACAAGCCCCATTTCTATCATAAGGCATACCATAGAGGATCCTCCGCTGGATACGAACGGCAATGATATGCCGGTGTTCGGCATGATATCGAGAGTAACGAAAATATGCAGAAACACCTGCAGACCTATATGCGCCGCCACACCCTTGGCGACAAGCATCGAAAACACGTTGTCGGCGTTATCGCTGATCCGCAGGCACCGGAGTATAAGCAGCATATAAAGCGCTATGAAAATAAGCGCGCCGACCATACCGCTCTCTTCGCAGATCACCGCGAATATCTCGTCGTTTGCCTGTTCGTAGATCGTCCAGTGTTTAAAAAGGGAATTGCCCGCACCTTTTCCGAGTAATCCGCCCGAAGCCACGGCGTACAGCGCCTGGTTTATCTGATCTCTGTCATTGGAACCGGAGTCTATTTTATAATTGTTGTAATCCTTATCGATCCAGAGATAAATACGTTTGATCTGATAATCCTTGACTATGGGGTAACGGGTCATGTGGTCAAGATAGACCTCGATCACGTCCGCCCGGTTTTTGCAGTCATCATAGCTGAGTTTTTCCTCTCCCCCGCGTGAAAGAGTCGCGTGACCGTCGTTGTACTCATCCTTGACATCGGCGAACCGTGCGTACGCCTCATCCCGGCCTTTCACATCGTTCATTATGTTGATGCATATACCGCCCGCAAGGACCGCGACGACAGCGAATCCCATAATGAACCATCTGAGACGGACCCTGCCGAAATACAGCATCGCGACCGTCAGCATTCCGATTATGATCACGCCCGACAGGTGATTATTGAACACAAGGAAGGCGCAGATGGCGGAATACCCGCACAGATTCATACACGGGATCCAGCTTTTCTTTATCAGATAGCGCCATCTTTCGACCTCGGCATTACTGTCCAGCCCTTTTCTGGCCTTATAACGCTCAACGATCCGGCTGTTGATCCTCCAGCCCCGACCTGTCGTAACGACCGATCTGTTGACGACGTCGCGGTAATACTTGCTGAAAAGATACGCTCCCAGAAGGATTATCAATATCTTGGCGATCTCCGACGGCTGAAGATTGAACGGGATGAACGGGATATTCAGGTTCCTGTCCGGCGTTTCGGATTCTCCGTTTAAATTCTGTATGAATACGGGAATAAGCATTATAACGCCCAGAAGACAGGCGATCCATATCCCCTTCTGTCTGTTGTAGGCATTTACCCTGATCAAAGATACGGCGCCGCACGCGACCATACCGAACACAATAAATCCGGCCTGCTTCAATGTCTCCTGCAAAGCGCCGTTTGCCGAGATATTGAATACAAACCCGAAACAGATTATCAGCATCAGCAAAAAAAGAAGTATGCCGTCAATATCACGCCAGACACGCTTGGTCTGACGCAACGATTCCGCCAATGCCTTTAAAGAGAATGAGAGCCTTTCCCCTGCAGCTGAAAAGAGATTCCTGAGCCTTGTCATAATCCGACTCCCCGGATTTATCGTCCGAAATATACGAGCATCGCAGCAGCGACGGCGCCTGCCGCATTGACCGCCGTAAACACCGCGACGATCTTATTCTCGCTCCAGCCGGACTTTTCAAAGTGATGATGGATGGGAGCCATTTTAAAAACACGTTTTCTGCCGTGAGTCGCCTTAAGGACACTCAGCTGGATAATGTCGGAAGCGAATTCGATAACATAGATTATCCCTGCAAGAGCGATAAGCCACGGCATATCCGCAGCGTACGCCGCCGCGACGACAAGACCGCCGAGGAACATACTGCCGGAATCGCCCATAAATACTTTTGCGGGATGCCTGTTCCACACAAGAAAGCCGCAGACCGCCCCGAGAAGAGCTGCCGGCAGCAGAGCCATGCCGAAATATCCGCGCAGCACCGCGACGGCGATTCCGGCTGCCGCGTAAGTGGCGGTAACGGAAGACACGAGCCCGTCCACGCCGTCGGTAAAATTCACGGAATTGATCGTGCAGTACAGCACGACAAAGCCCAGCGGCCAGAAGAAAAGCCCGGTTTCCACGTTGCCGACGAACGGTACGTATATAAAAGTCGCTCTTGCGGAGTAAAGACTCGCCAGGTACCCTCCCATGACCACGAACTGACAGACGGATTTCTGTATAATGCTGAGCCCCGCGTTATTATGCTTGACGACCTTGATATAATCGTCGACAAAGCCTATGGCGGCAAAACCGAGGGCCATCAGAAGCCCCGCCCAGAATTTTGTTTTCAGGCTGCCGGGTATGATACTCCCCTCGCCCAGAACATCTCCGCCCATGATCTTATCGGTGATCACCACAAGCGCGAGCGCCGCGACAGACGCGATAATGAACATGATGCCGCCCATGGTAGGGGTACCCTGTTTTTTCTGATGCGCCTCCGGGGCGAAAGCGGATACCTCCTGGCCGAATTTCAGTTTCCTGAGCCAGGGGATTATCACTTTTCCCGAAACGGCCGTCAGTACGAATGTAAGTAACGCCGCCGCGCTTATTGCTGCTGCTTTATTCATTGTAAATCATCCCGATCACATCTTCAAGAGCCATTCCACGGCTCGCTTTGAATACTACCGCATCCCCGGCTCTTAGTTCGGCGGCAAGAGCCGCGGCGAGCTTCTCCGGTTCTGTGAATTCATATACTTCGATGTTTCCGGCGCGGGCTGCTTCGGCTATGTATTTCGCCTCCCTGCCGTACGCAAAAACCGCGTCGATCCCTTCCCGCACTGCTGCGGCGCCTGCCCTGCGGTGTCCTTCCGCGGAGTATTCGCCCAGTTCCAGCATATCGCCCAGTACCGCGATATGCCTTTCCGCCGGTATCAGCATGAGCGCCTTAAGGCTCGCTTCGGCGGAATCCGGATTTGAATTGTAACAATCCTCAACTACTGTCACGCCGCCGTGCCGGACGATCCGGCCCCTCATTCCCGAGGGAACGTAGTCCGCGAAAGCCGCGGCGATCTTTTCGGGCTCCGCACCGCATTCCACACCTGCGGCGAATGCCGAAAGTGCGTCATAAACGATATGCATGCCGACTGCGGGGATAAACACGGGATACTCTTTCCCTCCGGATCCGATGACGAACTCTGTACCGGTCGGCTTTGTCACGACGTCAGACGCTCTGACGTCGAGCCTTTCGGACTCCATACCGAAACGGATTATCTTATATCCGGGATTATCATATCCGGCAAGAAGATCGTTATCCCCGTTGATTATAAGCGGCGCTCCCGGTTCCAGTCCCTCTGTGATCTCAAGCTTTGCGCTCAGGATACCTTCCCGCGAGCCGAGATTTTCGATATGGGCAACTCCGACATTGGTAATTATCGCGCACGTCGGTCTGACTGCGCCGGTCAGAACGGATATCTCGCCCTTGTGATTCATACCCATTTCGACAACGGCGGCTTCTGTTTCTTCGTCCATGCCGAACAGGGTTATCGGCACTCCGATGTCGTTGTTCAGGTTGCCCTGCGTTTTCAGGGTCCTGTATTTTGTTCCCAGGGCGATGGCTGTCAGATCCTTCGTTGTGGTTTTTCCGACGGAGCCGGTAAGACCCACTACCGGGATACGGAACATGGAACGGTAGTATCCGGCGAGAGCAAGCAGGGCTTTTTTCGTGTCATCGACGTAAATAACGGGAAGGGAAGTATAGATGTGTTTCCGCGCCATTATGCAGGCAGCGCCGGCTTCCTCCGCCTGAGATACGAATGCGTGCCCGTCGAATCTGTCGCCTTCTATGCAGACAAACAAAGCGTCTTTGACAGGTTTCCGCGAGTCTATATATACTCCGCTGAAACTGCCTCCGGCTGTGGGCCTGCCGTTTATTGCCCGGGCGGTCTTCTCTGTATCAAGCCTGCGCATCGTTCCTGCCCTCTAATATGCCTTTAACTATCTCGCGCTCGTCATAGTGGTACTTGACCGTGCCCCTGATCTGATAAGTCTCATGTCCTTTTCCGGCAAGCAGCACAATGTCGCCGGGCTTTGCCTCGTTCATGGCTTCCCTGATTGCGGAGGTCCTGTCGGAGTTGACGATTACGGGCTTATCGGTGTTTATACCCTCAAGTATGTCTTTGATTATTGCGTCCGGATCCTCAGTCCTGGGATTGTCGGATGTGACCACTGCAACGTCCGAGAGATCGGCGACGATCCTGCCCATTTTGGGGCGTTTGGTTTTGTCCCTGTCTCCGCCGCATCCGAATACCGTTATGATCCTGCCCCGGGCGATCTTCCTGAGGGACGTGAGGATATTGACGAGTCCATCCGGAGAGTGGGCGTAATCGATAAAAACACGATAGGACGTGTCCGTGGGCACAAGCTCGATCCTGCCCTTTACGCCGGGGAAGTCCTCAAGAGCGGCGGCGGATCTTTCAAGGGATATTCCCGCCTCATTCAGCGCTGCCGCCGCGGCGGCGGAATTATAAACGTTGAACGCTCCGGCAACATTCAGGCGGAAATGCACGTACGCACCTGCGTGGACAAGATCGTATTCGATATGACTGTCGGAACATACGGTGTTCTCTATGCGGTAATCGGCGTTGCCGTTTTCGGAATAAGTCACGTATTTTTTTGCCTTCTCCGCCATTATCCCGTAAGCAGGATCGTCGATGTTCAGCACGCTTATTTCAGACTGCGCGAACATCACGGCCTTAGCAGCTGCATAATTTTCAATAGTGCCGTGATAATCGAGGTGATCCTGTGTAAGGTTGGAGAATATACCGACTTCAAGATCAAGCCCCACGGCGCGTCTTTGCTCAAGCGCCTGGCTGGACAGCTCCATAACGCAGTATTCACAGCCTTCCAGAGCCATTTGCGACAGAAGGGAGTACAGCTCAAACGGCTTCGGCGTTGTGAGAGCCGCGTCGAATACCTTGTCGCCGGCCATATTGCAGACCGTACCGATAAGCCCCGTTTTATGCCCGTTCTTCTCAAGTATATGATGCAGCATAAAGGTGGTAGTGGTCTTGCCGTTGGTACCTGTCACGGCGATAAACTTCATTCTGCGCTGCGGATTACCGTACAGATTGGCGCACATCAGCGAAAAAACGGCGCGGGTGTCATCCACGACGACCGAATTGTCAAGTCCCATATCCCGTTCGCATACCGCAAGCGCCGCACCGGAAGAAAGAGCCCCGGCGGCATTATCATGGCTGTCAAAGTGTTTTCCTTTACAGCAGACGAATATACAGCCCGGTCTGAGGTCGCGGTCGTCGTCCGTTATATAATCGACATCCGAATCTGTAAAGCTGCCGGTATATTTTATTCCGGCCAGTATCTCCGATATTTTCATTTCTGATCAGTACCTTTTCTGAATTATGAACTCCTGACTGAATACTCAGTTATTCAGCTCCGCGTTTGACATAAAGTACACCTTTACGACATCGCCCACCTGAGCGCGGGTTTCGGCGTCAACAGACTGCCCGTAAGCGACGCTGTCGTACGATTGCGAGATATTGCCTTCGAGTGAAATGTTTATATCGCTTTCGGACGCGAGATTGATAGCCTCCCTGACCGAACAGCCCTTAAAATCCGGTACCATGGTCATTTTCGTGGCGGAATCATCCGAATAAGCGGCAACAACACCGTCCTCGCTGACTAACGCGCCTGCCGCCGGATACTGTTTGTCGACCGAAGCACCCTGACCGACTGTATAAATATTCAGTCCTGCGTCGTAGAGAACCGAACGGGCTTCCTCGATGCTTTTGCCCGTGATATCCGGTACGCGTTTGTTATAGCTGTTTCCCGAATCGGTATTTGTCTTGGGGATACCGAGATACTCCAGAGCTTTTTCGAAGAACAGGCTGGCAAGCGGAGCCGCAAGCTTTGCCGCGCTGTGACCGTATTTCGGGTAATCAAGTATAAAAATAACTGCTATTTTGGGATTGTCGGACGGAGCGAAACCGCAGAATACGGCGTTGTACTCAAGAAGCGTCTTATTGCCGTCGTCATTGATACCGTACTCGGCAAGAGGCTCTGTATGCTCCGCAGTACCCGTCTTGCCTGCTATATTGTAACCCGTGACCGCGGCGTTTTTACCCGTGCCGTTCGGATCGGTCACTACCCTTGTCATATAATCTCTCATAAGATCGGATGTGCTTTCGGAAATGACCTGACGACGCACCTCCGGCTTCGTGACCGAGAGCACATTACCGTTATCGTCGATCATCTGCTGTACAAGGTAGGGCTTCATAAGTCTGCCGCCGTTCGCGACCGCCGACACTGCCGTGACCATCTGCAAAGGGGATATCATAAACGACTGGCCGTAGGAATAGGAAAACAGCGACGCCATATATCTTTTATCCGTCAGGAACGTCGTACGCGACGGAATATTGCCCCACGATTCCCCGGGGAAATCGATGCCGGTGCGCTCGGTCAGTCCGAACGCCTCAAAATAATCGTAAAACTTATCTCTGCCGAGTTTGTAAGCAGTGTAGGCGGCAAATGGGTTACAGGAGTTTATCAGCAGATGGGCTATATCCTCCGGCCCCTGCGCGCCTGCCCAGCAGTTGATCTCATCGTCGCGTTCTCCCGGAAAGCTGATGCTCCCGTTGCAGGTAAAGACTTCCTTGTCCGGCTCGTACAGATTCTCCTCCAGAGCCGCGGCAGTGGTTATGACCTTGACCACGCTCCCCAATTCGTAGGAGCCTGCGACGCTCCTGTTGACTCTCTGATAGGTCTGGTAGAAATTCCTGTCGAGTGTAACGAGCGCTCCGTCCGCAACACCGGTGACAGGCTGCTCAAGAGCGGTCGAGTTCTCCAGAAAGTCCGCGAGAAAATCCGAGTCCTTTATAACGGAGATATCGGTCGAATCAAAATCCGGCAGAGAGACGTCGGCGAGTACCGCGCCTGTTTCAACGTCCATACAGATCCCCACGGCGGTATCCGCATCGGTCTCGTCTTTTGCCTGGGCGAGTATATCCCGCATAATCGTCTGCAGGGGAATATTGATTGTCGTAACAAGATTTACGCCGTTGACCGCATCGTTCTCCCGCTGTCCGCTGGTACGCAGAAGCCGCATACCGTTGGTACCGCTCAGTTCGTCGTTATACTGCAGCTCAAGACCTTCGATGCCGTTGCCCTCACGCTTGTTGACTAATCCGACGATATTTGCTACAATATCGGAGTAATTATAGATCCTGTTGAAACTCTCATCATATCTGATGAAACCTGATGCCTTTGAGGAGTGTTTGTCCCTTTCTTCCTGGTTTCCGTCGGCGTCGGTATACATTTTCTTCGCTTCATTATACGCTTTGATGTGTCTGTCAACGGCCGTTTTCTCCTCAAGGCTTATATTGCTGACTGCCGTTACGACGACCGGCTTTCCCTCCGGAAAAGCGTTGATCTGGGTTTTGGTCGGAGAGGATGCAAAAAAAGTGTCGATCTCATCCAGTCTTGCCCTGACTCTGGCGCCTGTCTCCTCATCTATGCCCAGATCGGAAAAGATATCGACAGTAACTAGCTTATAGAAATCATCCCAGCTTTCCTGTGCTTTGTCAAGGATCTCCTGTTTTTCCGCGCGGTCCTTTTGCTGCGCGTCATTCAGGGCATTCAGGGCATTATATACCTTTTCGCGAATGGTCTTTGCAGTGTCGTAATTAAAGCTGACATCCCACCCCTGCACAGACAGGGCCAGGACATTTTTATCACTGTCATAGATAGCGCCGCGTTTGGCCGTGATCTCATAGGACCGCAGCTGTTCCATATTTATCATAAAATCCTGGTCACGGGTCTTGACCCGATCGATTATGATAAGCTGACCTACCGCCGTCAGGGCGCATAGGATGAATATTCCGAATATTACGATCGAACGCTTGACCCGCCCGTCCCAGTTCACGGGCTTATTTTCGATTTCCTGCATTCTTCGTCAAGCCCCCCTGCCGTCTTTCTGCCGGACCGTTACGCACTCCGATGAAAACCCGACGGGACGCATATTATGGAATACGCGCCCCGCCCGGCTTGAATATATTATCAATCCTTGAAGCAATCTGAGTTAATGTGTGCCGGATCTCAATCAAAAAAGGATTTGAGCTTTGCCCATGTCTGCCCGGAATCCTGCGCCTCCGGCACGGCGTTGGATACTATGCCGCCGCTCTCGCTCTGCCCTCCGATATAGACAGTCTGAAACTGCGACGCCTTATGAAGACCTGCGTCTTCGGCAAATCTGCTCACCGCGGCGAGTTCACACTTACCGTTTATTTCGGCCTCGAGTCTGACCGCCTCCTGCTGCATGTAAGAAAGATTTGAAGCGTTCGTGTCAAGGTCGTTCCTGACATCAACGCTTTTGATCATCATGAACATCAGCATACAGAACGAAAGCACAACCAGAAAAACGCAGCCCGCGATATGAAAAGGAAAAAAAGCTATTGCTTTTGCGACCTGTTTCTCGGTTTCGGACAGACCGCGTTTCGCTGTTGCCGGTCCCGGCTGTCCGTAATCAAAACCGTAATCGTAACCGTAATCATAACCTTCATAATCCGGCGCGGCAGAGTTGTTGTAATCTGCGGTTATTCTGTCGGACTCACTGTCCATATATTCACGCATGGCAGGGTCATAATCGGCAAAAATGTCATCATAAACCCTTGCGGTATTTGCCGCCATGCCCCTCAGCTCCTTTCCATGCGCCGGTATTAAACAATGATCGGAAATCAGATAATCCCGGATCTATATAATGTATTATAATAAACTATCTTATTTTTTTTATCGCCCTGAGCTTTGCGCTGCGGGCGCGCGGATTCCCGCTTATTTCCTGTTCTGACGGTGTAATGCCCTTCAATATGTGCTTTGCTTCCGGCTCCGAAGTGAGAGAATAGATGTTATCACCTGGCCCGAGCTCCTTTGCACGGCAGTACTCCGCAAATTTATGCTTGACCGCTTTATCCTCCAGCGAGTGAAAAGTGATTATCGCAAGACGTCCTCCGGGCTTAAGCAGACCGAACATATCGTCCAGAGCGCATTGCAGCCCCTCAATTTCGTTATTGGTTTCAATCCTGATCGCCTGAAAGGTCCGTCTCGCGGGGTGCGAGTCACGCCTTGCCTTCGCCGGCACGGAAGAAGCGATGATCTCCGCAAGCCTGACCGTTGAGTCGATCGGCGATTGCTCCCTTGCCCTGACTATGGCGCGGGCAATAAGCGAAGCGTTTTTATCCTCACCGTAGCGGCAGATGATATCACGCAGCTGTTCAAACGTATAACCGTTGACGATATCATAAGCGGTGATCTTGTTCAGCCCCATGGTCATACGCAGAGGCCCGTCCGTTTTATATGAAAACCCTTTATCGGGATTATCAAGCTGAAAAGAGCTGACCCCCAGATCCGCCGTTATACCGTCAAAACCGTCCGCTCCGACGGTCTGCGCGATTTTTCGGATCTCAAAGAACAGGCCGTGGACGACCGTTACGTTTTCATTCGCCGAAAATCTCTCTTTTAAAACCGCTACTGCGTCGGGATCACGGTCGATACAGACCAGTCTGCCCGTGCCGCCGAGCCGCGAGAGTATCTCCGCGCTGTGTCCGCCGCCCCCGGCGGTGCAGTCTGCGTATACACCGCCGGGTAGCACATCTAAGGAATCAATCGTCTCTTTCAGGAGTACGCTTTTGTGTCTGAATGCGGGCATTCTTACATCACGAAGCCGGAATCGGTATCGTATTCATTCTCCGCTTCCTCAACCTGGACGCGGTAGATCTCCGCATCCCAGAGCTCCATATGTTTACCGGATCCGAGAATGACTATATCCTTTTTGAGCATAGCCTTCTCAAACATCTTCAGGGGGATAGTGATGCGATAACCGGAATCGACGTCGACCGAGGTCATTCTGCTGACAAACTTTCTGCGGACCGATTCACCGTCAGGCATATTGCGGGTGGCTTCCACCCTGTCGCTGTAAACGCTCTCCCAGGTCTCGGCATTATAGATGTAAAGGCAGTCGAACTGCGGGGGTTTGTATATAAAGGCTGTCTTGCCGACTGCATCGCGGTCGGCAGCGGGCACGGTGAACCTGCGCTGACCGTCCAGTTTACTTTCACCGTTATGCACAAAAGGAGTCAACATAGGATCACCACCCTTCCAAAATGACCCTATTTCCCCCTGAGGAATATTATAGGTCACTTTTTCTGACTAAAATAGATATTAACTATAATATAGCACATCTTTTTGAAATGTCAAATGTTTTTATTTTTCTGCAAAAGAACAAAATAACGGCCGGTTCCACGGAAACCGGCGTGACGCAGTATATGAAAATGACGTTTTGATCTATATATTGTGCATTGCCCCGCACTCTTTCCGATATTTTGTGCTTTCCAATATATTCACAAAATATTTGCAAATTTTTGTGCATTTATACGATTTTTTTTAATCTCCGGACAAATCAAAAAATAACTGAGCCGTTGACATTACTGTATTACTTTAGTATAATTACGGTATTATGAAGAAACGCCCGTCCAATACAAACCCTGACACGCCGAAAGCTTCGACTGTCCGCAGCGGCTACGGCTTCACCCGCCGGTTTCCGGAGTCCCCACATCGCGACGGGCTTCGTCCGAGAGCGACCGACTCCGGGTTATCCAAGAGAGCATTCGCGGCAATACTTATCTGCGTATGCGCTGTTGTTTTCACCGCTGCGCTTACGGCATGCGTCGTGGCGATGAGGATCTCTCAGCTTCCGGATGAAGAGGCCGTCACAGCAGAACCCCTGAAAACCACAGCCGTGAAAGCCATGCGCATAAGTTCCGCTTCCGGCTTCTCATCCGGCGCCGAGGCTGTCAACGCCTGCCTTGCCGACGGATGCTCCTGCGTGATCATAGAAATAAAATCACCGGACGGCAAGCTGGCATTCACCCCGTCTGTCGAAGTTCCGGCGGACGCCGTGGAGCCGCTGGCGACAGATCCGGCGGAACTTACGCGTGCATTCAGATCGGCGGGGATCCGGGTCTATGCGGCGATATCCTGTTTCGCGGACGATATATACGCGCGCAACAATATCCGGCTCGCCGGATACACCGAAGCCCCGGACCCGGATGATCCGGACAGGACCGTCGCCACACTCTGGTACGATCAGTCGCAGTCACCTCACGCCTGGCTGAGTCCCGCATCGGATGAAGTGGTGTATTATCTGAACGAGTTGATTTCCGACGCGGCGGAAACGGATCCAGACGGCATAATTCTGGAGAACGTGACCCTGCCGGACGATATCCCGCAGAACGTCATATTCAGCGGTGAGGGAGCAGAAGATGTCAACGCCTATGCGCCGGGGTTTGCAGGCCGCATAGCGGACGAATATATGACCCCGATCGGGGTCTGCGAAAATGGGGTCCGTTTCTGCAGATATTTCGCCGACGGCGAGCTGCCGCCGCTGTTCAATACCTCCGCAGACTTCTTTGCGGCTGATCTTCGATCCTCTCATATACCGGCGGAAGCCCGTTTCCACGGTCTGCCCTATAATACGTCTACCGGTTATCCCGGATTTATCACGGCAGCCGCCTGGGCGATGCGTGATTCCATAGACAAGGGTCTGATTTTCATATATTCCGACCTCTGCAGCGAGGCGCTGCTCTCCTCCGTCAACGACATTACAGTAACGATTGCTGTCGGCTGACAGCGCATCATATTTCAACACCCAAAGCCCAACACTCAGAACGCAAGGTGATATTATGTTCAAAAAAAAGAAAAAAACTGACAGCAACGCGCCCGTAACACTTGACGACGTGCTCGCCGGACTTACCGTCGACGAAAAGATCGATCTTCTATCCGGAGCAGACTTCTGGTTCACTCACCCGGTGCCCGAGGCTCAGATCCGCGTACCCAAAGTCATGATGACCGACGGTCCGATCGGTCTGCGCAAACAGGACATCGAAGGCGGCGCGACGAATGAGAACGACAGCATAACCGCCGTCTGTTTCCCCGCAGGCGTCGGCCTGGCAGCTTCGTTTGACAGAGACGCGATGTCAAAGCTGGGCGACACTCTGGGCAGGGAGTGCCTTGCCGAAAAAGTGGACACTCTGCTCGGCCCGGCGATAAACATAAAAAGAAATCCCCTTTGCGGCAGGAACTTTGAGTATCTGTCCGAAGATCCGTATCTCGCCGGGGAACTCGCCGCAGCTTACGTCAAAGCGCTGGAAGCGACGGGCACCGGCTCCTGTCCCAAGCATTTTGCCGGCAACAACCAGGAGAAGCGCCGCATGACAGTCGATACCGTCATAGACGAGCGGGCCCTCAGGGAGATATACCTTCCCGCGTTCGAAAACGTCGTCAGGAACGCGGCACCGCGATCGGTAATGGTCGCGTATAACAGTCTGAACGGCCACTACTGCACGGAGAACAAAAGGCTGCTGACGGATATTCTGAGAGACGAGTGGGGCTTCAGGGGGCTTACCATATCCGACTGGGGCGCCGTCAACGACCGCGCGAAAGCGCTCACGGCAGGTCTCGATCTTGAGATGCCCGGTTCCAGCGGCATGGGCGCGGACAGCATCCGCGCTGCTCTCGAGGCGGAAGAGATCACGGAGGAAGATATCGACCGCAGCGCCAGACGCATGCTCAACTTCATTTTCAAAGGCGCGCAGACGAATCGTGAAGGCGCGGAATTCGACCTTGAAGCCGATCACAAAATCGCACGCGAACTGGCGCTCCGATCTATGGTACTGCTCAAAAACGAAGGCAACGCCCTGCCCCTTTATTCCGACGACAAGCCCCTGTTCGTGGGCGAGTTCGCGCTGAAGCCAAGGTATCAGGGCGGCGGCTCGTCTCATATTAAGTCTTACAGGGTATCAAGCCCGCTTTATGAGGCGAAAAAACGCGGCGCAGTCGATTACTCAAAGGGATTTTCCGTCTCGGACACAAAGCCGGACGAGACGCTGGCAGCCGACGTTATGCTTCAGGCAAAAAAGCATGACATCATAGTCGTTTTCGCCGGATTGCCCGAATCCGTGGAATCCGAGGGCTTCGACCGCGCGAATATGAGTCTGCCGGAGTGTCAGAACGAGCTCATCTCCCGTCTGGCAAAAACAGGAAAGAGGATCATCGTGGTGCTCAACAACGGTTCTCCGGTGGAGATGCCCTGGGCAGACGACGTAGACGCGATTCTTGAAGCCTATCTGCCCGGCGAAGCCGCGGGCGAGGCGGAGACCGCCGTACTTTACGGCGAATATAATCCGTCCGGCAAACTTGCCGAGTCATTCCCGAAGAGCTACAAGGACGTGCCGTCCTATCAGTACTTCCCCGGCACTTACAACACCACCGAATACCGTGAGAGCATCTACGTCGGTTACAGATATTACAACACCTTCGGCAAGGACGTGCTTTTCCCGTTCGGCCACGGCCTTTCATATACCTCATTCCGCTACGACGATCTGCGCGCGGACGCTTCCCTCTCTCCCGGCGGAAAGATCAAAGCAGCTGTAAAAGTTACTAACACAGGCGACAAAGCGGGCGAAGAAGCCGTTCAGTTTTACGTAAAACCCAAGGCAAAAACGGTTTTCCGTCCGTCGGCGGAACTCAGGGCCTTTTCAAAGATCCGTCTTGAGCCCGGCGAGTCCGGCGAAGTCGGGGTGGAACTGGACGAGAGCGCCTTCGCTTATTATAACGTGAAAGAGAAACGCTTTGTCTGCGATGACGGCGAATACGAGATACTGGCTGCAGCCTCCTCCGAGGACGTCCGCTGCGCCGCCGATATCACGCTCTCCGGTTTCGGCGCTCACGCCGCGCCTTATGACGAAGAGGTCAACAGGCTCTGGTCAGACGGCGACGTCACACGCATCAACCAGAAGGAATTTTCCGCGCTTTACGGTGAGGAGATCAAAACACGCATTCCCGCCCCGCCGTTCACAGCCGAGAACGCCCTTATCGATATGAAGGGCACAAAATTCGGCTCGGCAATAACGAAGCTCGTCCCGATAGTCACAAAATTCACGGGCGGCGAGGCCATTACCGCCGAAATGCAGGCAAACGCTGCTCTGGAAACGCCGCTGCGTTCCGTTGCCGCGATGTCCGGCGGAAGGCTGAACAAGGACGTTCTGAACGGGATTATCGACATAATGAACGGCAAGGGGATCGGCGCGGCGGCAAAAGCGCTGATCTCCGGGATGATGGGGAAATGAGTTCCGGGTTCTAAGTTCCAAGTTCTAAGTTCACTTAAAAAAATCTCATGACCTACATCATAATGGACCTGGAGTGGAACAACGTCTACTCCAAACAGCTGGGCTCCGTTTTCAACGAGGTGCTCGAGATCGGCGCGGTAGCCGCCGATGAAAATATGGAGATAATCAGCACGTTTTCCGAGCTGGTCAGGTCGCGTTATACCAAAAAAATCAAGGGCAAGATCAAGGAACTCACCCACATCACAAACGAGGACATGTACCACGGCGTCGACTTCAGTCAGGCGGTGTCGGACTTTTCTTCCTGGACGCTCAAGATGAACGCCCTTGACGGCGGCTGCGTATTCATGTCCTGGGGCAATGCGGATATACGCGTCCTGCTTGAGAATATCCGGCTTGTAAGGGGTTACGATTTCATCCCGTTCATCAAAAAATACGTGGACCTGCAGGCCTACTGCCGGGACGCTCTGGAGCTGGACAGCACGAAACAGCCCGGGCTTTCCGCCGCCGCAACCATGCTGGGCATAGATCCGACCGTTTACAGCACGCACCGCGCGCTGGAGGACAGTCTGCTTGCGCACCGCTGTTTGAAACAGGCCTTTTCGCAGGAGCGGATCGCCTGTTTCACCCATATCTGCGACAATAAATTCTACGCACAATTCCTCTACAAACCGCGTTACATCACTTCTCTGCGCGACCCGAAGCTGGACAAATCCAAGATGACCTGTTTCTGCGACAAATGCAAGCTGCCGATGAAACGTCTCAGTCCGTGGAAAAGCGCAAACAAGAGCTTCCGCGCCGTATTCAAGTGCGCTGCATGTTCATCCATCGCTCTGTTTACGGTACAGTTCAGGGTACGCGGCGACGAAGTGGTCACAAAGTCGAAACAGGTCCCCCTTCGCCCCGACGACCCGAGAGCGGAGCAGTATCTGTGAGTTTTTAGTTTTGGTTTTGAGATAACAGGCTGTTTCCCATTTCCGATCCATGAATAAAAAAACCTTTTCCGTTATACTTTCCATCCTGCTGGCTGTGATCATCGCATCCGGCGGTATTATTATATATTCGGTTTTTCCGAAAAAACAGGATCCCGGACTCCGGACTCCGGGATCCGGCCCCGCAGACGTCACTCAGCCTGTTGACAAGGCGGAATTCGCTCCGGCGGACAAAACCGACGCCCTGCCCGATCACATGACGGGCTCGATCCTGAACGCCGGCGACTATCCGGCTCCCGAAGACGCCGCCGCCGTGCTTGCCGGTCTGGGCGAGCTTGCCGTGAACACGGTCGTCATCCGGGCTGCGAACGGAGAAAACGATTTCTCCGCTCTTAAGGCAGCGGCAGAGGACAAAAACGCCCGGGTGGTACTGCTTGTTGAGGCCTCCGCGATAAACGGAGCGTTTATTTCGGCGGCAAAAGCCTGCCGCCCCTCCGCGATAGCGCTCGACGGGTTTACCGATACGGCGTTTTTCGATCTTGCGGCGGAATTCCCCGCGTCCGCGATAGGCGCGTACGTGACGTCCGCCGACGACATCCCCGCCCTTGCCGAGTTTGCCATGGGCGAAGTCGACGGCAGTATGGAATCCGGAGACGCAAAAAAGATCATAGACGCCTATTCCGACAAAGTCCGGGAAACGGATACCCCCGTCTTCGCGGTGCTGCGCTGCGACAAATACTTCACTCCGGAAGACGGCTACACCGACGATATATATGAGCAGCTGAGGTACGTTTACAACTCATCCCTCATGTCCGGCGCGGTAATGTATTCGCCGGACGAGATACTGACGAACCCGGGCGGCGAAGCCGTGTCGATCTCCGGTTATTACAACGGCTTCAACACCAGCGCCATGACGGCTCTGGACCTGACGGGCTTTGAAGTCAACGAGAACGACAATACCCTTTCGGTGAACGGAACGGGCGAGAAGAACTTCCCCGCCGCTGTGATATCGACGGCAGGGGGCGTCATGGAGCAGATGATCGGCGACGACGGCGCATTCTCCTTCACGGTCCCTCTTCGCGAAGGACGGAACACAGTTACCGTCCGTCACAAAAACGCCGTGCGGTCTTACCGTATCGACAGGGCTATAGACGTTCTGACAGCTCACAACGCGGAGAATTCCGGCAACGGCAGAACGCTGCTGACCGCGACTGCTCTGACAGGCTCGTCAGTCTTCGCCGAATGCGGAAACAAAGTCTGGAAATTATCCGCCTGCGGCAAGGCGGACGACGCGCATACTATGTATTCCGCTGTCGCAGAGACCCCTCCCGGCGGAGAATTCGTATTCACTGCGGTCAAAAACGGCATACAAGATACGGACGAGTGGGGCGCGGACGTAGGCGCAGCCTCGCCGTACGACGACAGAGGCATGGGCAGGACCGGGCTTATGTGTCAGATCACCGTTCCGCAGGCGGAAGCGGCTGCCGAGGGCAGTCCGGTTGACTCATCCGACCCGCTCTGCACCCCTCAGTCGAAAGGCTCTGTCGGTTCGGTAAAAGATATAGTCATAAGCTCCGGAAAGCCGATGTATATCATTTCATCGGGAATGCAGGTCTACGCCAGCGATGCAGCGCTGATCGTCGGCGGCTTTGCCTCCGACGGCAAAAACATCGTCAGCTTTCACGCCGATTCCGACGGCCGCGGCAGCACGATAAGGATCAGCGCGTCCGTCCCGACTTTCACCAAGGTCGAAGTCGCCCCTCAGGAATACCATACCGACAGACATGGCAGGAACTACGCAGTAAACAGCTTTTCGCCCGAATATATGGACGTCGCGTTTTACGACGTGACCGGTTTTGTCGGCACAAGTTATTCCGAGACTGGCGCCGGCGGTCTGATCAGTTCGGTACGATGGCTGACGCCCGGGGACGACGGACGGCTCGTATTGAGACTGGATCTCCGGGAAGGGGAAAAATTCGGCGGTTATTCGCTGACAGTTGACGAAACGCGCTCGGAATATATCCTTAAAGTATTCCGGACTCCCGGCGCGCTCTCCGGCGCAGTGATAATGCTCGACCCGGGGCACGGCGGATATTCGAGCACAGGAGCGGCGTGGGGCGACAGATCGGAAAAAACCGCTGTCCTTGCAATGGCTCTTGAACTGAAAGGACTTCTGGAAGCACGCGGCGCAACGGTCATAATGACGCGCGAGGTCGACAGGGAACTCAGTCTGGAAGCAAGGACCGCGCTGGAAAGACGGATCTGCCCGGACGCGTTCCTGAGCATCCACTGCGACGGCGCGGACGACAAGTCCGCCCGCGGGGCGACCGCATACTATTACAGGAGCTGGTCCATGCCGCTTGCCGCCGCGGTCAACGCGGAGCTGAACGATCTGTACTCGACGGAGTTCTATCCGAAAGGATATACCGCCTCACAGCCGGAGTATTATCCGTTCATGGTGGCCCGTGTGGAGGAGTGCCCGTCGATCCTTGTTGAGACCGGTTTTATCACGAACGAGGGCGATATGAAAAATCTGACCTCGAAAGAAGGTCAGAATAAGATAGCGACTGCGATCGCCGACGCGCTGGGATACTATTTCGCAGGAAATCCGGCGGTTAACGAAGGGAATTATATCACACCCTGATTTGATACGTAAACCTTATATTTCCGGGCATCTTCTCTTATAGGAACAATAAAACGCAAAAAATAAAAATAATACTTGATTTTTGTATTGCGCTTGTGTATAATGCTTTTTGTCAACTGACACGGACGCTTGGCTCAGCTGGAAGAGCATTCGCTTGACGTGCGAAGGGTCAGCGGTTCGAATCCGTTAGCGTCCACCAGAAAAGGGTTGCTATTTTGACAAAAGTAGCAACCCTGTTTTTTAATTAAAAGAATTATTACTGTCGTTTCCCACTCACAAGGAGGGTAATCCATGCGACCGCTTGTTTATGAAGGCAACGAGCCATATGTTTTTATCAGCTATGCCCATAAAGATACAGAAATGGTATTTCAGGTTGTGGAAGAACTTCAGCAGCAAGGAATACGTATCTGGTACGACGAGGGGATCACTCCGGGCAGCGAATGGCCTGAAAATGTCGCAACACATCTCTATAACGCAGGGATGGTCATAGCGTTTATTACTCCACGATCAATGGAATCGGAAAACTGCCGCCGCGAAATCAATTTTGCCCTGTCAAAGAAAAAGCCGTTCCTTTCGGTCGTTCTTGAAGAAACAAGGATGTCCATAGGTATGGAGATGCAGCTCTCTGCCAGGCAGAGTATTCTCCGCTATAACTACACAACCTGGAAGACATTTATCGACAAGATCCTTAATTGTCCGGATTTGGTTCCCTGCTGCGAGTCTGCTCACGAATCGGACAACAATGGCAAACCGGATGTGACTTCAACGAAAATCATAAACGATCTGTTGACCGAAGAAGAGCGGGAATTTGAAATAATGAAGATTCTATACGAAGCAGCTTCTTTTGAGGTGAAAAATGACTACATTTCGGAGCTTGCGTGTCTAATTAAAGGCATAAAGATTGCCCCGGATAATGCTACGCTTTTGGTTAGAATAGGACGAGCGTACCGAAGGCTGGGCTTTCCTTCGCGTGCTCTGGAGTATTATGAAAAGGCAAAAGCGGCAAGTCCAGAAGACCCCACCATCTACGCTAATATAGCGGCAGCCTACATGGCATCTGGGCTGTACGAAAAAGCTAAGCCTTTATTTCTGCATGGTCTTGCTCTGTACGAAAAAAACCCTATCGGTACTTCACAAAGCGATATCGCCACGTTGAATGGGAATTACGCATTATGTTTAGGAATAACGGGAGATTTGAGTTCGGCGAAAAAGCATCTCAGGAAAGCGAAAGAACTGGGATACAGTCAAAGTTCCATTGATAGTATATGCAAAAGACTGAACATTTCGTTCAATTAAGAAGGAATCCTGGTTTTTCTAATTCTCAAAGAATAATCTGACCAATCTATCTACTGTAGAATGTCAATTTTCCCATGTGATGTGATATTTTGTCAACATAATACCTTTTTCAAGAATCACCTCCGTTACGTTTTACAGCCAATATGTAAGAGTTTTCTCAAAAAAACGTTGTGATCAGCGGTGAATTATGGCTGCGCCAGCTAAGCGCAAACCCAGATCCATCGGCTGATTTTTTTATTTCGTTCTTCACGGATTCCGTGTAAAAGAAACCGTATGCCGGTACCGCGCATACCTACACGCGCGTTGTGCCCGCTGACTGAACACCATTCCATTTTTTTGCTTTGCTGAAATTGCTCTTTTTATTTGGCAAGCTCGACGCGCGTGTGGGCACGCGTGGTACCAATGCGGCCGATATGTTTTATCAGACAATCTTATCAGCAATCATCGCATTTCGATGGACACATTACACGGAAACCGTGAAATTCCTTTTATTTCTGAGTTCTTTACAGCTCCTTTTTCTTATGTCTCATATACGGACAAAATAGTATCGAAAAAACTTGAATTGCCTCATCTGCTTTGCTATAATGTGCCACGGACAAACATCAAAAAGGAGGTCCGTACCGTGAAATACCTTTACGAAACGCATTTCCACACAGACGAGGTCAGTCCCTGCGGCAAAGTGCCGGCCGAACAGGGCGTCGCCATGTACCGGGCGGCGGGTTATTCCGGGATCATGGTCACCGACCATTTTTCCACCGAATATATGCAGGAGGACTACCCCGGAGCGGACTGGCGGGAAAAGATGGATTATTACCTGAGAGGCTATCATCTCGCTCTTGAATGCGCGGACGACGATTTCGCCGTGATCCTGGGCATGGAACTGCGTTTGCCGCAGAACGGAAACGACTATCTGCTGTTCGGTGTCACGGAGGAATGGCTGTACGGCCATGAATGGTTCTGCGAAACCGATATAAAAAGTTTCAAGGCTCTTGCCGACAGCGACGGGATAACGATAGTCCAGGCTCACCCGTTCAGAAAAAACATGACGATCGTCGAAGCCCGTTATCTGCACGGCATGGAGGTCTTCAACGGCAACAGACGTCACGATTCGGCAAACCGGGTCGCCCGGGAGTGGGCAAAGTCCCACGAAATTCTGATGACCTCCGGGTCCGACTTCCACCAGCCGGAGGATATGGCGCGCGGCGGCATCTTCCTTGACCGCAGGGTCACAAATGCCCGCGAGCTTCGCACCGAGCTTCTGAAGGGCGATTATTCACTGAAGGAGACATGATCATGAAAAAGACAAAGATCATTATCATCTGCGCCGTTCTGACTGCGCTCATCATTTCTTTAGCCGCCTGCGGCAAGGACGCTCCCGGCGAAGGTACGACCGAGGACGCTTCCGCATACATATCCTCTTCTGACGCCGTACCCGCTTCCGATACGGCAGATACGCCCGTACCGGCTTCCGACACGACCGAAGCGGCCGCACCGAAACTCGATCCTGCCGAGATAACACTGAACATCAACCCGATAACAGCCGCCGACGAAGCGCAGGCTTATTATGAAACGGTCGTTCACGGTGACGATAAGAACGCTCTTGACAAAGAAACCTCAAAAACCGGTATGTTCTGTATACTTCGCGACCAGTTCAACGAGCGCGACCGCTATTACGTCTGGGGCTACGGCAACAGCGAACGTTCCGCCGACTGGCAGTGGGAGTTCAACCCGAAAAACGTCTCCGGTCTGCCTGCTCAGGGCAGTATCATCACCGTTACGGGAAAGCTCGTGAATTCGGACGACGCCCTTGACCGCATCTGGATAAACGACGCGGAGATCGAAGTGAAAACAAACCGCACTCCCGACGCCGCATACGACGTGGACTGCCGCTTTATGGGCAGCACCCTCGAACGCGTGCAGGTGCAGAACATAAACCTCTTTGCGGAATACTTCGAGGGCAAAACGGTAGCCGTTTACGGACGCGCCGTTTCCACAGGATCGATCCGCAACCCCTACGACGGAGATGCGGAGTCTATAATCGAATGGTCCATGGAATTTGTTTCGGAATACAAAAACCCGGAGGAGGGAACTCTCATCCTCCTCACGGGAACTGCTGCCGACGGGCATATTGAAGACGGCGTGGTGAGTATTCTTAACTGAACGGAACATTGAGAGTTGAGAGCGGAGAGCGGAGAGCGGAGAGCGGAGATAAAAGGTTTTGATATTATTTGATATTATAAATTATCGACTGTACCGTTCCGCAAAAATATCATTCCCGTCGAACATAATCTCTGATCTTTCCGATTGTAAATTCCGCAGCGGTAACATTCCCGCCGAAAAATCCCCGCTCTCCGAACTCCGCTCTCCGCTCTCAATTTCTACGCGTCATAGAGCTTCATAAGCTCGTCTATCTTCCGCCTGAGGGCGGAGTGTTCCGGCGCCGAAAGGTCCGGATCGGCATCTATTATCTCCCTCGCATTGCGCTGTGCCACCGCGAGGGCTTTTGTATCCGTCAGCAGGTCCGCGATCTTCAGTTCCGGCAGGCCGTGCTGCTGCGCTCCCAGGAACTGTCCCGGGCCGCGTTCCCTCAGATCGGCTCTCGCGATCTCAAAGCCGTCGTTCGTACGGCACATCGTCTGCATCCTGCCGACCGCCTGTTTGTTCTGCGCGTCGGTCATAAGTATACAGTCGGAGCGGTATCTGCCTCTGCCTATCCTGCCGCGCAGCTGATGCAGCTGCGACAGGCCGAACCTGTCCGCGTTCTCTATAAGCATTATCGCGGCGTTGGGCACGTCTATGCCAACCTCCACAACGGTCGTAGCCACAAGAAGCTGCGTCTCGTTCTTCGCAAAGGAACGCATGACCTCGTCTTTCTGCTGCGGCTTCAGTTTGCCGTGCAGAATGCCCACTTTGAAATCCGGGAAACGCTGTTCAAGCTCCTGCCAGCGCGTTTCAACAGGCACAAGGTCGGAGTTCTCATCCTCGTCCACACGCGGGCAGATGACGTACCCCTGCCGCCCTGCGCGCAGGAATTTCTCGATATAGGCATATACCCGCCCGCGGTAGGACGTATTCACCCAGTAGGTCCGGACGCCGACCCTTCCGGCGGGGAGCTCGTCTATAACGGACACGTCCATATCGCCGTACATTATCATACCCATGGTGCGCGGGATCGGTGTCGCAGACATGAACAGAACGTGCGGCAGCTCACCTTTTTCCGCAAGCGCCGCGCGCTGACGCACGCCGAACCTGTGCTGCTCGTCTGTGATGAACAGCGCCGGTCGTCTGAATCCCACGTCCGGGGTGATGACCGCGTGAGTCCCCACAACAAGATCGGTCCCGCCGTCGATCAGGCTTTGTTTTATCTTCTTTTTCTGCGCCGCCGGCACGCTGCCGGTTAGCAGGGCGATGTTTATCCTGTCTCCGAACAGCCGGCTCAGACCGTCGGCGTGCTGCTCCGCGAGTATCTCGGTCGGCGCCATCAGCGCCGCCTGAAATCCGTTTCGGACACATGCGTAGATAAGCGCGGCGGCGACGGTGGTCTTGCCGGATCCCACGTCACCCTGCAGCAGTCTTCTCATCGGCGCGCCGCCGGACATATCCGCCGCACACTCACTTATGCATCTGAGCTGAGCTCCGGTCGGACGATACGGCAGCAGAGACAGGAATTCATCCTCATAACCGGCGCAGTCGATCCTGACCGTGGATGCTGTCCTGTCTGCGTTTCTGAGCCGGAACAGCCCCAGCTGCAGGGTCAGAAGTTCTTCGAATATCAGCCTCTGCCTGGCTTTGCGCATGCCGAGTTCGTCCGCCGGGTCGTGTATGTTCTTTACCGCGTCGGCCAGGGAATACAGGTCGTATTTTTTGATGATATCCCCGGGCAGGGTCTCCTCTATCAGCTCACCGACCTGTTCAAAAGCCGCGCGGAAGGTCTTGAGTATCTTGGGTGAGCCCAGTCCCGCAGTCATTCTGTATACGGGACGCAGCCCTTCTTCGCCGTCCCGCGTATGAGCGGGCGACACAAGCTGCAGTCCGCCCATCGGGTCGGGCGTCATCTTGCCGTAGAACAGATAGGTCCCGCCCTCTTCAAACGCTTTTTCCACGTACTTGTTATTGAAGAAAATAAGATTACACAGCCCGCTGCCGTCCGTGATCAGCGTCCTGTACATCAGTATCCCGCTCGCGGTGTACTGACGTCTCAGCGGCTCCGTCAGGGTTCCCCGGAAACACGCCGGCTCGTCATGCGGCGCGTCGGCGAACGACACGGGATTGCTCCAGTCCTCGTATCTGCGCGGATAATAGAAAATCAAGTCCCCGACGGTGTCTATGCCCAGCTTCAGGAACTTCTTTTTAAGTACGTCTCCGACGCCCTTCACATAGCGGACGTCGGAGTCAAGCGTTAACTTCATGAATCAATATCCGGATCTTCTCCCGGCTCGAGATCGTCTTCGGGGGCCGCGGTGGTTTCCGGCGCCGGAGCGTTCGTCTCCGGGGCTTCGGTTGGCGCCGGCGCGGATGTTGTGGTTTCCGGAGCGGCTGTAGCAGGCGGCACGATCGTTACCACGGGAATGGTGGTCGGCTCCGTGGGCTGCGGAACCAAAGTCACCTCTGAAGTGGTCATCTCGGTGGTGGTCACGGCGGTCGGCTCCGTCTCCGGCTCCCGCGTAGTTACGACAACGGTGACCAGAGTCGTGGTTTCCGGGGCACCGGTATTGATCTCTCCCTGTTTGCCCGGATTGCCGCTGCGCACGGCGAAAAAGATTATCATGCCTGCGGCGGCTACCACAAGCAGCGCAACCAAAACGATGATCGCCTTCATACCGCCGGACATGCCCTGTCTGCCGTCGTCGATCCTGCCCGTGGCGTAAGGGTTGTCCACGTCGGATGTGGTGATGCTGATCCTGCGGGTCTCGTCGCTGTCATAATACTCATCCGAGCTTACCAGATTTATGCCGGTACGCTGAGCCACCCTCCGGGATACATTTTCCGGCACGACTATACTCTTCGCCATAGTGGAGAGTACCTGCGGCAGGCAAAGCACGAAACCGTTCACGCCGTAATTCATCTCGGAGTATTTATGTTCTTCGGTGATAAGGGTCGTGCGCAGCTTTGCAAGCATATCCCGCACCTGAGCAGGGGTCACGCGTTCGACCGAGGCAATCGAGTCGATATCCAGGCCGCCGAGATAGTAGAGCATCATAACCGAGCGAAGCCTGAGCGGCAGATCGGATATAACACTGTCCACGATCTGCATCAGGGTGACATCCACGTTCACACCGCCCGGATATTTGGCGGCTTCCGCCTTATCTCCGGCTATCAGCTGTTCTATATTGTCTCCTATACCCGGCACTATCAGCAGTTCGCTTTCATGCAGTTCCCTGTCGATGGAAGTCATACGCGCTTCGGATCGCGTCACCGCCACAGAATAGACCCACTTGTCGAAAGCGGCGGGATTGTTGAACGACTGGATATGGGTATAGATATATCCGAAAATATCGGCTGCCGCGGTCTCCGCGGCGGTCTTGCTGTCCAGCTCCTTGCTGGCAATAAAGAAGACGTCCTTCTCATACATGGCGTAAAGGTCGGCAAAGCTGTCGCGCATGCCGCTCTTTATGCCGCGCAGGATATCGGATATCCTGTTATATTCGCTGCCGGTCATGTTTTTCACTCCGTAGGTTCTGAGTTTTGAGTTCTGAGCTTTGGGATAAGCTCCGGCGACAATCAGGTCGCTTTCGTTCAGTAAGAAAACGCTCTTATCAATATAAACTGTACATTAATAAAAAACTCTTAAACTGCAATTGAAAAAAAGACCCTCCCAAAAATTACACTTTGGTAACTTTCAGTTCTATAACTTGTTCGCCGAGAGTATCCGAGACGATTTTTACAACAGCATTGCCGGACTTTCCGACACTCCTGACCCAGAACGCCCTGTCGCCGCCTATCAGCGCGAATTCGGAGGGGCCGATCACGCTGACGGGACCGTCGACGCTTATCCTGACCGTATCGTTCGCATATGGCAGACGGTTGCCGTTCTGGTCGACTGCCAGCAGCTCGATCCTTGTCACGTCGTAGGTCTCGTCCTCGCACAGCTCGCTCTTATCCGCCGCAGCGCGGAGATGCGTCGAGGTGACGGCCGTTCTGACCACCGTTCTGACAAGCTCGCCGTTTTTATAGCCCTCAAATTTATATGCGATCTGCTCCGAACCCCAGCCGGCGAAGTACTTGACGACGATATTATACATATCCGAGAAGCTGAGCCCCGCCTTCAGGAAGGCGAAAACAGCTTCCAGATAATGCTGTGGCGGCATGACGAAGCCGTATTCAGAAGCGGCAAGAAGAGCTTTTTTAAGGTATTTTGCCGCGACCGGGTCCATCCCCTCTTCTTTCACAAGGGCGTCGCCTATGTAATCCAGCGGGCAGACCGGAGAGTGTCTGAGATTCCTGAAGCGTTTGTTTTCGCCGCATCTGATAACGCTCTTAAGCTCGTCGTTCTTATATACCTTTATCTCGTCACAGTTGGTAAAAATATAGGTAAGCCCCATGATCCCGCCCGGATGATCGCCGATATCCATGGAGGAGCTGGTCTCAAGGATCGGAGTCTTCTCCTGCTGGGAAGAAAATACAGCTGCGGCCAGTTTGGGTACACGGAACATATCCGTCACGCCGTGATAGCAGATCTTGTCGCCGGATCCGAAGTCCTTGTGGGTGTTGTAATCCGCCATGCACCAGCCGATGGCTCCGCTTATGCGCTTCGACCCGTGGGAGGCGTTCTGCACCCTCGCGTGCCTCAGAGCGTGCTCCAGACGGACTTTCTCCGTATCGAAAGCCTTTGTCGGGTACATATGACCGTTGTTCTCGGTCACCAGATAAGGCGCTTTGGTGCCGCAGACTATCGCGGAGGGCATAAGGGCGATCTTCCCGCCGGAGTGGCTGAAGTCGTTGTAGGTGTAAACGTCCTCCAGAAGGTGCGAGCGCGGGATATTCCTGACGCCGCCGGTCTGACGCGAATCGTCAAGCGAGCGTGCAAGGGCGTTGGTCTGCGTATAGAACTCGTCGCAGTCCTGCCCCTCGTTGACCCTGACGCCCCACAGGATGACCGACGGATGGTTCCTGTCGCGCGTTATCATCGAGCGGATATTGTCAAGGCAGTTTTCACGCCATTCGCCCTCCCCCAGATACTGCCAGGACGGCATCTCTGTGAACACGAGCAGCCCTATCTCGTCGCAGCGGTCAAGGAAGTGGACGCTGTCCGGATAGTGCGAAGTGCGCACCAGATTGCAGCCGAGCCGGTATTTCAGCAGTTCCGCGTCGGCTTTCTGCGCGCTCGCCGGCATGGCGTAACCCACGTACGGATAGGACTGATGACGGTTGAGGCCCATTATCTTTATTTTGCGGTTGTTGAGATAAAAACCGTCGCGTCTGAACTCGCAGGAACGGAAGCCGAAACGCACCGTCTTCTCATCATTGCCGCAGGATACGGTAAGCGTATAAAGGTTCGGATCTTCGATATCCCAGAGCTTCACGCCTGAAACCGACCAGCCGACCGCGATCTTCCGCCCGTCGGCGCGAAAGCCTTTTTCCGCGACGGTCTTACCCGATGCGTCCTTAAGCGCGAGCCGCACGTCTGCGCTCACCTTTTCGGAGAACTCAAGGTCGATCTTCATGCGCTTTTTCAGGTTCAGCACGTCGGGCGTACGGACGAACACGTCCCTGATATAGACCGGCTCCACCGTCTCCAGCCAGACCTCGCGGTAGATGCCTCCGTAGCAAAGATAATCCACCACGTTGCCGAAGGGCGGGATCTCGCGCCTCTCGGTGCAGTCGAGCTTAACGGAAATAACGTTGTCCCGGGCGATCAGGTCGGTCACGTCGAAGGTGAAGGGCGTATAGCCGCCCTTATGCTCTCCGAGATACGAGCCGTTGAACCAGACGACGGCGTAATTCGCCGCGCCTTCGAAGTGCAGCAGGAATCGCTTCTCTCCCCTGCCCGCCTTGTCGGACAGGCGGAAATGCTTGCGGTATGAGCATACGAACTGATAGGATTTCTCGTCAAAATAATTGTACGGCAGTTCCTTGTTCGTATGCGGTATATCGACGGTTGCAAAAGACGAATCGTCGAACGATTTTTTGAAAATGTCTTCCGTAAAGCTCTCGGAAAATTTCCAACCGAAATTGAGCGGCAGTTTCTCTCGCAAAGTATTGTCCTCCGGAAATATTTTTGATTATTGTAACATATAGTAAAAAGCTTTTCAACTGAAAATCATCTGTCATTTTAAATAAAACTTTAAAATGACTTAAAAAATACTTGACAACTTTAACCATGTATGATACACTTCAGTCAGATGAAATAAGTTTTGACCTCCTTTCTTGTTTTGTTTTTTTGTTCCCGGGGTCGCCGTCTCAAGACGGCGACCCTGCCTGTATTCATAAAAAGCCGCTGCAGGTATCCATGTTTGTATTCATAAAAAAACTCTTGACAATCACCGCTCAGTTTGCTATTATGTCAAAGCTTTAGGAGAGATACCGAAGCGGTCATAACGGAACGGTCTTGAAAACCGTCGTACTCTTACGGGTACCGTGGGTTCGAATCCCACTCTCTCCGCCAATCTCAAAAATATCATCACCTTTTTAAATATAAATTCACCCGCGGAAGTACTCAAGTTGGTGACGAGGCGCCCCTGCTAAGGGCGTAGGCCGTGTAAAAAGCGGCGCGAGAGTTCGAGTCTCTCCTTCCGCGCCAGAAAAAAGACACCCTTAAAAGGGTGTCTTTTTTCTGATATAGAGAAAGGAGAGACTCGAACAGGGCGGTTTCGCGAAGCGAAATGCAAACAGTCCGGTGTGACTGTTTGCAAGCCCGCGTGCGTGCCGCGAACGGTAGTGAGCAGGCGAGTCTCTCCTTCCGCGCCAAAGCGAAAATCCTGTCGCGCAAGCGGCGGGATTTCGCTTTGTATTATTCATTCTTAAGTTTTAAATCTTCATTCTTCAGTATTTCCAGACAGGATTTTCTAAATGAATACTGAAAACCTAAGACTGAAAAATGAATAATATAATGCATAATGAAGGGTGGGCTTCGCCCACGCCGTCTGATAGTTGGCCGGCGCTGCCCGCGTATGATTTTATATAAAAGACAACCCCTGACACCGCAACCGAAAAATCTTGACATCCCCCATGAAAAGTGATATTATAATGTTTCATAAATATGTGTTATCAAGAGAAAGTCACGGTGTGACCCGGCGTACGGAATAACAGAGGAAAGGAGAATCGGTATGGACGAAAGATCAGTATATGATTTTATTCCGGATGGGGATGCGCTTGCCCTTCTTAAGCGCCAGCTTGAAGCGACAAACCGTATAGATACAGATAATTTTATCCGGTTCAACGTAAAAAAAGGTCTGCGAAACGCCGACGGAACAGGCGTTATGGCGGGCCTGACCAAAGTGTGCAACGTTGAGGGCTATTATATAAACGACGGCGAGAAGGTCCCGAAAAAGGGGCAGCTGTTTTACAGGGGCGTGGACGTGAACGACCTTGTGGAGGCGTGCCGCAGAGAAGACCGTTTCGGCTATGAAGAGGTAGTCTGGCTACTTCTGTTCGGCGAGCTGCCCACAGCCGACGCCCTTGAGAGATTCACGGGGATGCTGGGCGAGATGCGCGATCTGCCGGAAAATTTTACCGAGGACATGATCATGAAAGCGCCGTCCAAAAATATCATGAACAAGATGGCGCGTTCGGTGTCCGCCATGTATTCCTATGATACGAATCCAGACGACACTTCGCTTGAAAACGTGCTGCGGCAGTCTCTCTGGCTTGTCGCCTCCATGCCGTCCATGATGTCATACGCCTATCAGGTGAAGCGCAGGGCGTTCTATAAAAAGAGCATGTACCTGCATCCGACGAAACCGGAGCATCACACTGCGGAGGCGATCCTAAACTATCTCCGTTCCGATAAGAAGTTCACGGATGAAGAGGCGAAGCTGCTCGACCTGTGCCTGATGCTCCACGCTGAGCACGGCGGCGGCAACAACTCCACGTTTGCCGTCAGGGTCCTGTCTTCGTCCGGTACCGATACTTATTCCTCGATAGCCGTCGGCATAGGCGCGCTCAAAGGGCCGAAGCACGGCGGCGCAAATCTCAAGGTAGCCGAGATGGTCAATATGATACGCGAGAACGTCAGCGACATAACCGACGAATCGCAGGTGGAAGACTATCTCGCCAAAATCATCCGCGGCGAGGGCGGCGACGGCACCGGGCTGGTCTACGGTATGGGACACGCCGTGTACACGCTGTCCGATCCCAGAGCGGCAATTCTTCGCAGGGAGGCGCAGTCGTTCAGCCGGGGCACCGAATTTGAGGATGATTTCCGTCTTCTGTCCATAATCGAGGAAAAGACTCCGGAGCTTCTGGCCGATATCAAGCACAACAAAAAAACCATGTGCGCCAACGTCGACCTCTACTCGGGACTCATCTACAGGATGCTGCGCATCCCGGAGGATCTTTATACTCCGCTCTTCGCAACCGCCAGGATAGCCGGTTGGTCGGCTCACCGGATGGAGGAGCTTTATACCGGCGGCAGGATAATCCGCCCGGCATACAAAAGTCTTGCGCCGCACGTCGTATACGTGCCTATCGAACAAAGAAAGGCAGAAAAAGCGAAATGAAGAAGACCGGAAGAAAACCCGCTGCTCTGCAGCTTATCGTGTTTTGTATAGGTATCATAGCCATCTGCCCTTTAAGGATAAACCTTATGATGGGCAACATGGATCCTTTGACCGGATTTTACCTGGATTCGGCGGATCTAAAGGTCAAGGCGGTTTATATAATACTGGCTGTGGCTGCATCTGCGATACTGGTCCTGTCGTTTGTCCGCCGCAAAAGCTATACCCCCGCCCTTATAGATGGGCGCAATATACCGCTCGCGCTCGCTTCGCTGGTTTTCGCCGGACTGACGGCGTACGAGACTTATGACCACTGGGCAAACGGCAGAGAACCGTCCGCCACGCTTCTGCAGAAGGTGGAACTGTCCGACGCCCTTTTGAAGATAATTCCCGTATTTGCCGCGCTTACCGTCCTTTGGCTGCTCGTGTATGCGATATCGTTCATTTCGGGCAAATCGATTATTTCAAAGCTGAAGATAACCGCGCTGTTCCCGTTTCTGTGGATCGCCGCGGAGCTTGTGAACTGCCTTATCATAACCATCGGCTACCTCAACGTGTCCGAGCTTACGCTGCAGATGCTTTCGCTCTGCGCCAGGCTCTGGTTCGTCTTCTCGCTCGCGCGGCTCACCTCCGGCGTAGAGGACGGCAGCGCCTCCAGACTCAGCCTGACGAGCGCCGCTCTCTCGCTGCTCCTGACGCTCTCTTACACTCTGCCGAGAATAATACTGACTCTTTCAGGCAACGCGGAAAAGCTCGTGCTGGGTTATCCGCTGAGCTTCGCAGACATCGGTTTCTGCGTATTTGCTCTTGTTTTTGCGCTCACCATGTTCCTTGCTCCGCCGCGTCCCGAGAAGATCGAAGAAAATGCCGCAGAAGAAGCGCCTCAGGATGGGTCGGTGATAAACGCTCCCGCAGTTTTTCCCGTGCTCCACGCCGAGGATGCCGATATCGCTTTTCCGGCGGATTCCGTTACGGAAGTGACCGGGGACACTCCTGACGCAAACGCGGAGGAATAAACTTGGCTCAGTTCTGGCAGAACGCCGGCTCGACCGCGATGCAGGTGGGAATACTGTTCATCATGATCGCGGTGGGCTTTATCGCGGACAAAACGAAGCTCTACACCGAGTCGACCGCGAGGGCGACCACCTCGCTGATGTTTTACATTATAACCCCGTGTGTGATCCTCAATTCCTTCCTTACCACGGAGTTTACAAAAGCGTCTGTCAAAGGCTTTTTTATCGCGTTCGGATTGTCGTTCCTTGCGCACCTCATCGGGATGGCTCTCAGCGCCCCGTTTTTCAACAAAAACACGGAGACGGGCGTCATATATAAGTTCGGATGTGTATACGGCAACGTCGGTTATATGGCTCTGCCGCTGGTCAACGCCGTGGTCGGTCAGGAAGGCATCCTTTACGCTTCAAGCGCAATAGCCTCGTTCAATATACTCTGCTTTTGTCACGGCATAGCTCTGATGAATAAGGGCAGGCAATTCAGACTCAACGCAAAGACTCTCATTCTGAATCCCGGTATCATCGCCGTTTCGGCCGGGCTTATTCTGTTCCTGTTCTCGGTGAATCTGCCGAAGGTCATAACGGAGCCGATCAGGTTCATCGGTTCCATGAACACGCCCCTCGCCATGCTGATAATGGGTACGTATATCGCCAACGCCGATCTGAAAACGATATTCAGCATAAAGGAGCAATATCTTGTCGCATTCATCAAACTGCTGCTTGTGCCGGCGTGTATATTCGGAGTGCTGAAGCTCTTCGGGATCACCGGCGCGCTGGCGACGACCTGCGTCATCTCCGCTTCGGCTCCGACTGCGAACAATACCGTTATGTTTTCCGCCAAGTACGACCGCGACACGGCGGTCGCAAGTAAGCTTGTGGCTTTCAGCACGCTTCTTGCGATTATCACAATGCCGTTTATGACAGCGCTCACGCAGTGATTTTTTGATTTTAGATTGTCGGTTTCAATGTTCCGGACTTGGAACCAGGAACTTGGAACTTGGAACTGAATTATGAATTACGAAGTACTCTACCGCAAATACCGCCCCGTGACATTTACAGACGTCGTGGGGCAGCGCGCCGTTACCGAGACGCTTCAGAACGAAGTGCGCGACGGCAGGACCGCGAACGCCTATCTGTTCACCGGCTCCAGGGGAACGGGCAAGACCACCTGCGCCAGGATACTCGCCAGGGCTGTCAACTGCCTGAACCCGCAGAACGGCAATCCCTGCTGCGAGTGCGAGATCTGCCGCGGCATAGAGGACGGCTCTATACTTGACGTGGAGGAGATCGACGCCGCATCGAACAACGGCGTGAATGACGCGCGGGAACTTATCGAGCGCATAAACTTTCCGCCGATGACCGCTTCAAAACGGGTCTTTATCATCGACGAGGTCCATATGCTGACCACGCAGGCGTTCAACGCCCTGCTCAAATCCATAGAGGAGCCGCCGGAAAACGTCATGTTCATCCTCGCCACGACCGAGGTGCACAAGGTGCTCGACACCATCAAATCGCGCTGCCAGCGGTTCGATTTCAGGCGCATCGCAGCCGCCGATCTTGCGGGCAGGCTCGAATATATTGCGTCGAAAGAAGGAGCTTCCCTGCCTCACGAGACGGCCATGTACATAGCCCGCGCGGCTGACGGCGGCATGCGCGACGCAATCTCCATACTTGACAGATCGATCAGCATATCGGTCAACGTCACGGACGCCGTTGTGACCGCGGCGGCGGGGCTTGTTGACAGACGCTACCTCTTTGAGCTCGCGGATGATTTCGCCGCCGGCGATATCAAAGCGGCTTTGGTCGCGGTGGACAGGCTTCACGCAGGAGTCTGCGACGCAGAGAGGCTGACAAGCGAACTGATAAATCATTTCCGCAATCTGCTCGTGGCGAAATCCATGAACGACCCCGGCGAGATCCTTGCGTCAAGCGACGTCGACCTTGCGGAGTATAAGCGTCAGGGCGCGGCATTCACGGTGGAACGCATACTTGATATAAACAATATACTGAGGGAAGCTGCAGCGGATATGAAGTATTCCGCAAACAAGCGTGTGGCTGCCGAGATCGCCGTTATGAAGATCTGCTCGCCCGAACGTTCCACTGATGTTTCCGCTCTGTTCGCGCGGGTCGCAAGGTTAGAGGAGATAATAAAATCGGGGAACGTTCCCGTTCCGGCGGCCCGGACCGCCGTTCCTCAGTCCGCTGCTCCGGCAGCGGAAAAACCCGCCGCGCCGGCGCAGATCCCGGTTCCGGCACAGACACCGCCGGCTGTTGAGACCGCAAAGCCCGCGGATCCTCTCGCGGGATTGGTATTCGAGGACGACAGCGACGACTATGACGACGAACCGGTATTTGCCGAAGCCCCGGAAGAAAACGAACCGGCGTTCGACGTCCCGCCCGAAGAAAACGAGCCGATGTTTGACGAGCCGCCTGCGGAGAACGAGCCGGTATTCGACGAGCCGCCTGCGGAAAACGGACCGATGTTCGACGAACCTCCCGCGGAAAACGAACCGGTGTTCGACGAACCTCCGTTCGATATGCCGGATGAGACTTCCGGACCGGCAGCTGATGAAGCCGGTCAGGGCACAGAACCGGTTTTCGACGACGTCCCTTTCGGCAGCATCGGCTTTGACGATATCCCCGTGAGAGAAGAAGCTCCCCCGGCATCCGCGCCCGAAGCAGTGATATCCGGCATAAGTCCCGCGCAGTGGTCGCAGGCGATAGGTATGATCCTGACCAAATGTCCCGGCTTCGCCGTGCATCTTATGAGCGGCGTCTCCACCGCGCTTGAAGGCAATGTGCTCCATATATCCGGTTATTCTTCCATTATGCGGGGCATACTCAATAAAGACATAGGCAAAGAAGGATCGCAGGCACTTAAATTCGCGGTCGATCAGTTGACCGGCAGCAATATAGATATAAGATTCGATTAGGAGATTTTAACATGAAAGCAAGAATACCAAATCAGCAGCCGCATCAGTCCCAGGCGCAGATGCTCGCCAAGATCCAGGAGATGCAGGAGCAGATGGACAAGGCGCAGACCGAGGTAGAGAATTCCGAATTCACCAGCTCCTCCGGCGGCGGCGCGGTAGACGTCACTGTCTCCGGCAAGCACGAGATCAAGTCCATAAAAATCCAGCCCGACGTGGTGGATCCGGACGACGTGGAAATGCTCGAGGATATGCTCATCGCCGCCCTGAACGAGGCCATGCGCAAAGCGGACGAAGCGATGGATCGCGAGATGTCCAAATACAAGGACGGGCTCAGCATACCCGGACTTCCTGCCGGTCTTTTCTGAGTAATGGCAAATCATTTTGCCGCCGTCCCGGATAAGGACAGCGGAGAGCGGTTTCCCGCTGCGGGAGCTTTCCCCGGATCCAAAAAATCTGCACCTCTCGCAAGACTGCAGGAGCAGTTTGAGCGGATGCCCGGTATAGGCAGAAAAACGGCGCAGAGACTGGCGTTTTACGTGCTCGGACTGCCCAAGGCGGACGCCCTGAACATAGCTGACGCCATCGTGGACGCGCGGGAGAGGATACACAAATGCCCCGTCTGCTGCGATCTGACGGAGCGCGACGTATGCGCTATCTGCGATAATCCCCGGCGCGACCGCTCAAAGATATGTGTTGTAGAGGACTCGCAGAGCCTTATCGCGATAGAAAAAACAAACGGCTACAACGGGCTTTACCACGTCCTGCACGGCGCGATCTCGCCGATGGACGGCGTAGGACCTGATCAGCTCACGGTCAAGGAACTGCTTTCCCGTCTTACATCCGACGAGGTGAAAGAAGTCATCATCGCCACCGATTCGGACGTCGAGGGCGAGGCGACAGCCATGTATCTGTCAAGGCTTATTAAACCTACGGGAATTATGATATCAAGGATAGCTTTCGGGCTGCCTGTCGGCTCCGATATCCAGTACGCCGACCGCACGACTCTGGCGAGAGCGCTGGAAGGAAGGTTAGAATTATGAAAACCGAATACGCACTTACCTATGACATAGGCACTACCGGCGTCAAGACCTGCATTTTTGAGATCACCGATACCATACGGCTTTTAGGCGCCGCGTCGGAGGGATATGAGCTTTACGTTCTCCCTGACGGCGGAGCGGAACAGGACCCGGATGAGTGGTGGGCCGCAATGTGCCATACCACCGGCAAGGCTCTCAAGGCTTCCGGCATCTCCTGTGACAGGATCGGCGGTATCTCTTTCTGCTCGCAGATGCAGGGCGTCGTACTTGTTGATAAGGACGGCAACGCCGTGCGCAGGGCAATGAGCTATATGGATCAGCGCGCAGGCGAGGAGCTTAAAAAGGGCATGGCGCACGGCTTTCAGATCGCCGGGGCGAACGTGCCGAAACTGCTCAAATCCCTTAAGATCACCGGCGCGGTCGCCGGCTCCGTGAAGGATCCCGTATGGAAATACAAATGGGTCGAAGCGCACGAGCCCGAGAATTTCGCCAAGGTATATAAATGGCTCGACGTAAAGGAATACCTCATCGCGCGGATGACCGGCGAATTCTGTATGACACCCGATTCCGCCTTCGCGACTGAGCTATACGACATACGCGAGGGCAAAAAGTGCTTCTCGAAAGAAATGACGGATATGCTCGGCGTCAACTTCGATCATCTGCCCGAAATACGCCCCTGCACCGAAAAGATCGGCGAACTGCGCGAGGCGCAGGCAAAGGAACTCGGACTTATCCCGGGCATCGCGGTATTCGGCGGCGGCGGCGACGCCTCGCTTATCGGCGTAGGCGCAGGCTCGGTAGATCCGGGCGATACGCATATCTATAACGGCACGTCCGGCTGGGTATCGACGGTCGTGGAAAAGTCAATAGTCGATGCTTCCGCCATGATAGCCGCGGTCACCGGCGCTGTACCCGGCAGGTACAATTATTTTGCCGAGCTGGAGACCGCCGGCAAATGCCTGGAGTGGGTCAAAGATCACCTCTGCGAGGACGAGATCGGCGTTTATCTCAAAAAGGAGCGGATCTCCGACACATATGAGAAGGAATATACCAGCCTTTACGATTATCTGACCGAGGTCATGAGCAAAGTGCCCGCAGGTTCAAACGGAGTCGTGTTCACTCCCTGGCTGCACGGCAACCGCTGCCCCTTCGAAGATTCCCGGGCAAAGGGTATGTTCATCAACATCGGACTGGAGACCGGCAAGTCCGATATGCTGAGAAGCGTTGTGGAGGGCGTTTGCTACCATATGCGCTGGTTCCTGGAGACCGAAGACCGCAAAGTGAAGACAGGCGACCCGGTGCGTTTCGTCGGCGGCGGTGCTCTGTCCCCTGTCACCTGTCAGATCCTCTCCGACGTTACGGGCAAAAAGATAGAGACTGTCGACAATCCCCAGAACGTCGGCGCTGTCGGCGCGGCGGTGCTTGTGGCTGTCGGTCTGGGGCTGATAGCGGAGGTCTCCGACGCAAAGAAGCTGATCCCTGTAGTCAAAACGTATTACCCCGATGCGGAGAACAAGAAGATCTACGACAAATACTTCGCCGTGTTCAAACAGCTTTACAAAACAAATAAACCGAATTTCGCACTTCTTAACGGATAGATGCTGATGTAGGGGCGCCCCTGTGTGGTCGCCCGCAATATGCCGGAATTCTATCGGGCGACCACATAGGGTCGCCCCTACCAAAAGGACAAAATATGGAAAGACAAGACGTTTATAATTTACTGTATAACGAACTGGAGCCGACCTTCAAATCCCTCGGCTTTTCTTCCGTAACGCCGGAAAACGCCAGGCATGGCGATCTGCCGATGTTCCCGCGCGACGGCGGCGGCTACTTTGAGTATAAGGGCGACAAAGGCAAAGTACGCCTTGTGTTCAGTGACAAGAAGGTAATGCTGCTGTCCGGCGACGCCGACGCAAAAAGCGAGGACGACTCCGATTATCAGCCGCTTTCCGGATTCCTTTTTGAGCCTGAGGACTATGACCAGCGCGACGCGAAATCCCTTGTGAACGCACTGGATGAGGAACTCCGCGACGATTTCGCTCCGAAGCAGATCCAGCGCAGGCAGCAGAACACCCGCGCGCAGGCGACCGTGACCCGCAGTCAGGTCAGGAGCGGAGCGCTGCTCTATGACCCTGCGACCCTCGCTGTGCGTCTGGCGGGCATCTTCCCGGAGCTCAAGGACAAGTATACCGCGCACCTGCAGTATTACGATGAGTTCCTTTGCGAGGATTTCTTTATGAACAACGTGAACTCCCTTGTGGAAGAGACCATCCGCAACCGCAATCCGCAGAAGCTCAAAAGACTGTTCAACATCCTTAACGAGGTGTTCGAGGACGGCTCGAACGAGGTGCAGGATCTGATCGTTGTGACGGTCCTGGGGTCCATCGACTACACCGACGAGATGTATAATACGGTGCTGGAGAACGTCAGCGATACCATGATGGAGCCGTTCATCAACGTGCATAATATGCTCAAAAAGAGCCGCAGCGCCAGGATGCGCCTGGAGAATCCCCCGAAGTACAAGCCCAAAAAACAGAAAAAGGGCGGAAATTTCCTAACACGCATGATGGGCGGAGATTCGGGAGGCCTTCAGCAGTGATCCGGAGCCGGGAGCGTCAAAAGGTTCTGAACATCGGTTAAACGCTCCCTATTTTTCAAAAAACACTTGATTTTTAATCAAGCGATGATATACTTTAATAAGTTAAACGAAAAGGAGGTTTGATTATGGCTTACAAGATTTCCGATGCTTGCATCATGTGCGGTGCCTGCGCCGCGGAGTGCCCCGTTGAGGCTATTTCCGAGGGCGACTCCCAGTACGTTATCGATGCCGCTACCTGCATCGACTGCGGCAACTGCGCTTCCGTATGCCCCGTTGAAGCCCCTGCGGAGGAGTAATTTTTCCGATACAACAGCCGGCGCCCCATGAGGTGCCGGCTGTTTTATTTTCTGAATGCGGAATCATGCCGCGTCTCCGAAGGACTGTACCGTTGCTTCGAAGAAGCTGACGACCGCGTCGCCGCCCGGGAACCCCAAAGCGTCGTATCCACCCCAGACGTCGCTTCTGGCGTATGAAAGATTGTGAGCCCCGTCGGGATTGAGGAAATAGCCTCCGTTTTCACGGTGCGCCGTTTTTATCTGACGGATGAATGACCAAAGCGTCAGGCTCCTGATATACGGAATGACGTCGAATATATCGGTCAGGCGGTTGAGCGTGCCCTCGGCTTCGCCTCTTTCGCTCATGAGCGGAGAGCCGCCGCAGAGCACGTTGATAAGCTCGTATTTTTCCGTGAACCCGCTGTCCCGCCGGAGTTCCTGAGCGGTCATGCCGCCGAGACTGTGTCCTGCCAGGATCACGGCGGAACCTTCGGGGACAATCTCCGCAGCGACCTGCTTCACAAGTTCCGCGTATTTACCCGTGCCGCCCCCCGCGGAGGAATTGACCTGTCCGCTCACGCCTTTCATGCCGAGCATTGCGATAAAATACACGTCGCGGGTCTCGCCGTTCACGGTGAGCTTTGCCGGCGCGACTCGTATGGGCGTGGTAAAGTCCTTGCCGACCATTACGTAGTCCAGCACCTCCGCGGCGTTCGTGAAGACTTTTTCACCCTCCGCAGCGTCGTGGAACGAAACCGCGTCATCTCCGGCATTGCGGAAAGCGCTAGCGTCATCCGCAGCCAGTGCAAAGGCGCTCATGGAAAGTGCGATAAGACAAAAAGCTAACAGAAGTGATAATGTCTTTTTCATGATGGTTCCCCGTATCAGTGGTATTTAATTTACAGTTTTACAGTATATACATACAAACCCGAAAGTCAATAACCGAAACCTGCGAGAGCTGTGTTTTTGCATAAATTCTGAAATATGTGAATTATTCAGCCGGAACATACAGTATAAAACGTGCTGTCAAAAACAGCTTGACTTTATTACCGGATTATAATACACTTGTTTCGATAAATACTGAAAAGGAGTTAATGACAAATGAAGAAATTGTTTTCGATCCTGCTCGCCGTCATGATGCTATGCTCTGTTCTCGCGCTCGCCGGCTGCGGAGACAAGCCCGGACAAACAGATGAAAAGTCTTCAAATGATGCTGACGTCGCAGTCACAGAAAAAGACGAAGCAGAAGCACCCACCGCCGAGCCCGCCGAACCCGAGGAACCCGAAGAGCCCGTGGAGCCTGATTATGTACCGGAGTCTCTCGAGGTAGTCAATATATATACTACTTACGGCGAAGACTCCCAGTGGCTGCATTATCTTTTGATAGTGAAGAATATCAGCGATGAAACTCTGGAGGTCAATTGTAAAGCCGTAGCGTATGACGCACAGGGCAACCAGGTCAAAGAAGACACCGCGGCCAAGATGAGGGCGCTCGGCGCGGGGGAGACTTCTTATCTCATAGTCAATTTAGTAGGTGTTCCCGCTGACGTGAAGGTCAGATATGAACTGTCTGCCGAGCCTGCGGATCATTATGACGATTACATTTCAAAGCTGACTGTATCCGGCGATATCGAAGAGTATAACGCGGATACCAAAAACGTTACCGTATCGGTCACAAATGATTCCGATGCCCCTGCGAAGAACGTCAGCGCGGTGTTCGTTTGCCTTGACGCAAACGGCGAGTACGTGACTTTCAGGGATGTTTCCGCCCTTTGGGATGACGACATGGAAATAAAACCCGGCGCAACTCAATCGCGCACGATCGGAGTCCCGATTGCCGACGGCGATTTCGAGACCGTAGAGGTCTACATCCAGGGCAGTTCGGTTTATAAAGACTGAATATCGTCCTGAAAATAAACTGCCGCAAGAGGAATTTTCTTCCTCTTGCGGATTCTTTATGTCCTGCTTATTGGAAATCAGAACCTTTAAAAGTTCTTGTACATCGGCCCGTAGGTCTTGCAGGCGCGGTAATCCGAGCCCTCCTTGTCCATGCCGAAGGCGCTCCACGCCGCCGGGCGGAAGATATCGCCTTCCGGCACGTTGTGCAGAGCAACGGGTATGCGCAGCATGGAAGCGAGGGTGATGAGGTCAGCGCCGATATGGCCGTAGGAGATCGCGCCGTGGTTGGCGCCCCAGTTGTTCATAAGGTCGTAGGCGGTTTTGAACGGGCTGCCTTCCTTACCGTCGCAGCGCGGAGTGAACCACTCGCAGGGCCATGTCGGGTCGGTGCGCATCATAAGGGTCTCGGTCACGTCGTCGGGCAGGGCGATTATCCAGCCCTCGGCGATCTGGAGCATGGGGCCCAGGCCCTTGACGAGATTGAGTCTCGCCATGGTCGCGGGCATTTCGTGCCTCGCGATGAAGTGCGAGGAGAACCCGCCGCCCCTGAAGTAGCCGTTGTCCGCGGCGCACCAGTCTGTCGCCGCGAGGATCTTTTTCTGATCTTCCTCGGTGACCTTCCACCACTGCTTCATAAGGTGGTTTCCGTCCTCGTCCACTGCCTCGCCGCAGGCGTCGAGAGCGGTCGCGCCGGAGTTGAGCAGATGGATGAAACCGTCGGCGTCTTTCGCGTGCCCCTCAAGCTCGTAGCCCGCCGCGCGTTTTACGGCGGAGCCGGACCAATAGGTCCTGACGTCGGCAAAGATCTGAGCTCTGCCGGTAAGCAGCTTTTCGAACATCATTGTCACGCCGTTGAGCGTGTCGTTCTCCGTCGCCAGGATGAAGGGCTCTCTGGCGCCGTTCCAGTCGAAGGATGTGTTGAGTATCGCCTCGCCGTAGTCGCAGTTAGGGTAGAAATCCGTCCACTGCCTCTGGCCCTGGAAGCCGGCGCATATGGCGTTGTGGCCGCTCCTCTCCTCGCTGAACTTTTCGGGCAGCTTCGGGTTGCCCTGCATCAGGTCCTTTATGATGACTGCCATCTTGACGCAGAACTCCCAGGATTCCGATTTCTCCTTGTCGGATTTGCGGACGAACTCGGGGTTCTTGTCCCAGCCCTCTTTGCAGTATTTCTTTGTCCACTCAAGGGCCTTTTCGTATTCCTGCTCGTCGTAGATGCCTTCGGCCATGCGGCGGATGACTTCCACCTCGTCCACGGATTCCACCTTCATGCCCAGATAGCTCTCGAAGAAGTCGGAGTCTATGATAGAACCGCCTATGCCCATGCATATGGAGCCTATCTGCAGATAGGATTTGCCGCGCATGGTCGCCACAGCCACGGCAGCCCTCGCAAAGCGGAGCAGCTTCTCCCGTACGTCGTCCGGGATCTCGCCGGTCTCGTCAATATTCTGGACCTCTCTGCCGTAGATGCCGAAAGCGGGCAGCCCCTTCTGGGCGTGGGTCGCCAGTACGGAAGCAAGGTAGACGGCGCCGGGGCGCTCCGTTCCGTTGAAGCCCCAAACTGACTTGATGGTGTTAGGATCCATGTCCATGGTCTCCGCACCGTAGCACCAGCAGGGGGTGACGGAAAGGGTGATGTCCACGCCCTCTTTTTTGAACTGCGCCGCGCACTGAGCCGTTTCGCCGTTCCTGCCGATGGTGGTGTCGGAAATGACCACCTTAACGGGCTCGCCGTTGGAGTAG
>JAILQN010000300.1 GCA_024699005.1 Clostridia bacterium
ATAACGAGCCCGGAGCCGATGAACTCCGCCTTGACCCGCGCGATTATCATGCGGGCGGCGGCGCCCTCCAGCTCGGTGCGCTTGGCGTCGCGTACAAGCCCTTCCTCCTGGGTGAAATACATGATGTTCACCCCGCAGTACTTGCAGTTGGGCTTCAGATTATAGAAGGGGATCTCTCCCCCGCATTTGGGACATTTCATAGAAAGACCTCTGTTCGCATATATTTATACTTAATTAATATATACTATTTTTCCCCGAATTGCAATAGCGAATTTGGCTATTATTGTGAACATTTCTTCACTCAGGCGACAAATACGCGGCCCCCGTTTCCGGAAAGAAACGGGAGCGTTTTCAAAGTGTGAATAATGAGCTTGCAGCGGATGGCGGACATCTCGAAAGGTTTTGATAATAACGTATTCCGGCTTCGCGGCGCGAATCTCCGCCGTGAAAGACTGCCGGCTACTTCTTATTCATCTGCTTCACGGCATAAACCGCGAGGGAAACGGACAGCACGAATCCGACCACCGCGAGCAGGGGCAGACCGTTTGCCGTCTGCGGCTCTATTTTCGTCATGCACAGCACGCAGGAACCGAAAAACAGCACGCAGGCGAAAATGGCAAGGATGACGTTCTTAAGCATTCCCGACGCCTTATCAAGGAGTTCGTCGTATCCGGTCAGCGCTATGTTTGCTTTAAGCCTGCCCTTGACCACGCTGTTCAGAGCGTCCGATATCAGGACCGGCAGCTTCGCGGTCTTTTTGCCCATCTCCAGCATGTCCTTGCCGAGAGAGAGCAGCTGCTGCTGAACGTCAAAATTCTGTTTTACCCGTTCCATCAGCTTTTTTGTGAGCAGCTCGAACAGGTTAAGCTCCGGACAGAGCTCCTCTATCACGCCTTCGATCGTGGCAAGCGACCGCACGAGCATCGTAAGCTCGCCGGGCATCCGGACGTGGTGTTCGGATATGAGCGCCATAAGGTCCTCCATAAGGACCGCCGTGTCCAGGTCCGCCACGTTCGTGACCGTCATATATTTATCCAGGAACCCGTCAAGGTCCTCCATGAGCTTCGCACGGTTCGTCTTTGCGCCGGCGCCGCCCATGCTCATAACAGTGTTTGCAAGAGCTTCCGTGTCTTTTTCCAGCAGCGATAGCAGCAGCCCCTGTATCATATTCAGGTTGGCCTCGCTGACGTGACCGATCATACCGAAGTCGATCCAGAAGGGCTTTCCGTTGCTTATCATTATATTGCCCTGATGCGGATCTCCGTGAAACGTACCGACGTCCAGGACCTGATGCATATAATTATCGATGATGGCTCTTCCGACAGACATCGGATCATAGCCATCCTCTTTGATCCTCTCTTTTTTGGATATGGAATATCCGTCCACGAAAGTCATGGTCAGGATCCGCTCGGTCGTAAGATCGTCTATTATCACGGGGCAGTCTATTACTTCCGGGGATTCTATGCAATGCTCCCTAAAGAAGCGGGTGTTTTCCGCCTCCACGCGAAAATCCAGTTCTTCCTCCGTCACCTTTTCCAGCTCCAGGATAACGCTCATAAGATCCACGGGGCTGCCGGAATCATAACCCTCGGCGACAATATTTACCATAGCGGCGATTTTTTTCAGAAGCACGAAATCCCTGCGCATCATATCCGCGATCAGCGGACGCTGCACCTTGGTGACGACCTTCGTTCCGTCCTTCAGCACGCCCGCGTGGGCCTGCGCGATGGAAGCGGACCCCAGAGGTTTATCCTTGAACTCCGAGTATATCTCATCTATCTTTTTCCCAGTCTCCTGCTCGATAACGACGCGGGCCACTTCGGCGGGAAGAGGCTTGACGTTCTGACGCAGCTTTTCAAGCTCCCTGCAGTAGCTTTCCGGCAGCATATCGACGCGCGAGGACATGATCTGCCCGATCTTGACATAGGTGGGACCGAGATCCTCCAGAGTCGTACGCAATTCCACGGGCGTAAAGCCGCCGGTATAGAAATTATGCTTTGCGAACACGCCCATGATCTCGACGCTGCGCTTTTTTTCTTTTTTCTTATAGGCGGCGATCTCTTCAGCGAGCATCTGCTTCAGCTGCGCACTCATATCCTTCGCTTCATGCTGAAACCGCGTCGCGCGGACCTGCGCTGCTTGCTTTAAATCCGTTTTTTTGCCGTTATTATTTGTCTTTGCCATATCGTTTCTCCTCATTCTCCCTTAAGCGGCCAGATCCAAATAAGACGCAGCGCACTGACCAGAGAAGAGAACAGCAGCGTGCCGCCGATAACCTTGAGCAGGGCTCCGGTCTGATCCCACCACGGATTGATAAAGATAAAACCACCGAAGAGCGCAAGCAGCAGACTGAGCGGGATAAGGATCCACCATCCGCTGCGTCCGCTGCGCCGGGCGAAGATCAGCGCGTGAAAGATCCCGTATAGACCTCCCGCAACAAGAAATACGCCCGAAAACCAGCCAATCAGCCGCAGCATATCACTCTTGAAAATCATGACCGCAACGCCCATGATGCCGATGACAAGAGCTCCGGTGAGCGTGATATAATGTATAAGCGCCTTTTTGCTTGACATGAAATCAAAAACAGACACGACCGACACGACCATGGCAACGAAACCCAGCGCGTCGATCAGCGTATAGATGTACTCGTCCGGGCAAAGGACCATCACAAAACCCACCGCCATCAGAACGATGGACGTCATGATCGACGTGCGTTTGATCCTGTTCAGACTTTGAAAAACCATTGTGTTCGCCTCCGCTATTTCAATATTATATCCGCCATCAGATCGCCTATTTCATCCGGCGTTTTATCCGCTCCGCTCAGCAGCCATTCCTTGAGCACGTGATAAAGCCCGAAGCACAGGAACGTGGAACACAGCGCCAGGTCCGCCGGATCACGCTTGCCGAGATCCCCCAGAAACGCCGCGGGCACAAATGCGGAAAAGATCGGGTCAGAGAACGTCTGCGCCACCTCGTCGTCCGAATTGTTGCGGAACAGGATACACTGCGTTTCCCGGTGATCATAAAGCAAACGGCACATGCGTATCAGTTCCGAGCGGATTTCCTCTTTCGTCCGGCAGCGCGTAAGCCCCATCGACATAAATTCATCACGTTCGATGTCTTTCAGCACGTCGCGCGGACTGCCGTAGTGATCGTAAAAGGTCGAACGGTTGATCCCGGAAGCCGAGCAAAGCTCCTTCACGGTCACCCGGGTCACGTCCTTTTCACGAAGCAGTTTCAGAAGATTCTCTTTTATCAGACGTTTCGTCAGAGCGACTCTCTGATTCATGCCCTCACCTCACTCGACAATTTTTTTATAATGTTGATTTCACATCACAAAACCGACATTTGTTGGTTGATTTGGCTACATATGTATGATAATATACTAACATGCCTTTTTGTAAAAATCAAGAGGCTTATGACAATTTGTCGCTTTTGTTTTTTTCTTCAACGGCAGACGGGATCCCGCTGCGGAAAGAGACGGCGACAGCAAAATCTGACGGATACAGATCCGGGGAAGGACTCAAAAATGGAAGAAGAAAAAATCAACGAAACCGTTCAGGAAACTGCCGAAACAGAAAAGAGCAAGGTCGACGAGATCATCGACAAACTCAAAACGCTTGTAAAAGAAGGCAACGTGACGCACATACGAGTCCGTAAAGGGGACACCATCGTTCTGAACATACCGATGACCGCGGGCGTACTGGGCACCATACTGGGCGCTGTGACGGCCCCCTGGGCAATGATCATCGCCACGATAGCGACTATCGGTCTGAAATGCACCGTAGAAGTCGAGAAAAAAGACGGCCAGATCACGATCGTCCACGGCAAGGAAGAAAAAGAGTAATACTTCATGGAACAGATATCATCGCGTTTGAAAAAAGCGCCGGCGGCATGGACCAGCCTTGTCATAGGCGTCGTCTGTACGGTATCCGGCGTTATAGGCCTGCTTTTGCCGGCTTCACGGATGAACTCTTTCGTCGTTGTCATCGGGATAGCGCTCTGCATTTTCGGAATGTGCAATGTTATCCTCGGCATTATCACTAGGAGCGTCAGACACTTCTGCGCCGTATCCGTCGCCGAAGGCGTGATCGCGATCGCTATGGGCATTCTCGCGTTCTGCTTTACGGATCTGCTGGCAAAATACCTGCCGACCCTGCTGGGCTTTACCATGATAGTTATAGGGATCGTCCAGTGCCCGCGCAGCATGCTGCTGGGCAGGCGAGGGTGGAAGCAGTGGTGGATCGGCGTGACCGTCGCAGTGCTTCTGTTCGCTGTCGGACTGTTCATACTGCTTGACCCCTCATTATCCGGAAAAATAATCGGAGTGGCGCTGGGACTTGCCTCTATCGCCAGCGGCGTGTCCAATCTTGCGGCGTTCGTTTCCGTTATAATGAAAAAAGAAAACTAAAAACCCTGTAATCAAAACATCAGGCGGCGGAACCGGGAACGTTCCGCCGTCTGTGATTTTTGAGTTTTGACCGATCGGCGGATAAAAAACGGCTGATCTGTCAAAAGTTTTTTTATTGTATCCCGGGCTTCCGCCTGCGTTATTTCATCAAGGTTCTGAGTTCATCGAAATAACGCGCCGCGTTATCGAGTGAGGAGTCAAGATACGCGGAAGGAGCTCCGGAGGCCCTGAAGACCGCGATCCTTTCATGCGGCACTCTGAAACGTCTCAGCCAACGGCCGCCCTCATAAACTTTTCCGTCAAAGATATCCGTCCACTCCCCCTTCGGCAGATAGATATCGCGGCTCTGCGCCCTGTCAAGGACCGGGGCGACAAGCAGCCCGCAGCCGAGCGTATATTCATCCTCAATATCGTACACTTCGGGATCCGAGCGGTCGTAAAAGAACAGATGACGCATCATCGGCAGGCCCGTTTCGCAGGAGACCGCAGCCTGTTCGATAAGATACGGTTTGAGGCATTCGTGTATATGGGAATAGGCGTGATAGACCGCCCTTGTAT
>JAILQN010000324.1 GCA_024699005.1 Clostridia bacterium
AGATAATGTCATAAAGGACGGCGACTTCCTCACAATGGATTTCGGCGCGGTGTACAAAGGCTATCACAGCGATATGACCAGGACCGTCGCCGTGGGTCACGCGACGGATGAGATGAAGAAGGTCTACGAAACCGTGCTTGAGTCGCAGCTGGCCGGAATCGGTATCCTTCGCCCCGGGCTTGCCTGCTCCGACGCGGACATGGCGTCCAGGGACGTTATAGTAAACGCCGGTTACGGTGAGTATTTCGGTCACGGCACGGGGCATGGCGTTGGAATAGAGATACACGAGCATCCGTATGACAATCCCAGGTCAAAGGAAATACTGGAAGAGGGCAACGTGGTCACTATTGAGCCGGGCATCTATCTGCCGGGCAGGTTCGGAGTCAGGATAGAGGATATGGCGCTCATTACCCCGGACGGACACAGGAACCTGACGAACGCAGATAAGAGTCTTATCATTCTTTAGTTTTGAGCAACAGACAGGACGCGCGGGCGGTGCAGTCGCGCGAAAAGATAAAATCGGCTCTGACCGGGCTTCTTGCCGAAAAGTCGCCTGAACAGATATCCCTTGCGGAATTATGCGAAAATGCAGGGATCAGCCGCAGCACGTTCTATCAGCATTACGCGGATATCCATTCGGTCATCGCCGCGCTGACAGCCGAGGCTCTGGACGCTCTGCGCGATATTATCGTGGACGCGTTTGTGAACAGGGGGTCCCGGAAAAGCCTTGCCGCGCTGTTCGTAAAAATAAAAAGCGAACCCCGGCTTTCCGGGTTCATGGCAGTTAAGATCAGCGGCGTTGAGATCGTCGATCTGATGTTTGAAGAGATGCCGGATCTTATGATCGCCCTTATAAAAGATGCCGGAGTGAACGGCGGCGAATCCGAAGCGGAATATGTCGCCCGGTTTGCGGTCGCGGGAGTTGTTGCGGATGTCCGGGAATGGATAAGAGGCGGCTTTGCCGTGCCGGCAGAACGTTTTGCCGCGATCGTGCATGATACAGTTATCAACGGAATAAAAGGAAATATTATAAGTTAACGGTTAACAGTTAACGGATCAGGAGAACAAAAATGAGTGAAGAAAGAAAACCGCAATACCGCAAAGATCCGCCGAAGCCGGCGCAGGAGCAGGCGGCAAATGAGATACCCGTCGAGAGCCTTAACGAGTTATCGAGCGTCAAAAAGATAATAGGCGTTGTAAGCGGCAAGGGCGGCGTCGGTAAGTCGCTCGTCACATCGCTGCTGGCCGTGGAGGCTGCGAACAGAGGGCACAACGTTGCCGTACTGGATGCCGATATAACCGGGCCGTCCATCCCCAAGGCGTTCGGCATAACCGAAAAAGCCACAGGTGACGGCGTGCATATTTACCCCGCAATAACGGCGAAGGGCGTGAATATCATTTCGATCAATATGCTGCTCGAAAATGAGACCGACCCGGTTGTGTGGCGCGGTCCCGTGCTGGCCGGCGTTATCAAGCAGTTCTTTACGGACGTGGTCTGGAAGGATATAGACTGTATGTTCGTGGATATGCCGCCGGGAACGGGCGATGTGCCGCTTACAGTGTTTCAGAGTCTGCCGATCGACGGGATTATCGTCGTCACATCGCCGCAGGATCTGGTGTCCATGATAGTGACCAAGGCGGTCAAAATGGCGAAAATGATGAATGTTCCCGTTCTCGGGCTGGTAGAGAATATGAGCTATTTCGACTGCCCGGACTGCGGAAAAAGGCATTATATTTTCGGACAGAGCAGCCTTGAGGATATCGCTGAGCAGAACGGTATCAGACTCACGGCGAGACTGCCTATCGACACGAAGTTCGCCGAGCTCACGGACGCGGGCAGGATAGAACGCGCGGATACCTCGGCGCTTGCCGATCTCGCGACGGGGCTGGGAATCTGATTTATCCGAAAAAAGAACACAGGGCGGACCGGTTTCCGCCCTGTCGGCATATGTATTCTGAAGCCTGCATCAACAAAAACTCCGCACTAAATCCCCGCCCATTGCTTTATCTTCTCATGCTCATATTTCTCCGGAGCGTTCGCGAGTTTCCTTGAGACAGCCCCGCCCTTGATAAGACCTTTAAGCACCGCGAAGAAGTATTTCGGGTTTTTCATGCCGTTTCTGAGTTTGTTGAGAAGCGATTTAAAATCGGTGTTTCTGCCGCCTCCGGCCAGGTCCGAAGCTGCTATGACGCCGCTCTCGAAAAGGAAATCCACACCTTCGGATGGCATGGCGAGCAGCGCGTCCTTGAGCCCGGCGTTCCTTGCAGTCTCCGCTCCGTATTTCCTGTGATAATCCCTGTTATAAGCCCAGAGGACTTCTGCGGTCATGGGAGCCTCTCCGGCGGCGATAACCGTTTCTGCAAGCAAACGTCCGGCCTTTACGGACAGGTCGATGCCCATGCCGTTCATGGGCGTGGTCATAAACGCCGCGTCGCCCACGGCGGCGTAGCCGTCGGAAACCATCAGGGAAAGCGGCGCTCTGACGGGTATTACAGCCCGCTGCCCGCCATGCAGGATCTTTTCCCCGCACCAGGAGTGTTCCGTCCGGTAACCGTTAATGAGCTCCGACAGTTTGGCGTCATCAAACTTATCCACTCTGCCTATAAGTATATCGCAGGAGCCGGGATTCGTGCAGAACCAGGAAAGCCCTCTCTCGCCCTCGTGATACAGGCTTACCTCAAAGGGATACTCAGGGTTTGCGTCATCCGTTTTATCAAAATACGCCCGCCAGGCGTAAAACAGATCGCCGTTCTTCGGCTGTTTCTCTATACCGCACTGTTCGGGCAGATTCATTCTCACGGGCGAAAATACGCCGGCGGAGTCGATCACCAGATCGGCTCTCATCTCGCCGTCAGAGGTTGCAAGTCCTGTGACCGCGGTGTTTTCGCACAGGGGAGAAATAACTTCTGTTTCGAACATGAATTTCGCTCCCGCGTTCTCCGCTTTGTCAAGCAGCAGCCCGATAAGCGGCTTGCGCCACATCACGTACTGGCGCTTGCCGGAGGGGAAGCTGATCTCTATGCGTTTGCGTTTTGCCGGGCTTATAAAAACACAGTCGCCCCTGTCGCGGTATGAGCCTTCGGGGAAATCCGACCGGTTTATGCACGCGGCGGCGCAGAAATCCGGGAAGGAGAACCTGTCCTCCCAGTCGTGGCCCAGGTCCTCTTTCTTCTGTTTTTCAATAACGGTAACGTCGTACCCGGCCTCCGCGAGGCGCGCCGCGGCCACAAGTCCGCCGTGCCCGCATCCTGCTATCAGTATTTTCTTCATGGGTTCTGTATAAGAGGTAAATATTTTCTGTTTATAAACGCCATACCTTCGTGAGTGACAGTGTAAAACAGCGGATAGCCGTTCTGATCCGTAAAGG
>JAILQN010000055.1 GCA_024699005.1 Clostridia bacterium
ACGCTTTACAATTACTCCTTCCGTCAGATGGTGGATATGAAGTCAAGGATCGACCTTGCCGGAGGGAAAGAGCGCTTCTGCGGATTGCTGGACAGATTCTTCGGCTACGGCGCGCCGGACACCGTACAGCCCACCGATCCGGATGATTATTCTCCCGTAGCGGAAGGCATAAAGCTCGGCCGGTTCGAGGGCTTCAACAACGAATCCGATACCGAAGCGCCGTTCACCTATACCCTCGCCGGCAGGCATGACAGGACCTGCGAGATCATCCGCGCCGGGCTTGAATATATGTTCGCCGAAGGCGCCGGAGGCATCCCGGGCAACAACGACTCCGGCGCGCTTTCGAGCCTTTACGTGCTGGCAGCCGTCGGTCTGTTCCCGGTGGCGGGGCAGGATCTGTTCATACTCGCCTCCCCGATCGTCAGCTCCGCGAAGATCAGACTCTGGAACGGCAATACGCTTGAGATCAGAGTCCTGAATCAGTCGGATGAGAATATTTACGTAAGTTCAGCAAGTTTTAACGGAAAATCGTTCAACGATTTCACCGTTCCGGCATCGGAACTGATGAATGGCGGAGTTCTGGAATTCATACAATCAGATAAGACAGCATAATGACCGAGAAACGGATACCCATCGACACCGCGGCGACGATGTTCGCGTCGCTGCACCACGGGGAGGCGTCCCGTGTTTACCGCCTGACGGCGGAGCTGAAAGAGGATATAGATCCCGAAGCCCTTAAAACGGCGGTCGGGCTCGTCGCGCCACGCTTCCCGATGCTTATGCGCAGGATCCACAAGGGCTTTTTCGCAACGACTCTTGATTATGATGATAATATCAAGGTTCTGCCCGAAAATGAGGAACCGTCGAAAGCGCAGTGGCTTTCCAAGCTCGGCGGGCCGGACATAAGGGTGCTTTATTACAAAACGCGCATAGCAATAGAGCTGTCGTACGTCCTCACCGACGCCAACGCCCTGATGGAATTCCTGAAAGCGGTCGTCGCAGAATATCTTATCCTTAAAGGCGCGGATGAGGCGGACTTCCCCGAAGTCAAGTTGCCCGGACGCAATATGGAACCTGATGAGAGCGACAACGCCTTCAGGACTTATTACCGGAAACACGGAGATAAAACCGAAAGCCCGCTCCGCGGCAAAACGTACGGCACGGAGCTTACGCCCGGGTGTGATACCATCACCGTAACCGGCGGGCTTGTAAAAACCTCGGAACTGAAAGCCCTGTCGAAGCCCCTCGGACTGACCGTGACCGAATATCTCGCCTGCCTGCTGATTTATTCCGTCATAAAAACCGCGCCGGCGCCGGTCACTGACGTTGTGCGTATAAATATACCCATCAACCTGCGAAAGATATTCCCCTCCGGGACGCTCCGGAATTTCGTCAGCGAGATCCCGATAGGCTTTGAACCGGACGGCAGAACGGACGTCACAGTCCGGGAGATTTCGGAAGTCATCCGGGGGCAGATCAAGGCCGGCAAAACGCGTGAGAAAATGCAGGCGTTCATCAACCGTTCCTATTCCCTTGCAAACAATCCCGCAGTCCGCGCCGTGCCGCTGTCAATAATGAATCCGGTACTGCGGAAAATGCAGATGAGGTCCCACGTTGAGAGGATCACCGTAAACCTTACGAACATCGGCGATATCACTCTCCCGCCCGCCATGGCAGATGAAGTCGCGCTGCTGGAATTCATAAACGGCAGCACGGCAGTCTACGGCCAGCCCAAGGCCTGTTCGGCAGTCGGCTTCAACGGATACGTGCATATCAGCTTTTCTAATACCGTAAACGATCCCTCGATAGAACGGGAATTGTTCCGCGAGCTTGTAAAAAACGGCTGCGGCGTAAAGATCACCACCTCCCGCGCGGACTGCATTGCGGACGCTCCCGGGACGGACGATAAATTCTGCCCGGACGGCGGCGTATATCTGCATCCGGACGCCGTACGCTGTCCCCTTTGCGGCGGAACAGCGGAAACCGCCGGTACTCCGTTTGACGGACCTGCCGCGGCAGGGTATTTAAAACTCTGATACCGTCACAGGTCACCGCAACGGTATAAAACTCACCGCTGAACAACGCCCCCCGACAACAAAATATGAAACCGAACGATAAACAGACCGCCGGACGGCAGCGCTGGTTCAAACTGGACAACGCCGCGAAGATATTCCCCGGACAGAACTCCTCCACATGGTCCAACAGTTTCAGGGTAGCTTTATGTCTGAAAGAAGACGTGGACAGCGGACTGCTGCTGAAAGCCCTGAAGAAGACCCTGCCGCGCTTCCCCTGCTACGACGTGAAGATCCGGCCGGGGTTTTTCTGGTATTATCTGGAACACAACGACAAACCGGTACAGGTCCACCCGGACATAAAAAATCCGCTGTACCGGGTCAAATTCCGCGAAAACAACGGCTATCTGTTCAAGATAAGATATCACGGCAACACGATCTCCGCCGATTTTTACCACGCCCTGACCGACGGCCACGGAGCCTGCGTCTTCCTGTCCACACTGACCGCGGAATATCTGCGTCTGCGCGGGGAGACGATCCCGGTCGGCGGCTTTGTGCTTGATATAAACGAAGAAGCGACGGCGGAGGAGCTGGAGGATTCATTCATCAGATACGCGACGTCCGGAGCGAAGTTTGACCGCAGGGACAAATTCGTGTATCACGCCTCCGGTCTGCCCATGCCCCGCCATACGCTGAGCCTGATCTCCGGTTCGTTTTCTTTTCCGGAATTCCATAAGATCACCCGGGCCGCGGGCGTGAGCGTGACGGAGTACCTCGCCGCGATGATGCTGGACATACTCATCAGGAAACAGCGGGCGGAATCACGGAAACAAAAAGAAGTCTCCATACAGATCCCCGCGGATCTGAGACGCGCGTTCGGGTCGGAAACGCTCAGGAACTTTACCATCTGCATGCGCGTGAAAGTCGATCCGAACAAGGGCGAATATACCTTTGAGGAACTGCTGCGTCAGGTGAAGTATCAGCTCGCCCTCGAAAACGACGTAAAAGAACATAACGCGCTCATAACCGCCAATACCGCGATAGAGCGGAACCCGCTGCTGCGGGCTACGCCGCTGTTCATAAAAAATCTCGGCGTGGGATTATCCTTTGCCGTAACGGCCGAGCAGACCACTTCCTGCCTTATAACCAATCTCGGGAGGATAGATCTGCCGCCGGAGCTGGAACGGCATATACAGAGCGGCATTTTCTTCCCGGCGCCGGGCAAGGTGAACGGCGCGAGGATAGGCGTCGCAACCGTCGGGGACGTGATGACCGTCACTTTTTCCGACCGTTTCGCCGACACGGACGTCGAAAGAGAATTTTTCACAGCCCTTGTGAAAATGGGGCTGCACGTGAAGATCGAAAGCAACAGGTAAGTGCTGATTGATCCGGCGTATGCGCAGGAATTAATCAGTGCTTACACAGGGAGTAAAATATGTCTTATTGTGTAAACTGCGGAGTGGAGCTCAGCGCGAACGCCGGAAAATGCCCGCTCTGCTCTACTCCGGTAATAAACCCCTCTGCGGCGAAGTCCGGCGCGGAGACGTCGCCCTTCGGCGAGAACACCGAGATCCCCGCGGGAGTCAAACGGCGGTTCATCGCATTTATCATCACCATGATCATGCTGCTGCCGAATATCGTGCTGCTGCTTGTGAATATCTTTTTCGTCAGAAGCTCGTGGTGGTCGGTCTACGTAATATCCACGACTGCTCTTGTGTGGATATACTTCGTGCTGCCTTTCATCCTGAAAAAGCCCTCCCCTTACGTACTCTGGGCGCTCGACTCAGTCGCCAGCGCCGCCTACGCTTACGTGTTTTTTGTGATGAACTCCAACGAGCCCTGGATGTTCGGCACGACTTATTCCGCCATGGGCGTGGTAGTTCTGTCCGCTCTGATATTCATCATCTGGATAAGACGGCGGAAACATCACTGGACGTCCATAGTATCGCATATCCTTATCGATCTGACGGCGGTCAGCCTGCTTGCGGGACTGGTCTCATGGCTGCTCTCGGGAATATTCACGTTCTTCGCGGTCGGGCTCATCTGCTCGGCATGCTTCCTCGCTCTGACCGGTTTTTTCCTCTACTGCAACCGCTCCGCAAAGATGCGGGAATGGTTCAGAAAGGCTTTCTATATATAATAAATTCTCAGGGGCGACCCTGTGTGGTCGCCCGAACCATGGCACGACCTGCAGGCGGGCACACAGGCCCGCCCCTACAGCTCAAAAATCAAGATGATACAGGATATATTTCCGCATAAACTGAACACCGAATACAAACCGTGCGGGCCGTCGCCCGATTCGCCGGTGATCATAACGGAAGACGACGCCGTCCTTATAAGGCAAAAGGACGGCGAAGTTTCGTTCCCGCTTTTCGCGGATACCGACGTTGCAGCCGATAAAGCGATATGGCTTTTCAGCATGGACGGAATATCATTTTATTACGTATCCGGATACGAGC
>JAILQN010000186.1 GCA_024699005.1 Clostridia bacterium
GTCCGTCTCGCCCGCGGTGAAGTCAGTTTCGTTATCGGCGAGGATGAAAACGGCGAATATACTATCGACGTCACTTTGCCCGGCGGACTCAAGACCGCGAAGATCGATTTCATGAACCTCAAGGAAGAAGAAGACGGCAAGACCATCTCCGGCGAAGGCAAGATCTCAGTCCTTCCGGGCAGAAAACTGACCGGCTCCTTCACCTTTGAGGAGGATACGTTCGTCGGCGAGATAAAGGCTCCCATCATAGGCAAGATCAAGATCACCGACGGTCACAGGATCGCCTGACATTAATCTCCGCATTACGCGACCGGCCCGTTTCGGGTCGGTTTTTTATTGATACGGAATCTCCGAGTATTGAAATAAATCATCCGATGTTGTAAAATAAATTATAATTTTCGGAGGTTCGGTATGAGAAAAACAGCTGCTGTCCTGCTTTGTTTAATATTTCTTTTCACATGCTGTCTGCCGGCAGTATATGCCGATGAAGCCACGCGTGGAGTTTCTTATTATATTGACAGTATAGACGGCAGCGACGAGACCGGCGACGGTCTTTCGCCCGAAACTGCATGGAAAAGCGTGCCCGTAACGGAATGCTCGCTGTCGGCAGGCGACAAAGTGCTTTTCAGGCGCGGGGGCGTGTATGAGTGCACGCTGACCGTCAGTGACAGCCGCGGAACGCCGGACTCTCCCATCATAATCTCGTCATACGGCGAAGGAGATAAACCCTTGCTGACCACTTCCGAGTCTGCCGAGGTGCTGCGCCTGTTCGACTGTTCTTACGTTACGGTAAAAGGTCTTGAGATAACCGCCCATAACGGCGGCGGTATATGGATCGACGCGCTTAACGGTAAAAGCGAAGGCATCACGCTCGACTCTATGGTTATCCACGATATTCAGAATTACAAGGTGACGTATCGTGATAATCTTTCAAACGGAGCGGCTGCTGCCCGAGCATGCGTGATGGTAAAAGGTCTGCCGGCGAGATCGCTTTATCCTGTCAACGGTCTTACCGTGACTGAATGCGAGATGTTTGACTGCGGAAACGGGATAAGTCTGTGGGGAGCTTTCGATCAAAGCAAAGGCAGTCCGTGGAATAACGACGAATTCTGCGAATGCGGACCGGTCTATAACAAAAACGCCGTTATTCGCGATACCTATTTCCACGATATGGACGCCGAAGCCGTGATCATCGGCATATGCGACGGAGCTCTTATGACCGGTTGTCGAGCGATCGATTGCTGTCAGGGCGAAGGCGTGGACGAAAACGGCGGGATACAGTACTTCACAGCCGCCGCGTGGTTCTGGGGCAGCGAAAACAGCACGATAGAATACTGCGAGATAGCAGGTCAGAAAAATTTCGGCGATGGAATGACCGTCGATTTTGACTCGCAAACGAATCACTGCACATATCAGTACGTTTACTCTCACGACAACATAAGGTTCGTCGTGAACAACGCCAAAACGAGCCCTCAGGTCGGCAACACTGTTCGATACTGTCTTACGGTCAATGACGGAAAAGGCAGGAACGCGCTTACGGGAGGTCCGGGCGAAACGGGCTTAATGTTCTATAACAATACGATAGTGAACTCGCAGCGGTTCGATATAGATAAACTCTACGATTCTTATTTTGTGAATAATATCATCGTAATGCAGGACGGTTTCAGGATGAATCCGTCTCTTGACCCGAGAGAATATAAAGGCAGCGTTATTGCCGCAAACTGCTATTACAACTGCCTATCGATGCCGAACACGGGCGAGCTTTTCAATACGCTGCCCGGATTCAGCGGAAACGATCCGGACGATCCTGCGTCATTTATGCTTTCAAAGTGCTCTCCGCTTATCGGCGCGGGAATTGAAGTGCCGGTTGCCGAACGCGAAGTCGATTTTTACGGAAACGCGGTATTGTCACGCAGCATCGGCTGTTACTGCGGCGAAGGCACCGACGCCCCGTACAGACATGAGTTCATACCTGAGAAGATAGTAAGATTTTTCAGGACGTTAATAGCGATGATCAAAAACCTCTTCGCCGGTATAAAGTAAAGTAAGCAAACAATATTCAGGGAGCCTACAGGAAAACGACGGGCTCCCTTTTCATAATCGCACAACAAACCAAAACACAAAAAAGCACTTGCCTGCGCAAGCGCTTTTGGTGCGGATAACAGGAATTGAACCTGCATGGGTGTGACCCCACTAGAACCTGAATCTAGCGCGTCTGCCAGTTCCGCCATATCCGCGAACAGTGATATAATAACATCGAAATCATAAAAAGTCAATACCGAATTTTGAAACTTTGATCAGGTCGATAATCCGGCCTTATAGCTCAAAATGCGATTTATCTTGACAATAAACGTTACCGACTGTATAATGTTTATAGAAAGGAGGAGAATTCTTGGCTGGTTTCTTCAATCTATTTTCAGGTAAGAAACAAGAGCTCACAGGCCAACAGGAAGGCGCTTACAGTTTTGATCTTCTCTGCGGCGGTGCTTCCGTCAGAATAGACAGGTTAAAAGACAGCGGCAGATTTCGCGGTTCCGCGATACCGAAAAAGCTGTCGGACGTAACCGCAACGGACAACGCAAAGGACATCAGGCCCTACTCCAACGGTGAATGCCCGCATCTGCAGAGTTATTTAAAATCAAAACGCATATCCATCATAGAATGTATCGATCTGCCAAACGGCGAAGATCTGCTGACGCAGGCTTGCGTGTATGTCGGCAATAATTATGACATAACGCGCGGAATACTCGAACAGATCAAATCCAGGATATCGAAGGCCTATTTTGACCCGCGGAAAACAAAATTCAGTTACCCCCCGCCCGAGATACTCAATATAACGGACAGCGAATACCGCGAGATCAGGCAGATGGGACAGAAGCTGTCGGATTACGGAATAATCAACAGCTTCAAGGCTTCCGACGACCGAAAGGTGATCACCTACAAACTCTCGGAAAAGACTATAGTCAGGCAGCTTATCACCGGAACGTGGCTTGAACAGTATGCCGCGGTGAATGCAGAAAACACGGTCAGAGAGTTTTGCGAAAAGCACGGTTATCATTTTGAGATGCTGTGCGACACCGCAGTTCAGGAGATCGTCAACTCCAACAGACATGAGCTTGATCTTGTGTTTACCGTAGAAGATAAATTCTTCGCAATGGAATTCAAAAGCGGCGAAAATTCGCCGGTCTACACCGATTATGTGACTCTTTGTGAGAAAGTCCTGAAATTACCGAAATCTCAATTTTTGATGTTCATTTCGACCCTCGGCGACAAGCACGATCTCAGAAAACTGAGAGGAAAATACGGCCTGAGGTTTGCCAATATGAACACCTTCACGCAGGAGATAGTCGAGATGCTCAATGAAGCGTTCGGTATCTCCGAAACAGAGTGAGAGACCTCACCCTTTAAAAAACAGCGCTCCGGCAGAAAAACTGTCGGAGCGTTTTGTTTATTCTTCTGTATCAGTTTCGGCCGGTTTTTTTGAAAGCCTGTTCATCACTACAGCCGCGACTACGGCAAAGATGAGTATCGGTAAAACGTAGAGATAGCTCAGAGGATCGGTAAGGTCGCCCTTATTGCCCAGCAGCGCCCAAAGGACGTTGAGAGGCAGCATGCCGATGTTCGCCGCGATGAAATACTTCGGAAAGCTCATGCCCATCGCGCCGAAGATGAGACTTGAAAGATCGGACGGAAGCATACCCGACGCCTTGACTACAAGCACGATACCGAACTCGTTTCTTCCGGCGAAGGAGTCGAGCTTCGCGATCTTCGGGAACCGGCGTTTGAGGGAATCAAGCATCCCCGAGCCGGTCAGCTTGCCAAGATAATAAGGAAGGATAAGGCTGAAGACCGTGGCTATAAAGTTGACGAGGATCGCCATCCACAGTTTCTCAAAGAATATACCGGAAACAGCGAAGATCAAAGCCGGAGGAAAGATAAGAGCGAAGGATTTTACGACCGAAAAACCTATGATGATGAGAGCGACCGTGAGCGCTCCGCCCGTGAGCCTGTCAGCGATACTGTCGGCGTTTTTCAGCGATATATCGAACTTTACCATAAGATATATCACGAGCGCCAGCATCGCCGCCATAATGACGGTCGAGGCTATGCGGAGCGCTTTGATCAGACGGTCGTAGTTACGGCTCCCCTGTTCACTCATCGACTTCTTCAGTCGCCTCTTCTGTCAGTGTCGGCTGTTCGGCAGTTTCACCGACAGTAACGTCGGATGCGGGGATGATGGCGGAATCGGCGGAGGTGACCGTAAGAGTGACAGCGTCACCGACGTTGAGAAGAACGGCTTCGTTGGACAGCGACGCGGGAACGTAATAATAGGTGTCGGAACCGGCAAGGCGGATGTAGTAATAAGTCGTGCCGGCTATAACGTGAGAGCGGATATCCGAGATGATCCCGCTGACGACGGAGGAGTCGCCGGGCTCGTCGGTCGTATTATCATCGGGAACGTTGATGCTGCCGCTCATGTCGATATTGATGACTACCGGTTCCGACACCTATTATTACGTTCCCGCGTCGCTGACAAACGAAGCCGTTCTTCTCAACGTCGGTGACGCTGTAACTCTTACGGTCATCTC
>JAILQN010000211.1 GCA_024699005.1 Clostridia bacterium
GGCGTCGGGTCTTACGGTGTAATCGCCGTTTTCGGGGTCGACGAAGATCTTTTTGAGCGCCGAAAGTTTGAAGACCGCGTTGTCCCTGATCTCGGAGTATTGGTATACTTCGTCGGCGACCCAGCCTATAGTGCCTTCCGGCGAAATAAAGATATTGTGCGTCACGGAATTGTGAGCGGGGTTCAGTACGAAATCGGGATCGTCTGTGTTTGAAAAATCGTCGCTGTAACGTTTGTACTGCGGATATGCCTCCTGCCACGCCGGGCTTTGCCAGGGGGAATCGTACAGCAGCTGCCATATCCTGCCGCCCTCTTTGTATTCCTGATAAAAGCTGCTGCTTTCGTCGCCGGAGAGCCCGGTAAGAGCGCGGGCGTCAAAGCTGACCGGCTCATAGGAATTTATCACGATATTGTCGTGGGCGATCAGGTCCTGCCCGCCGCCCAGCTGCAGACCGTATTTCGGCACGTTGATTATGATATTGCCGTAGATGGTCTGCCCTGCGATGGCGTCGTCCATATAGATACCCACCGGCCTGTGTCCGTCCGCGCCGAGATCGTAGATCAGGTTGTATCGTATCACCGTGCCGTACCAGTCCCAGCGGCGTCCTGAATATATCGCGCCGCCGTCGTCGGTCTTCAGGTTCACGTCGTGGATGATATTATATTCGATCATATGATCGTTGCCCGAATACGTGACCGCTTCGTGAGGGGAGTTGTACATTTCGTTATGTGAGCATATATTGCCCACGCCGTTCAGGGTAAAGGCGGGCTGATAGGTCTCGTATATCTCGCTCCAGTCATGGATGAGGTTGTTTTCGGCGCGGTTATTGCTGTGAGCGAGGGTTTCCCTGTCGCCGCCGTCAAGTATGATTCCGCCCTTGCCCGTGCGGGTGATCTCGTTGTCTGCGATCAGGTTGTCGTATCCCGTGACGAGCAGCGCGTTGCCCGCGACGTTTTTGATAAGGCAGTTTCTGACGGTATTGCCGTTGCCTGTGATGTTCACCGCGTCGCCGCGGGTGCCCTTGAGGGTAAAGCCGTCAAAGGTCAGGAAATCGGCGTCGGCTTTTATTATATTGTCTGTGGAGAGCGAAAGTTCGACAGTTGAGTTCTCAGAGAAGTCTTCGGGAGGATAAAAATACAGAACGCCGTTATCCCGGTCCAGATACCACTCGCCGGGCGCGTCCAGTTCCTCCGGCACGTTGAAGAAGTAGTAGGGGGCTTTTTCTTTCGCGCCGAACATCGCGGCAAACGCCGGAGAGATCGTGAGGTTCTCATGGTCCACCGTTCCTATGGGTGTGGAGGCGTCCGCCCAGTCGTTGCTGAAATAACCGAACATCCATACGCCGTCCGTGGTTTTCCACGATTTGATCCGTTCGGAAAGTGCCTTGTCCATTTTATACACGTCGGATTCCGGATTGCGGAGCAGATGCTCCGGATCGAGCCAGGACGACATGTAACTGTCGTTTCCTTTACCCTCGGAGATCACTTTGCCGGTATAGAGGTATTGCGTGCCGTTGGGATACCGGGCGATGGTCTGGCGCTGATCGTCTATAAACAGTTCGCAGTAAAGATCGCCTGTCCAGTCGCCGTCGTATTTGTTCGCCATGTTATAGGAACCGATGGCGTAAAGCTCACCGTACTGCTCTCTTGTGACGTTCAGAGCAGACAGATCGACGGATAACACGCGTTCCTTCGCGTCAGCCGGCAGGCGGCCGGCAATATCTCCTGTAGGTTCGGTGAACGCGTCGCGGGTCAGAGTTGCGCCGCCGTTCAGTATCACTTCACCGTCGCCGTACGCGCAGTACGTGACGGGACAATCCTCCGTTCCGCTGTCCTCCTGTGTGAAAACAAGAGAGGTCACCCGGTATTCTCCCGCTTTCAGAGCGACGGTGATCCCGTTCCTGTCGGACCTGTTCATTGCCCGCACAAGGTCGCGGGCTTTTTCCAACGTGGCGATGGGACGTTCAAAGGAACCGTCGTTCTTGTCGTTGCCGTCCGGAGCGACGTACAGATCTGCGTTTGTCATGGCGGTGCTTTCCTTTTTCGTATAGATGTTGAGACCCGTCGGGTCTGCGACTCTGCGGTTGCTGTTTCTCCAGGCGTAATGCCGCAGCGTCGGCAGGACGGGCAAAAACGCGCAGCAGAAAACGCAGACGCAGAGCAAAACCGAAAGCAGCTTTTTCCAAAGGGTGCTGTCTGGCATATGCTTTTCGAACCGGATCGCGCAGAAAAGCGCGAAGACAAAGCCGAAAACGGCAGTGACTGCCGAAGCCTGCGCCGCCCCGCCCTCGTGGTAGATAAGGACGTTGACTATGAACGAGAAAATGAACACGCCGCCTATAGCGATCGCGCCGCCGGGCAGTGCGGAAAGCAGGACGCTCTTTACCGGTTTATCCTTCGCTTTCGCGAGCAGCGCGAAAGCAGCCGCCCCCTCAAAGAATATGAGCGCCATCGCTATGCCGTACAGCGGTATGTTCCATTTGATATACGCAAACGTGTAAAAATATGCGGTCGCAGCCGACGAGATAAGCAGCAGCCATCCTGCTATGCGGAGTTTTTTCGTTTTATCCATTGAGTCCACCCTGTCCCGAAAGCCATTCTATAAGATCCGTATCCTCATATGCCCGGCTCCAGCAGCCGTGGCCTTCGCCGCAGTAAGAGGTGAAGGAGATATCCGCGCCGATCTTCTGAGCTTTTTCGACGAGCAGCGCCGAATACTGAAACGGCACGGAAGGATCTTCCACGGAGTGATAAACACGTATCTCTTTGCCGCTGAGCCGTTCGTCCACGCGCCAGGAGACTCCGCCGCCGCAGATGGGCGCCGCGCGGTAAAAACGCTCCGGGAACGTTGTGATCAGATGCCAGGTGCCGAAGCCGCCCATGGACAGCCCGGTGACCGAAACGCGGTCTTTGTCCCCGCCGAACCTTTCGATGGCTTTGTCGAGCAGTTCCATGGTCTGGAGCGAGACGTCCTCCCAGATCAGCCCGTCGGGGCACTGGGGAGATACCGTGATGACGCGCAGGTTTTTATAATCGGGATCCTCCGCAAAGTATTTCGGGATGCCGTGCGCACTGACGCGTTCCAGCTGTCCGGGCGAGCTGTCGCCCGACTCCCCGGAGCCGTGCAGAAAGAGGATGACCGGCAGTTTCTCCCGCTGCGGGTCATGATCCTCCGGCGCGGTGATTAACGCTGCGAGCCTGCTGATATAAGGTGCTTCGATGGTAAATGCGGTTTTCATGTTTCTTTGTCTATCGCTTCCGCGAACGCTCTGAGTGATTCCTCCGACGGCAGATCAAGCGCCGAGTGGGGAAGTCCGGCGGACTCGCCGTCTTCGCGTTTAATGCGGTCATATTCCATTTCGATAACTGTGGCGGCTGTGTGTATGCCTTTTTCGTCCAGCCGCGAGAGCTTGGTTATAAGATCGGCGGTTTCGCTTGTCAGCGTGACCGGGTATATACCGTTCATCAGGCGTATGTCAAGTTCGGAACAGATCTTTATTACGGTATCGAACGAAGTGCCGCCCACGCCGTGCTTCAGAGCGCCGGACAGCGTGGTCTGCGGGATATCCGCCGCCTCGCAGAACTTTTTGTAGCTGCGGTATTTTACGCGGATTGTCTTTTTTATAAGGAGTGTGAGATCATCTACCATTATTTGATTTTTTAATGTGGAGTTATGAACCCGGAACTTGGAACTTGGAACTGATTACTAAACATAAGCCGCAAGCGACAGATAACTGCGCCCGCGGCGTTTTTGTATTACTGAAAATCAGACGGAAGCTGCTTTTACGATAGCTGCGAAGTCTGCGGCCTTGAGGGATGCGCCGCCGATAAGTCCACCGTCCACGTCGGGCTGAGCAACAAGTTCCGCTGCGTTCTTTGCGTTCATGGAGCCGCCGTACTGAATGGTGAGAGCGTCGGCGTCAGCCTTAGAGTAGAGCTCCGCAACGCATTTTCTGATCTGAGCGTTGCCCTCGTTAGCCTGCTCGGGAGTTGCGGTCCTGCCGGTGCCGATGGCCCATACGGGCTCATAGGCGATGATTATGCGTTTGAGCTCCTCTGGCGTCACGCCCTGAAGAGCGATCTTGGTCTGCATGCGAAGGATCTCTTCGGTGATGCCCAGGTCGCGCTGCTCAAGCACCTCGCCCACGCAGAGGATTATTGTAAGACCTGCGTCAAGAGCGGCGCGGACACGGTCGCGTACGGTGACGTCTGTTTCGCCGAAATACTGCCTGCGCTCGGAATGGCCTATGATGACGTAGGGAACGCCGATCTCTTTGAGCATAGGCGCGCTGACTTCGCCCGTAAAGGCGCCTTTTGCCGCCCAATGGCAGTTCTCGACGCCGATCTTTATGTTGGAGCCCTCCGCGGCTTCCATGGCGGCGTAAACGTCTATATAGGGCACGCAGAGCACGACTTCGCAGTCCGCGTCCGCTACGAGGGGCTTCATCTCATTGATGAGAGCTTTTGCCTCGGCGGGAGTGTTGTTCATCTTCCAGTTGCCGGCTATAACGGCTTTTCTAACGGATTTGTTCATGATTTCTCCTTACTTATTTGCTATACACGCGATACCGGGAAGTTCTTTGCCCTCAAGGAATTCGAGGGAAGCGCCGCCGCCGGTGGAAACGTGGGTGACCTTGTCGGCAAAGCCCAGTTTCTTTATGGCAGCCGCGGAGTCGCCGCCGCCGATGATGGATACGGCGCCGCCGTCGGTCGCCTCGGCAACGGCGTTCGCGACGGAGATGGTGCCGGATGCGAAGTTGTCCCATTCGGAAACGCCCATGGGGCCGTTCCAGATAACGGTGCCGGCGCCGATGAGAGACTTGGAGAAGAGCTCCTGTGTGATCTTGCCTATATCAAGGCCCATCCAGCCGTCGGGAATGGAGTCGGAATAGATCCTCATGTACGGAGTATCGGGGCGATATTCCCTGCCGATGACGTTGTCAACGGGAATAAGGAATGCAACGCCCTTCCTGCGGGCCTTGGCGATGATCTCGTTGGCAAGATCGAGTTTGTCATCCTCGCATATGGATGTGCCGATATCATTACCCTGAGCCTTCATGAAGGTGTACGCCATGCCGCCGCCGATGATAAGCGTATCGCATTTGTCGATAAGGTTGTCGATGACGCCGATCTTGTCGGAGACCTTTGCGCCGCCGAGAATGGCAACGAACGGCCTCTTGGGGTTGTTGAGCGCTTCGCCCATGACCTCGACCTCTTTCTGCATGAGGTAGCCGATGGCGGTCTCTTTTACGAACGCGGCTACGCCCGTGGTGGAGGAGTGCGCCCTGTGAGCGGAACCGAAAGCGTCGTTCACGAAAATATCTGCCATGGAGGCGAATTTGCGCGAAAGGTCAACGTCGTTCTTGGTCTCGCCTGGCTCAAAGCGGACGTTCTCGAGCAGCATGACTTCGCCGTTCTTGAGTTCTGCGGCGAGCTTATTCGCGCTCTCGCCTACAACGTCCTCCGCGAGTCTGACGGGCTGACCGAGATATTTCTCAAGGCATTCCGCGACGATCTTCATGGAGAATGCCGGATCAAACTGCCCTTTGGGCCTGCCCAGATGGGAGCAGAGGATGACCTTTGCCTTGTTGTCAATAAGATACCTGATCGTAGGAAGAGCGGCGACGACCCTCTTGTCGCTGGTGATGACGCCGTTCTCGATTTTTACGTTGAAGTCGCAGCGCACAAGCACTCTCTTGCCGGCTACGTTCAGATCTTCAATGGTGACTTTCCTGAAAGAACCCATATCATTATACCCCGTTTCTTTTTTATTCAGTATTTATTTTACTCTGAAAAGCCTGATTTATCAACTGTTTTTTCCTCTAAACAACAGGCTTGACTCGCTTTATAATTTGTTGAAATAGATAATTCAATTAAGCTTGAATCCCGAATTGCCCAGCAGTTCGTCGGCGCTTATCCCCAGCGCGTCCGATAAGGCGGCGAGCTCTATGTCGCTTATTATCCTCTGCCCGCCCTCTATCTTGGACAGGGCGGAAATGTTGAGATCCACGCCCCTTACCTGAAGGCGCGTGAGCAGGTCCTTCTGCTTCATATGCAGGACCTTTCTTCGCTCGGAAACGACGCTTCCGGCGATGTTCTTGTTCCCGTTGAAATTTCTTGTTCTCATATCAAATATTTTTAATATTTTATGTTGATTAAAGCTTTAAAGAATGCTATATTAGTTCCAAGTTCAAAGTTCCAAGTTCCAAGTTCCGCGGAACAAGGAGCAAGGTCAAAGGGCGTGTGAGAACGCACGCTGCGGAGGTCAGATATGCTGAAAAAACTGATGAAAGGAATAGGCGAGTACAGGGGGCTCGCGATCGCCACGCCGCTGTTCATCCTGGGCGAGGCGGTCATCGAGTGCATCATTCCCTTTATCATCGCCAAGCTCGTAAACGACATCAACGCCGGGTGCGAGTATTCCGTCATAGTAAAGCGCGGGGTGAGTCTGTTCATGTTCGCCGTTCTTTCTCTTGCCTGCGGCGCTGCTGCGGCGTACACCGCTTCCAATGCGGCGGCGGGCTTCGCGAAGAATCTGCGGAAAATGCTGTTCTACAGCGTGCAGAGGTTTTCCTTCTCCAATATAGACAAATTCTCCTCGTCCTCGCTCGTCACCCGTATGACCACCGACGTGGAGAGCGTGCGTTTTGCTTTTATGATGATAATCCGCGGCGCCGTGAGGGCTCCGCTGATGTTCATTTTTTCGATCATAATGGCTTACGTCATGGGCGGCAAACTCTCCCTGATGTTCGTCGTGGTGGTGCCGGTCATGCTCGGCGGTCTTCTGCTGATCGGATACAAAGCCCTGCCCTCGTTCAGACGCGTTTTCAAGAAATACGATAAGCTGAACGAGTCGATAGAGGAAAACGTGATGGCAGCCCGCAGCGTAAAGGGCTTTGCCCGCGAGGAATACGAAAAGGACAAATTCGCGCGCGCCTCGGACGCCATCCGCCGGGAATTTACCCGCGCGGAGCGGATAGTCGCGCTGAACGGACCTCTTATGCAGACCTGCCTTTACGCCAATATGATAGCGGTCCTGACGCTCGGTTCGTATATAATCATCAGCAGTTCCGGGGCGGACCTGGGCGTGGGCGAGCTGTCCGGCATGCTGACCTACGGCTTCCAGATACTCATGAGCCTGATGATGCTTTCGATCATATTCGTGATGGTCACCATGAGCGCGGAGGGCGCGAGGAGGATCGTGGAAGTCCTGGATGAAGAGCCGTCTATCACTAATACCGAAAAACCCGTTTCCGCGGTCGCGGACGGCTCTGTGGAATTCAGCGACGTCTCGTTCAAATATGCGGCGGACGGCGAGCGGTACGCTCTTGACGGCGTGAATCTGTATATAGGTTCCGGCGAGACGGTCGGCATTTTGGGCGATACCGGTTCCGCGAAATCCACGCTCGTGATGCTCATCCCCAGGCTCTACGACCCGACGGTCGGAAGCGTCAGGGTGGGCGGCGTCGACTGCCGCGATTACGACCTGACCGTACTTCGTGACAGCGTCTCCATGGTGCTGCAGAACAACGTCCTGTTTTCGGGTACCATAGCGGACAATCTGCGCTGGGGCAATGAAAACGCCACCGACGAAGAAATACGCGCGGCGGCTGCCCTGGCACAGGCGGACGAATTCATCAACACTTTCCCCGAAGGCTACGACACCTATATAGAGCAGGGCGGCGCGAACGTCTCCGGAGGGCAGAAACAGCGTCTCTGCATAGCCAGGGCGCTGCTCAAGAAACCTAAGATTCTTATTCTGGACGACTCCACCAGCGCGGTCGACACCAGGACCGACGCGCTTATCCGCAAGGGTTTCAGAGAGTTCATACCTGAGACGACCAAGATAATCATAGCCCAGCGCGTAGCGTCGGTGCAGGACGCCGATAATATAATCATAATGCATAACGGCCATATCGAGGATATGGGCACGCACGACGAGCTTATGGAGAGCTCTCAGACGTACAGGGAGATCTTCGAGGAGCAGACGAGGGGAGGCGATTCGGATGAGTAGTTCCAAGTTCCGAGTTCCAAGTTCCAAGGGGCAAAGTCCCGGAGCGGAAACCTCAGCCCGGAAGCGGCCTGCGCTCAAAAAAGGCACTCTTATCAGGATAGTAAAGTCGGTGTTCAAGGCCTTCCCGGTGCTGTACCCGCTCATGATAGTATGTATCATCTTCACGGCTGTGGTATCGTCCATTCCGTCGCTCTTCCTGCAGAACGTCATAGCATCCATCGGAAAATGGGGCTCGTCGGGCGACTGGCAGAGTGCAAAGGCGGAGATCATGCCTATGGTCGTGCTGCTGGGGAGCCTGTACCTCGTGTCGATTATCTCGGCGTGCGCCTATCAGCAGATGGGCGCGTACATAACCCAGGGCTACCTTGACAAGATGCGCAGGGCGATGTTCAACAAGATGCAGAACCTGCCCATCAGATACTTCGACACCAACAAAAAAGGCGATATCATGAGTCATTATACGAATGATATCGATACGCTGCGGCAGCTCGTTTCCCAGGCGATACCGGCGTTTCTGAATTCATTTATCGTCATAGTCGTGGTGTTCGGCATAATGTGCTGGTTCTGCGGCTGGCTGACGATACTTATCGTGCTGGGCATCGTCCTTATGGTGTTCGCCGTAAAAACGTTCGCCGGCGGTTCCGCGAAATATTTTATCCGCAGGCAGAAATCGACAGGCGCGGTCGAGGGCTATATCCAGGAGATGATGAACGGCCAGAAGGTCATCAAAGTGTTCAATCACGAACGGCAGACGAAGGAGGGCTTCGACAGACTGAACGAGGATCTGATGGCAGACTCCTTCAAGGCGGACACCTACGCCAGTATAATGGGGCCGGTCAATCAGAACATCGGCAATATACTGTACGTGCTCGTCGCGCTCGTGGGCGGTTTGCTGCTGGTGTTCAAGGTGCCGAATTTCAGCGTGTCCGGCATGGCGATGAGCGTCTCGATAGTCGTGCCTTTCCTCAATATGACCAAGCAATTCACCGGCAATATCAACAACGTCTCGCAGCAGTTCAACGCGATAGTCATGGCCCTCGCCGGCGCCGACAGGATCTTTGAGATGATGGACAGCGACGTGGAGGTCGACGACGGCTACGTCACCCTCGTGAACGCGAAGGAGGACGAAAACGGCAATATTACCGAGACCGACGAGCGCACCGGTAAATGGGCGTGGAAACACCCGCACAAAGAGACCGGCGATATCACATATACGCCTTTGCGCGGCGACGTGCGTATGTTCAACGTGGATTTCGGCTACACTCCGGACAAGCCGGTACTGTATGACGTGACTCTTTATGCCGAGCCCGGTCAGAAGGTGGCGTTCGTCGGCGCGACAGGCGCCGGCAAGACCACGATAACGAACCTTATCAACCGGTTTTACGATATAGCCGACGGCAAGATACGCATTGACGGTATTAATGTCAATAAGATAAAAAAGGCGGATCTGCGCCGCTGCCTGGGGCTTGTTCTGCAGGAGACCAGCCTGTTTACCGGGACGGTCATGGAGAATATCCGCTACGGCAGGCTTGAGGCGACGGACGAAGAGTGCATACAGGCGGCGAAGCTGGCGGGAGCGGATGACTTCATCACCCGTCTGCCGCAGGGGTATAATACCGAGCTGCGCGCCGGAGGCACCAATCTTTCGCAGGGACAGAGACAGCTTCTGGCGATAGCCCGCTGCGCCGTTAAGGATCCGCCTGTGATGATTCTGGACGAGGCGACTTCTTCGATAGATACCCACACCGAGGCGATAGTCAACCGCGGTATGGACAGCCTTATGAACGGCAGGACGACTTTCGTTATCGCCCACAGGCTCTCCACGGTCAAGAACTCCGACGTTATCATGGTGCTTGACCACGGCAGGATCATCGAGCGCGGCAGCCACGAGGAGCTTATCGCAAAACGCGGGACGTATTACAGTCTCTATACAGGGGCGTTTGAGCTGGAGTGAGTTTCAGCGAAAATCCTTTCAGGATTTTCTGAATGAATAATGAATACTGAAGAATGAATAATGAATAATTATGGTTGCTGATTTTATATATTGCCGTTGTTGCAGTTGCGCAACCGGAACATTCAACCGCTGCTGCAGCTTGAAAGCATGGTGAAAGTGAAACCGCAGGTTTCGAAGAAAGGGGAATAAAAGACATGAAAATTTATCACGGTAAAATTTTGACAGTTAACGCGAATAATGATGTTTTCAGCTATCTCGTTGAGGACGGCGGACGGATCGCAATCGTCGGCAATGACCTGCCGGAGAAATACAGCGGTGCAGAGGTCGTCGAGCTTGGTGACAGGGCGCTTATCCCGACCTTTGCGGACACCCATCAGCATATGGCGTCCTTCTCCGCATTCCACGCGGGGCTGAACGTCATGGAGGCGGCGTCCAACAAAGAAATACTGTCAATGATAAAAGAGTACGCCGGCAGGGACAACAGCAAGGTGCTCATCGCTTTCGGCGCGTCGCCTTACTCTGTGGAGGAGGGGCATCTCGTCAGCCGTGAGGAGCTTGACGGAGTGACCTTCGGCAAGCCGCTGTTCATGGTCAAATACGACGGTCACGCCTGCGTGGTCAACACAGCCCTTCTGAACAAGCTTCCAAAAAAGATCGCCGCTCTCAGAGGTTATCACCCGGATACGGGCGAGATGAACCAGGAGGCGTTCTTCGCGGTCTCGGATTATATCACCAACTCGCTGTCGATCCCCGATCTTATCGCGAATATGCAGAAGGCGATAGATTTCGAGGCGTCCCGCGGCATCGG
>JAILQN010000232.1 GCA_024699005.1 Clostridia bacterium
AGGCATGGTGCGCGGCTTGCCGTGCCAGCGGTTTTCCTTTTCCATGTACCAGCGGTAACACGCTTTCAGGTCGTCTTTGACCTTGTTCCAGCCGTACGTGTTCATCTCGGTCAGCGCGCGGTCGACGACCCAGACGGCGGAGCCTATGGTGCCCAGAAGGGAATCCTGTGAAACGGAGATGAGCAGATACATGGCGTCCTTATACATATTCGCTACGTCGGCGGGCGTCTTTCCGTCGTTTGCCATCTGGATCACGAGAGACATTGCGGCGCAGGCGATGCCGGCGTATCCGAAATCTTTCCAGAGCAGCCTGGTCGTTTTGTAACCGTTTACTCCGCTTTCCAGTCCGGGCGTCGTCGCCATCAGCAGGTTCGCGATATTCGACCAGTTCGTCATTTTATCCGCCGCGGCGTTGGCGCGTCCCTTGAGCTGATCGAGGAAAGTCTCGGCGTACGGTCTTGCCAAATCGCGGCATTTTTCGCCGGCTTCCCCGCCGTTATCCATATATTCGTTCATCGCGGCGACCGCCGCGGCTGTGTCCGCCGCACCGACGTCGGAAACGGAGAGCGCCTTTGCCATGCGGCTGCTCTCGTTTCTGAAGGTGAAGCAGCCGAACGTGGAGAAATGGTCAGTATAGATCACGATTTCCCGGTTTGCGGCGTCCACGTCGTACAGCACGGGCTCCCATCCGCCGGTTTCCGGGTCCAGGTACATCGCCGCTACGCATTTCGCGGGATCCTGCCCTGCCTCGACGTGGTCGGCGGAGTAGGGAACGCGCAATTCTGCGACTCCGTCAAGCTCATGCGTATCGTTCAGATTTACGTCGTACGTTTTGTACCAGGCGTCCATCTGTTCGCTGTATTCGGTCTCCTGAACGGAACTCATGGTGAGTTTATAATTATCGCCGAGATCGATATAACCCAGATCGAGAACGGCGGAGGCGGAGGAAGATATGAATACGGCGGGCTCGTAATAAGGAACGGGCGAATCTTCCCTGAATCGTTCGAGCTTCGCTGAGACGCGCAGGATCGTCCTTGCGTCGTCCGCGAGCACCTGACCGTCGCCGTCCACGTCTGCGGCGGCTTTCGCCTGTTTGCTCAGATTTTCAAGCTTTGCCGACGCCCTTAAAGCTAGACGCGCGTCGTCTGCGAGCACCTGACCGTTCCCGTCCACGTCGCCGGTCGAATACGCCGCCGCCGACGCTGCGGTAAACAGCGACGAGAGTATCGCGAGCATGATAATACATGCGGTAAATCTGCGTTTCATGGCTTCTCCTTGATCATGCGTGACTAAGTAAGTGCTGATTAATTCTTAAGGCTTTGCATCGGCGCGGGGATCCTGCCGCCGCGGGCGATGAATTTCGCGGGGGAAGTCATATTGACCGGCATGACGGGGCCCGCGCCCAGAAGCCCGCCGAAGCTGAGCTCCTCGCCCACATATCTGCCGACGGCGGGGATGACCCTGACGGCGGTGGTTTTGGAGTTGACCATGCCGATGGCGGCTTCGTCCGCGATGATGGCGGAGATCGTCTCGGCGGTGGTGTTGCCGGGGATGACTATCATATCGAGACCGACCGAGCAGACCGCGGTCATGGCCTCCAGTTTTTCTATCTTAAGGCAGCCGGATCTCGCGGCGTCTATCATGCCGGCGTCCTCCGATACCGGGATGAAGGCGCCCGAAAGCCCGCCCACGTGGGACGACGCCATGACGCCGCCCTTCTTGACCGCGTCGTTCAGCATCGCCAGAGCCGCCGTGGTGCCGGGAGCGCCGCACTGCTCTATGCCGATCTCCTCTATGATATGGGCGACTGAGTCGCCGACGGCGGGGGTCGGAGCCAGAGAGAGATCCACTATGCCGAATGGCACGCCCAGGCGCTTTGAAGCCTCCGAACCGACCAGCTGACCCATTCTGGTGATCTTGAAGGCGGTGCGCTTGATAAGATCGGCGACGCCCGTCAGGTCAAGATCTTTGGATTTTGCGATTGCCGCGCGCACCACTCCGGGGCCGGAAACGCCCACGTTCAGCACGCAGTCCGGTTCGCCCGCGCCGTGGAACGCCCCCGCCATAAAGGGGTTGTCCTCGGGCGCGTTGCAGAATATCACCAGCTTCGCCGGGCCGATACAGCCCTTGTCGGCTGTTATCTCCGCGGTCTCTTTTATTATCCTGCCGCACATAGCCACGGCGTCCATATTGATACCGGTCTTTGTGGAACCGATGTTCACGCTGGAACAGACCCGCTCGGTGGAGGCGAGAGCCTCCGGTATCGCCGCAAGAAGTTCCCTGTCGCCGGCGGAAAAGCCCTTCTGTACCAGCGCGGAAAACCCGCCCAGGAAGTTGACGCCCGCCGTCTGCGCCGCTTTTTCAAGCGTTTTGGCGATCTTTACGGCGTCCTTGTCTGCGCACGAGGCCAGCAGCATGGCGACCGGCGTTACCGAAATTCGTTTGTTGATGATCGGTATGCCGTATTCCTTCTCTATGCCGTCGCAGGTCTCTACCAGACGCTCCGCGCGGCGGGTTATTTTGTCATAGATATTGCCGCATACGATATCAATATCGCCCCCGCAGCAGTCGAGGAGCGATATTCCCATGGTGACGGTCCGGATGTCAAGATGTTCATCCTGGATCATCGAAATTGTCTCTAAAATATCTTTTGTACTGAACATTTTATATCAAACAGTGTGCATCGCGTTGAAGATATCCTCGTGCATCACCTTAACCGACAGTCCGCGTCTCTCGCCCAGGGCGGAGAGCGCGTCGGAGAAGTCGGCGAATCCGCCGCTCATGTCCGAGATATCCGTCATCATGACCATCACAAACATGTCCTGAAGTATGCTCTGGGTGACGTCGGTGATGTTTACGTTGAACCGCTCGCATTCGGCGGCGACGCCGGCCAGGATGCCGACCGCGTCTTTGCCTATTACCGATATTACAGCTCTCATTCCGTCTCCTTTGCCGGTTCCTCCGGCTGCGCGTCCTGATTTTCCGGTTCCCTCTCGTCGAACCTTACAAGGAATTTTGACACGTCCTTGTATTTTACCGGAGGAGCGTACTTTTTATAGATGAGATTCATGGCTATCTGGAGGATGAACGCCCCGATCACCGTAATGATCCCCCAGGGGAGCAGCTGTCCTGCATATATCTCCGGAATCGCCCTGTTGAACGCCGATATGCTCAGCGCAAAGGCTATAACGGCGCCGACCGCAAAGACTATGCCGCAGGAAGCGACGACGATATGCCGTCTGATCGCCCTCTTTCCGCCTGCGAACAGGATGTTGACAAGATTCACCAGCGCCGCTACAAGGCAAAGCGTGAACAGGACAAGCGCGATGAACTCGAACAGATAGCCCCTGCCAAAAAGCGGTTCTTTGAACATTTTGAAATAGTAATCGAAATCGAGCTTCATATAGACGTCCGTCACCACGTTTATAAGTCCGATCGTTTTGTCGACGGTCCTGAACGGCAGGGTGGTAACTGTCCTTGCGAAGGGGGCAATGCCGGCGGCGAGCGTCAGCACTGCCAGGACGAGCCTGGCTATAGCAAACGGATTGCCGATCGAAGCGTGCTTCAGTCGGTCTATATGCGGCTGAGTATTCGCATGCTCGAATTCCGCCTTGTCCGCCTCCTCTTTAAGGCGCTCCTCCATACCGAAATACATGAGGTTGACGCCGCAGACCGGACATTCGGGCTTCGTGTCGATAAGCGAGAGCTTATAATTGCAGTTGGGGCAATATGAAGCCATTGTGTTCACTCCAGTAAATATAGTATTACTGATACATTTTATAATTTATGCGGGAGATTGTCAACAGGATTTTGAGCGTCATTCAGGGATTATAGGTATAACAAAAAAGCCGTACAGTGTTGACAATGTAAAAAACGGGTATTAGAATAACAATAAATGATAATTGATCGGAGATCGGCTGAACGCAACGATCTTAATCGACAGCCTTTTCCGGGAAAAGAAAGGAAATCAATATGGATTTAAAAGAATGCATCAGCTCTGAAGTATATCTGTATGCAATCAGACACTATACAATCGAAGACTATGTAATAGATTGGGCAGATGATGATACAGACTGGGGAATGGGATATGATTACGATAATTCCTACAAAGTGATCAGAGCCCCGCTGCCGGATGAATTGGTTGTCCAGGACGGGGTGCTTACGGGATTTTCAGCAGGCAGCAAGGCCGGACATTTCTTATCGGAAAACGGGGAACATGAAGCAAGTGAAATCCACTCTACCCACAGATATGGACATGGACACAACTGGCATTTGATTATTGATGAAGTTCCGGATTATCCGCATTATTTTTCCGTGATTCTGAGTGATGACGAAAAGAAATCGCTGAAGGAATCTTTGACAGACGAATCTGCCGAATTCCACAAATATGTCAAACAAATTGTTTCCGGTATCAGTATTGAGGATAAGCGGGGATATGAAAGCGAAAATGCCAGATACAAGTTTGAATTTTCGGATTATGCCATGGAGAATCTGGTCGAATCCGTAAAATGGATTTGTGAGTTTTTTGACGGAAAATATGTGACTTTATTAAAAAAATAGGGGCTCCTCACGGAAAAGCGGGGAATCGGGTAAAAAAATGAAAACGCTGAATCCGCCGCGGGGCGCTTCCCTGCGGCGGATCATTATTTTGCACTCATTTGTTTCCGCTTCTTTTTGCCAGTATCTTCTCCCACTTCTCTCTCATGTTGTCGTAGATCTCCTGCGGGATATCCGGCGTTCCGCCTTTGGCGGTGGGAAGGAGGTCGTCGCCCGAAGCGACGTTCGGGTCGGTGCATTTTATATCGTTCCTCCATTTGTCGCGCTCTGTTTTGTCGCGGAGGTCCGGTATCGCCATAGGCGCGCCGCCTGCGAGGATGGACCTGTATGCGAAGATCCCCGGCAGGCACATATCGAGAGCTTCGTAAACGTCGATGGTATCGGCGTTTTCGTCTCCTTTTATACGCTCTATGAACCAGTACATAGACCAGAAATCGGAGCCGCCGTGGCCGAAACCGCCGGTCATATCCTTATACTTTTCCGCCGGGAGATAGGATTCTATCCTTTCGTGTTCCGGATATTCGCCGTCGTATTCGTCCGCGTTCACGAAGATCCTGTCATGAGAGCCGTTTTCCGTATCGTGACGCGCGGATTCCATCCTGCCCTTGCTGCCGTATACCACGTAAGAGATGTTGTTCTTGTAAAGGTCGCCGTGGATGCTCTTGACTACGGCGCCGTTTTCCATCGTGACCATTTCCAGCCCGAATTCCCCGCAGCGCGCGCCGGTCCGGAAGCGCCGGCGGTTGTCCCGCGGCTCGAACCCCGTGACGCTGACCGGTCTCAGGCCGGTTATATGAATTATCGGTCCGAGGGAGTGGGTGCAGTAGAAGGTGGAGAACATATTGTTGCGCCAGTGATCCGGCTCGCCGTAGGTTATCTCGGGCCAGATGGATTCGCAGTTGTGGACGTATTCGCCCTCGCCGTACTCAAACTCGCCGATCCTGCCCTCGCGATAAAGCTTTCGCATCTCCATGGGAGCCGCCATATAGCAGTAATTTTCGCCGTAGGCGTAGACAAGCCCGGTTTTCTCGACGGTCTCAACAAGTTCAACAGCCTGTCTGAGGGTCTGAACGGGCAGCACCTCGCTGAAAACGTGCTTGCCCTCGTTCATGGCGCGGATGGCGAAGGGGGCGTGCTCGTTTGCGTAATTTGCCAGCACCACCGCGTCCATGTCGTGCCTGATGAAATCCTCAAAATTGTCGTAATAAGAAATGGGAAGTCCGTCAAGCTCCCGCCTGACCCTGTCCAGCTCATAGGGCGCCTTGTCGCAGACAGCGACCAGTTCCGCGTTGTCGGACTGTCTGCAGTATCCGATCATACTTAAGCCCCGGTGCGCGCCCAGGACGCCGACTTTGATTTTTTCAGCCATGATTTACACCTCGTTTATTATTTCCCGGGCAACACCGCACAATTCGCAGCACACATCTTGCTTGCATATTATTCCGTCATATCGCCCGAAAATGCTCGTTAATACACAAAGTATTGCCTGCGCTTTTCGAACGATCTGACGAAAAATCTGACGGCGCAATCTGCGCACTGGAATTATGCGGTGTTGCCCATGTTTTCAGAATTCAAGCGCCTGATAAAAACCCGCTTTTTTCATATTACCGACGTACAGATCGAAATCAAGTCCGTGATATATATCGGCGGCGTAGTGATTGACGCCTTCGGCGCCGCCGGACCATTCAATAAGATAAAAAGCGTTTTTCTCCTCTGTTATCTCTGTTACAGGTATGACGGTATTCGGTTCTGCCATACATGTGCCGGAGATCTGCTGCCTGCCGTCGGTCAGATTCGTGACCGAATAAAAAACGGTTATCGTTTTTTGCAGATCGTTTGCGGCTTTGAGGGTGATTTTCCCGTCCACAGGCTCGTCGAACATCATAAGGAACGGCGCCTGTGAACGTTTTATATATGAATATGCCAGCTTCTTCACGCCGTACCAGTCCACGACCGCGTCGGACACCTGGGGCCAGCCGTCGATGAGGTTCCACCAGATTATCCCGGTCCGCCTCCATTTGCCGCAGCGGAAATGCTCTATGAAGAACTTCTTCGCCTCCGCCTGGCTTATCTGGCTGCGGAGAACAAAGTTCTCCAATTCGGAATTCGGAATGCGGAATGCGGTATTATTTTCGTCAACATACCCGCTTCCGTTTGGTCCCGCTGACTGCCGTGTTTTATCCTTTTGAACGGAAGAAGACTCATTGCCTGCAAATTCCGCATTCCGCATTCCGCATTCCGCATTCAAAAACAGCCGTTCCGCCTGCCTTATCATCAGACTCGTGCGGTAGTTATAAGGTGCGTATCTGTCCGTGCGGAACGTGGAGGAGTGCAGCATCCACTCGGGATCGTCGCTGCGTTCGCCGTTTCCCATTCTGTCAATCGCGCCGGGCGAAATGAATCTCTTTACCGAATCGGGAGAAGGGCAGCCGTGGTATCCCGTCTCGGAGGCAAAATGCGCCGTGGAGTTGACGTAGAAATCACCCTTGAAAAAGTCCCTCGGCCCCCAGAGATGCTGTTCCGACTGCTGCTCTCTGCCGGAAAGGTCGTGTTCAAATGCGTATGAATCGACGTAAGGCGAGCCGGGCAGATAGGGCCTTGTGTGATCTTCGTTCCGCAGGACGTACGGGATGACGCCGCGGGTGAGCATATTGGTGTTGGGATCCACGGCGTTGACCCTTCTGCCGTTGATATACTGAGCCGGCTGTTTGCAGTCGCATTCATTGTCTCCCGCCCAGACCGCAAGCGAGGGATGATTGCGGAACTTCTTCACGACATGCGTGACCTCGCGCTCAATAAGACCGCGCATACGTTCGTCCTCCGGGAAGCGTCCGCACGCCATGGCGAAATCCTGCCAGACCAGGATGCCGTGCCCGTCGCAGAAATCGTAGAGCTCATCGTCGGGATAGACGTTCCCGCCCCAGCAGCGCACTATGTTGCAGCCCAGATCCTCCAGCATATCGCACTGCCTTTTGGTGTATTCCCGCATGCGGGAGGGGAAGGCGTCGGTCGGGACCAGATTCGACCCCATGCAGAATATTTTTTTATCGTTGACTTTTATCACGAACTCCCCGCTGTCCCCTGCAAGGGAGGTGCGTTCGATCTCAACAATACGGATACCGGTCCGGAAGTTTACCGTGTCGCAGACGGTACCGCCACGGAAAAGCGTGACAGTCACGTCGTAAAGGTTCTGTTCGCCGTAATTCTTCGGGTACCACAGGTACGGCTCCGGTATCGCAAAGCCTTCGAGGATGTCCGAACTCATGATCGGACGTTCGAAGATCACCCGGCTGTCCCGGCAGCGGCATTCGGCGAGGAAGGAGTAATCGTGCGCAAAATCGCCGTCGAGAGTGAAGGAACAGTATATCTTCATATCCGCGCTGCGGCTGTCGAGCGAACGTGTATACAGGAACACGTTCTCTATCCTGTCCTTCGGCAGATAATCCGTATGCACAGGCTTCCACAGTCCGGCGGATACGATCCGCGGCATGATATCCCAACCGAACATATAAGGCGCCTTGCGGATCTTCAGCGAGTCGCCGTTGAAGGGATGCGGATCGCAGGACGCCGGCAGCGTGAACCTGCGCGCCCAGATAAGCGCCGGTATGATATGGACCACGAGTCCGTGCTTCTGCGGCGCCGTATCGCGCAGTTTATACGTGAACGGCAGGAACATATCCTCCGACGTGCCGATCAGTTCGCCGTCCAGAAAGATCTCGGCGGCGGTGTCTATGCCCTCAAGGGTCAGGAACGTATCGCAGCCGGGGCGGGGAGAGGTCGTGAATTCCGCGGCGTACCACAGATGACGGTTTTCCAGCTCCTGTGCTTTCAGGATATTGTCAGCGTAATAAAGGTCCGGAAGAAGTCCTTCGCGCATCATGTCGAGCTCAAAATTCCCGGGCACTTCGGCGGGTATGACGCCGTATGGGTTATTCAGGACCTCCGTGGCGGTCTTGTAATTTATTCCTTCGCGGGCGACTGTCTTATTGGGTATTATCGCCAGGGACCAGGCGGTTATTTCAACGGATTCCTTCATATCATCACCTACGATATAATATCAGAAAATGAACAAATTGACAAGTGATATAATAAATGATACGATAAATGACATAATAAATGATACAATAAAAAAACCGGCACCCCCGGAACTCAGAGCTTAGAACTCAGAGCTTAGAACTCAGAGCTTAGAACTTGGAACTTGGAACTCAGAACTTGGAACTCAGAACTCGGAACTTGGAACTCGGAACTTGGAACTCGGAACTTGGAACTAATGAACTCACTCTATATCCACATCCCTTTCTGCCGCTCGAAATGCCCTTACTGCGACTTTTACTCGCTCCGGGCGGACGGCGAAACGGTCGAAGCGTACGTAAACGCCCTGACCGACCGCCTGAAAAATCCCGGCACCCTGCTGCCCGAAGGCGGTCTGACCTTGCCGGGGCGGCTGGATACTGTATACTTCGGCGGAGGCACGCCTTCGGTCATCGGCGGAGAAAATATCGCGAAGATACTTGATGCGGCAGGCAAATCATTTGAGATAGCCGGAGACGCGGAAATAACTCTGGAATGCAATCCGTCCGTATGTTCCGGCGAACTGCTTGAAACCGCAGCAGCCGCAGGGGTAAACAGGGTCTCCGTCGGGCTCCAGTCCGCCGTGGACGCGGAACGCCGGGCTCTCGGCAGGCTTGCGGGGAGGCAAGAGGCTCTCGCCGCCGTTGATAACGCGAGAGCGGCGGGGATAGACAATATTTCCCTTGACCTGATGCTGGGAATACCGGGACAGACGACGGAATCGCTCGACATAAGCCTTGATTTCATCATTGAGACCGGCGTGCCGCACGTCAGCGATTATATGCTGCAGCTGGAGGAAGGCACCGTATTCTGGTCACGGCGCGAAAAACTTGACCTGCCTTCCGACGATACGGTCTCCGAAATGTATCTGCACACCGTGGACAGGTTAAAAAACGCCGGCATAATCCAGTACGAGATATCGAATTTCGCCCGTCCGGGTTTTGAGAGCCGACATAATATGAATTACTGGCTCGGCGGGGATTATCTCGGCGCGGGACCGGCAGCCCATTCGTTTATCGGCGGCAAACGGTTCGCGTTTTCACGCTCGGTCGATGCTTTCATAAACGGGGAACGCCCGGAAATTTATGACAGCGGAGGCGACGCGAAGGAATACATCATGCTGCGTCTGCGGCTTTCCGAAGGGATCGACTTTGCGGAATATGAAGAAAAGTTCAGAGTTCAGAGTTCAAAGTTCAAAGGATCATTTCCGGGTTTCATGGAAAAATGCCGTTTCTACGCCGACAGGGGTCTCGGGGAACTGACGGACGCCGGCTTCCGGCTCACTCCGCGGGGATTTCTCGTGTCCAACGGAATAATAGCGGATCTGATCGAATTTTCTTGACAAACGGTTTTCATCGGAATATTATTCTCATAACAAAAACATGGAGGTCAAAACAATGGATTCAAACAAAAGACCGGACGATATGCAGAGGATAACCACAAGGGAGCTTGCCGAGGCGTTCATCGCTGAACAGATCGACGCTCTGAGGGCTCAGATAGGCGACGGCAAGGTGCTTCTGGCGCTGTCGGGCGGGGTGGATTCCTCGGTCTGCGCCGCGCTGCTCATCAAGGCGATAGGCAAACAGCTGACCTGTGTCCACGTAAACCACGGCCTTTTACGCAAGGGCGAACCGGAACAGGTCATCGAAGTGTTCCGCAACCAGATGAACGCCAATCTCATATACATCGACGCGACCGACCGCTTCCTTGACAAGCTTGCCGGCGTGAGCGATCCCGAGACAAAGCGCAAGATCATCGGCAGCGAGTTCATCGACGTTTTCGCCGAAGAGGCGGAGAAGCTGGACGGTATAAAATTCCTGGGGCAGGGCACCATCTATCCCGACATCCTGGAGAGCGAAGCCGGCATCAAGGCCCATCACAACGTGGGCGGCCTTCCCGAGAAGTTCGATTTCGAGCTGGTGGAGCCGGTCAAGCTGCTTTATAAGGACGAGGTCCGCGTAGTCGGTTCCGCCCTCGGTCTGCCCGACAGCATGGTCAACCGTCAGCCGTTCCCGGGCCCCGGTCTCGGTGTGCGCTGCACCGGCGCCATCACCCGCGACAGGCTGGAGGCGCTCAGGGAATCCGACGCCATCCTGCGCGAAGAATTCGCGAACGCAGGTCTCGCCGGCAAGGTATGGCAGTACTTCACCATAGTTCCCGACTTCAGGACAACCGGCATCACCGACGGCAAGCGGACCTTCGAATGGCCCGCGATCATCCGCGCAGTGAATACCCGCGACGCCGTCACCGCCACGATCGAGCCCATCCCGTATGAGCTTCTGGCGAAGATCACCGCGAGGATCACAGCAGAAGTCAAAGGGATCAACCGCGTGCTTTATGACGTGACGCCCAAGCCTTCGGCAACGATCGAGTGGGAATGAATGCAAAGGTACGAAAAGCTGCGTAAATACAGGTTTTTCAGCGCGGTCAAAACGGAATTGATACCAGTTTTGGGTTGTCGAAAACAGAACGATTAAGGGCGAACTTCTAAAGACGGATTTGATCATTGCTGAAATCGCGAATCTGTACAGTTGTACAATGTTTATACGACCGACAGAAGCATCAAAAACACGATTGTGCCGTCTCAAAGCTCCCCAACTAATTAAACTGGACAAATAGTTCTACGATGACAAACGAACACATTGTTATTTAAAAAAAAGACAATCTCGCACAATACTTTTTGGAGACAGCTATGAGGTGGATTTTTTTAATCATTGGTTTCATAGTGATTGTGGTTGTTTCGGTTGCTGTTTCACTTAAGGCAGCAAACGACAGAGAGAAAATCATTAATACTACGGAAAAAAATCAAGAGAAATATATCTGAGAAAAAGGCATCAGCAAAACCGCCGATTACGAATGGCACGACATTATGAATCGGTATCGTTATCGCTTCATCGCTGATGATAGAGCGCAAAAGGTATATATCAGTACCGGCATTGACGTCGATATTTTGGACGAGATCCCTTATGAGAAAATCATCGGATTTGAAGTAATTGAGGATTCACAGGTCGTCGGAGGAATTAAACGCGCTATTGTCGGCGGAGTTCTTGCTGGTGTCGCCGGTGCAATAGTAGGTTCGCAAACGGCGCACAAAAAGGCTGTTTCATCAATGAAAGCTGTCATTTACTGCGAGAATATCAGAAAACCACAGTACACGCTTGAATTCATCACGACGGAAACAAAGACCACGGATATAGATTATATTTCCGCAAAACGTTTTACTGACAATATTAACGCTACTCTGAAGGCAGTAATAGCAAAAGCAAATCAAACAATTAGACCAACACAAAGGCAGGTATTGGTTGCAAGCGCAACACACCAAAGCTCTAACGAAGTGATGGAAAGTCTGAAAAAGCTAAAAACCGCTTATGATTATAACCTGATAACTGAAGCAGAATACGAAGGTAAGAAAAGAGAACTTTTAAAGAGACTTTAACATAATAATACTGAATAATTTTCCCGTGGAGATAGCATAATACAGGGATATTCCGATGAAATAATAGTGGATAACAGAGTAAAAACTTCGTTTTTCAAATCAGGCCTTGTGCAATTTCGGCATGAGGCTTTTTATAATGATATTTTTGAGCAGCATAATACATAATGCCCTGCCGGTCGGCAGGGTTTTTTCAGTTTCTGCAGAATAATCCTTCGGCGTATATTAAGGAGGGATGATTTATCCCGATGTATTTTCCTGATATGCCGTCACTCGCCCGGAATTTTCCGAAACGTCTCAAAAACTCGCTCCGATTTTTCCGAAACTTCTTAAAAACTCGCTCCGAATTTTCCGTATTTATACTGAAACTCCCCTTGATTTTTCCGATTTTCGGTGTATCATATAAACAGGAGGCGACAATCAATGGAATTAAGAAGACATATTGACAGGTGGCTTACGAACTGGAAAGACGATCCGGCACATAAGCCGGCTTTGATACGCGGGATCAGACAATCAGGCAAAACGCATTCGGTAAAACTGTTCGCAGAGAACAACTATGACGTTGTCGTTTATCTTGACTTCTGGAAGCGGCCGGACCTGTGTGATGCTTTTGACGGACAATTGGACGCAGAAACGATTATCCGGGAACTATCTGTAAAGATGCCCATGCCGGAACTTGTGGCAGGCTCTACCGTATTCCTTTACGATGAAGTACAGGAATGCCCGCGAGCATTATTGTCGCTGAAAACTGTTCAAAACGAAAAACGATTCGATTATATTGCCACAGGATCCTATCTGGGTGTAAACGGCTATGTGGTATCTGATGACACTCCGAAACCCGTTGGATGTACTGACGAATTTGACATGAGAACTCTTGATTTTGAAGAATTCCTGTGGGCCAAAGGGTATGGAGACAGGGAAGTATCATACATCAGAGACGCGTTTGAAGCGCGCAGCGCGCTTTCCAAATCCATGCACGGTGCATTCACCTCTCTTTTCAGGGAATATCTTTGCGTCGGAGGATTTCCGGAGGCAGTCTGTAATTACATTCAGACTAACAACATTTACGAGACGCTTCAGATCACCAGAAGGATAACAAGGGATCTTCAGGATGATTTCGGAAGAAGACGCGGCAAGGACAACAAACCGCTTTTCAACCCTAATGAAGTGGCTCGGATAAGGAGCGCGTTCTCGTTGATCCCCTCTTTCCTGGGTAAAGAGAACAAACGATACGTTGTTTCAAAAATCACCGGGAAAGGGGCAAAAGATGCAGGAAAAGATGCTCTCGATTATCTGAAAGACACAGGTATAATAATGAAAGCCCACAATCTGGACGTTCCCGCAACGCCGCTGTCTGTCAATGCGATTTTTAATCAATACAAGGTGTTTACGACAGATATCGGTATGCTTGTGGGGATGTTGGAAGACGGCGCGACCGACGCGATATTATCCGGCGCTCTCGGGATGGGAAAAGGTATGCTGTATGAAGCCTTGGTCGCAGATGCCATTTACAAGCGCGGAGGCAGATTATTCTATTTTGCCAAGGAGAGCGGTCTGGAACTTGATTTCGTCATCAATTATTTCGGGAATTCGACTATACTTGAGGTAAAAGCCAGAGACGGCAACACAAAAAGCGCAAAAACCGTCATGTCGCATCCCGATCATTACGGCAAAACAAAATTGATCCGGATCAAAGATTCCAATCTCGGCGTCTCAGACGGCATCCTGACAATTCCTCATTATATGGCGCACCTTCTTTTTGTGTGGCGGGCAACGTTGCCGACGGAATAATATCCCGGAAAGATTCATATAGCATAAAGCTGGGGCTGTTGCATTAAGAAATCCAAAATGATTACGGATTCCTGAATTTTTGCGTCAGGAATCCGTGTTTCTATTAAAAAGTCATATCATTTTCGGGATGAACGGAAGTTGTCTTCCTGTATCACGGCAGACCCCTGCCGTTTTAAACGCCGATGCGGACGGGGTGGAAGATGTTGCACTGTAACGATTATTCGATTATTTTGTTTTTATTACCGGTCTTCTCAGACATTTAAACACAACCCCGTCCCGAGGCGTTCAATTGAGGAATGTCGGATATATTTGGTTGAACAATAACGGCAGAGGTCTGCCGTGATACAGGTATGGGCTCTTTTACAGCCCTCTAAATGCAACAGCCCCATCTTTATCGGATTCGGAGCAACTCGCGGTTGCCCCGGATCGATTCTGTTTCGCCTGTTATTCCTCCTGCTTTAGGAACCCCTGATCGAAGGCGGCGGGGAAATAGAACTTTTTGTCCGCCCTGCCGAAGGTCACGATGATAAAACCGCCGTCGATACTCTTTACCGTGCCCGTTCCGAACGCCTTGTGGGTAACCACCGTCCCGGGGCGGACCGTGGAGGTGTCGGTATGCGTTTCCGGTTTCTTTGCCGCGGGGACCGGAGCCGCCGTCGGCGGCACGTACGCCTGGCGGTAAGTGCTCCGGACCGGCTTTTCGGGCGGCGCTTTGGGAGCGCGTTTTTCCTCTTTCTTCGCAACCGGCGCCGCCGGGATATCGTCCTCTTCCTCCTCGTCCGCGGCGACGTTCACGAACACCGGCCTTTGAGGGATATCGTCCGCGCGACGTTCAGGCGCAGCCATGGAATCGGCGAGCTGCCCTGCCATGGCGTCTTAATCGGCGCGGCTGATAGTCGTGCTGTACAGACCCACGTCCTCGCCCTTATGTTTATCAATGCCGGTATACACAAGACTGGCATCATCGTAACGGCGAAATCCCCAGACTGCCTGATTCATGACGTTTTCGTTGAACACGTTAAGAGAGACAAGCAATTCAAAGTCCTTCACGTTCAGACCGGTAACCTTTTGAACAGTCCCGGTTCCAATTGTGTGATAACGTCTTTAAGACTCTCCTCACGGTAATCCGTCAGATACATGAACACCGGCACGCGGGTGGCGAATTTGATCAGCTTCTCCTGTATCATCTTGCGTTTGGATTTATATTCCTTCTCCTCTTCGGAAATCTACTTCTTCTTCGGACGGATGTGACCCACGGCTGCGTTTTTCAGCCGCAAAGTTCCGCGCGGAGCATATTGCCGCGTATACCGCAAGCGCTGTCAGAACGACGGCCATCACGTTCGATTCGCCTATGCGCAGGACGTTGTTCAGCAGCAGCACCGTTCCCAGGAAAACCGCGAAAATGCATACCAGCCGTATTATGAACCCCGGCACCGGTCTTTTGTTTTTCCGCGGTCCGCACAGGGGCAGCGCCGCCGCGGCGCCGCACAGCGCCGCAAGACCGACGGCGTACGCGGCCGGGGTCCAGTGCACAAAGTTGCGGTAAACGAACCAGGCGAGCAATACCCCCGCAGCCGAAACTCCCAGATTCAGCAGGGCGGTCCCGGGCGCGCGGAGAAGAGATACGACAAGCCAGAACGCCGCTGTCAGCGCGCCGAGAGCGATCGCCGCCGGCAATAACACGGAGGCGAAGCTCACCTTTCCGCCGGTTTTCTCATAGGCTTCCGCGGGGGTCGCGTGGTCATTGTAGGCGGTCCCGCCCCCGGCAAGACCGAAACCGACGACGGTGTCTTTCACGGTGCCCGCGCTGCCGTAATCCCACGCCTTGAAGTTAAGATCAAACGCGGGGGAATCCTCCGGAAGCGTAAAGTCAAAATTCCCGGCGTCCGCAAAGCCCGGATCGGCGACGGCGGGATTGTGCAGAAAGCCTTTTCTGAGAGCGGCGTCAAAACCGATCGTTCCCGCCGCATCGCTTACGGAGAACCGCAGCGAGCCGCCCTTCTGCAGGTCCCACATCAGGTTGCCGTTGTCATAAAAATGAGCGGGATCCAGCATGTAGACGTAAACGGGCGCTCCGCCGTCCGTCAGGAAAATATTGTCATAGTAAAATGCGGTGGCATGGGTCTCCTCCCCGCGCGAGCCCGCGCTGACCTGTCCCTCCGAGTTCAGCGCGGAGATATTGTTGCGGAAGATATTTCCCTCGCCGTAGTGGATGTTAAGCCCCTGGCTGCCGCAGCAGAACACGAGATTGTTTTCCACCAGCATGCGGGAGGAGCCCTCGTCAAGATATATGCCCCAGCCGCCGTATCCGCCCTCTCCCGGGTCGGCGGCGACGTTGTGTATCACGTTGCCGGACAGAACCGTTCCGGGCTGTATTCCGAGCATGTAAATACCGCCCATGTCTGAAAGCCACCCCTGCCCGATGTTATAGATCAGGTTGTCGGCGATCCTGACGTTTTTTGTCAGGTGGTAGGAATATCCCCATACCCAGCCGCAGGAGATCCCGGTATAATACCCGTCGGAGATCTCGTTGTGGGATATCTCCGCGCCGTCGCAATAGGTGATATGGATACCGATGGCGCAGAAGAACTTTCTGCCGTAGCCGTTGACGACGCAGTTGGTCACGGTGATATCCGCGGCGGTTTCCGGGTCGTCGGGTTGCCCGTTCGTTCCGCCGATGAACACGCCCGTGGCGGCGATATTGCGGAACAGACAGCTGTCCGCGCCGCAGTGACGGGCTCCGTTCATGAATTTCAGCCCGTCCGCGCCTAAGTTTGTGAACTCGCAGTTTTTGAAACGGACGTTTTCCGCGTGCCGGACGGTCACGACGCCCTTCACGTCCAGCGCGGCCTGCAGGGCGTCTACGTCGTTCTCGCTGCGCCAGCCGCCCTCCCATTCGCCGGGAGAGGGCACGTTCCAGTCTGTTTCGGTAAAGCGTATTCCCTCGAAGCTTATGCCGGAGACGCCGTCGATATCCATAAGCTGTTCAAGCGAGGAGGTTTTCAGGACAAGCGTGTCCGCAGTCTCCCCGTCCCGCGGAACGTAGTACAGCTTACGGGTCTGTCTGTTAAGATACCACTCGCCGGGCTCGTTCAGCGCTTCAAACACGTTTTCAAAATAGTAGCGGTCGATATCGCTGATAAGCATGGACGACGGACGGGAGAGACCGAGCTTGCCGCTCTGCCTGTCCACCCCGGTCAGATACATAAGTTCGTCGTGCCAGTAATGCAGTATGCGCACCTGTACGTCGGCGGGATTTGTGAAATCCGCAGCCAGATCGGCGGGATCGGCGAAAAAGGAGCGCTGCCCCCGGGTGAAGCTCCACGGCGTATCATCCTCCGTCCAGAGATCGTCTTCCGGGCAGGTATCCGCGACGGTGAAATAACCCTCCTCCGGGTACCGCGGGACCGGCAGCTGTTCGTCGCCGCAGAACAGCGACTTGAAGTCCGCCGGATCCGCCGCGGGATCGAGGGCTTTTGTGAATACGCGGACCCCGTTTACGGTTTCTTCTTCAAAACCCTTCAGCCCGCGCGCCCCGGAAAAAACGACTTCTTCTCCGTTATACGCGCAGTATGTCACGTCCGGCGCGTCGTCCGCCGTGAAATACAGCGTATCGGCGAATTCGTATCTGCCGCCGCGCAGCCATACGTGAACGGGACCGTAATCTCCTCCGGCGTTTCTGAGAGCCTTCAGTTTTTCCTTTGCCGCAGAGACGGTCCTGAGCGGCGCGCCGACGGTGCCCGCCGCCGCGTCGTCCCCGTCCGGGGATACAAAAAGATCGTTATCGCCCGGGACCGTCGCCGCCGCGACAGGCAGCATAAACGCCAGGGGCAGCAGCGCGCACAGCAAAAAAACAAGTATTTTTCCGTATCGTTTCATAAGATCAGCCTCTCATCTCAAATAAAAGTTAAACGTCCGGTTGCGCTCCTATTTTATCATATGCTTCAGAAAAACGCAACGGCTGCTGTTCCCGATTTATGCTGCGATACTGCAATACAAAAATAACGATCGAGGGGCGGGCACAAAGCCCGCCCATACAAAACTGCAACGACAAACCGGTTACGGCGTCACATTTTCCGCCTGTTATTCAGCCTGCTTCAGGAACCCCTGATCGAAAGCGGCGGGGAAATAGAACTTTTTGTCCTCCCTGCCGAAGGTCACGATGATAAAACCGCCGTCGATA
>JAILQN010000249.1 GCA_024699005.1 Clostridia bacterium
GGCGAAGTATAAGCCGGTCATGGCTACCGCCGATCCGGTCCTGTGCGGCTGCTTCACGGAAAAGGAAGGGAACGGCCGCGCGTTTGTCTTCAACAATATGTTCGATCCTCAGACCGGCAGAACGGCTTCCTTCACGGCGACATTCCCCGGTGCGAAGAGCGTGACGCTTTACCGTAAAGGCGTGAAGACAGTTATCAAAGGCGGCGTGCTCGATCTGACTCTCGACAGCCGCGAGGGTGTGTTCGTCACCGTCGAAATGCCGTCCCGCAGCGGCTGCTGAGAACGGAGGATCGGTCGTGACCGGAACGGGGTGAAGCTATGCAGGAAAACACAGGGTGGACGGTCCGTCCCTGCGAAACGCGGGATCTTGACGCGATGCGGGAGATCTGTACGGAGACTTCGTCTCTGCCTCTGCGCGACTGGCGGGACAGGCAGTTCCTGCTGCTGATGTACTGCGATCCGTACGTTGCGTATTCGGAGGATTGTTTCGTCGCGGCAGACACGGCGGACCGCCCTGTAGGCTATATCCTGTGCACCGCGGACACCCGCCGTTTCTGCCGCGATTTCCGCAAAAACGTGCTTCCCCGGATCTGCCGGCTCGGGTGGCGATACACTGTAATGGCGCGCGGCGTGATCGCCGTTCAGGAGATGAGCGCGGTCTTCGCTCCGGCTCATCTGCATATCGACCTGACCGCGGCGGCCCGCAGAAAAGGGATAGGCACGGAGCTGATGAAAACGCTTAAAGCTCATCTCGCGGAGCAGGGGAAAAGCCGGGTGATGCTGACCTGCGGCAGCGGCAACAAACCCGCGATCGCGTTTTATAAGAAAAACGGTTTCCGCGTCATTTTCAGAGGCTTCGGAGAATGCGTGATGCGCGCCGATACGGTATGACCTCTTGTAAGTATTACACAACCCGACGGAAGATTTTTTGTCGGGTTTATTTATATACTTGTACGGGGTTTTCTGATACAATAGAAATACCAAATAAAATACAGAGGTGATTTTATGCTGTTCGGAGACGGTTCCGCCGCCGCGATGGCCGCGGCTGACGCTGCGAAAGCCGCAGTCAGAAGCACGGCGAATTTCAACTGGACGTTTATCGCGCTTCTTGCGGTCGTGATCGTGGGGATCTGGATCCCCCAGTGGAAAAAGAAGAATTACAACGGAATGGCCGCCGCGCTCGCGTTGTACGGCGTCCATTGGATCTACGAGATAGCCAACGCGGTCATCTGTCATTTCTCGGGTTACGCGCTCTGGCACGTTTCGCCCGAAAGCACCAGCTTCATCCTGCTGGTCGGCGTTTCCTGGGAACTTTCCATGATGTTCTCCGTGGCGGGCTTCATGAGCGTGGGTCTGCTGCCGGAGGATAAGGACAAAAAGATCCTGGGCATTAACAACCGTATCGTTTTCGCCATAGGCAACGCTCTGTTCTTCTCGGTTTTTGAGATCTTCCTCGCCTCGACTCCCGCGTTCATCTGGGTGTATAAATGGTGGGGCGCGCTGCCCGTATTCATCACGACCTATATCCCGTTCTTTCTTGCGGCTAACCTGATCTATGACAAGCCGCGCAAGACGCAGAAGAAATTCCTTATCGGTCTGTGGGGCACCGTCGCGGTGCTTCTTGCGGTGCTTATCCCGCTCGGGATCATCTGAGCTGCCGGACATAAACAATGCAGTGCCGAAAATTGTCTTTTTCGGCACGGCATTGTTTATGTGATCGCTGAGTGCTGTATATGGACCGCTTGAAAAGCGCTTATTCCTCTCCGGGCATTTTCCACGCCGTGTGGTCGGTGTGCAGCAGCTCGTGGGACAGGTGCGAGAGCGGTGCACCGAAGTAATCGGCGTAAACCGCCTTGATACTGGGGTTTTCGTGGCTGAAGCGCAGGGCGGATTCCGCGTCCTGACCGTAGAGCACCTCGGCGCGGTCGGGCGCGAAAAAGCTGCGGTCGTGGATGGGCTGTCCGCCGCCGCCTACGCAGCCGCCCGGGCAAGCCATGATCTCTACGAAATCGTACTCCACCTCACGGTTTTTGATGGCGGTGAGCAGTTTGTCCGCATTGCCCAGACCGTTTGCCACGGCGATATGAAGGGGAGTGCCGCACAGGTCGAAGGTCTGTTCGCGCCAGCCGTCCATGCCGCGCACGTCTTTGAACGCGTCGGGGGATGGGTTCTCGCCCGCGACTATGGCGTAAGCGGTTCTGAGCGCCGCTTCCATCACGCCGCCGGTCGCGCCGAAGATGTTGCCCGCGCCGCTGCCCACGCCGAGGGGCATATCCAGAGGCCTGTCTTTGATGGCCTTGGGATTCACGCCTGCCAGCTGGATGAGCCTGTCCGCCTCACGGGTGGTAAGGGCAAGGTCCACGTCCGGCTCGCCGCACGCGTCGTTCATTACCGGGATGGCGCACTCATGCTTTTTGGCAAGGCAGGGCATGATGGAGATGCAGTATATCTTTGTCGGATCCACGCCCAGAATCTTCGCGTAGTAGCCTTTCGCCACCGCGCCGAACATCTGCTGCGGGCTCTTTGCAGTGGAAAGGTTGCCCACGAATTCGGGGTAATGGGCCTTCACGAAGCGCACCCAGCCGGGGCAGCAGGAGGTGAACATGGGGAATTTATTGTTTTCCCTGTTCTTCAGGCGCTCCAGCAGTTCGCTGCCCTCTTCCATAATGGTGAGGTCGGCGGTGAAGTTGGTATCGAAGATATAATCGAAGCCCATCATCTTAAGAGCGGCGCAAAGGCGCTCCACGGTGGCCTCCTGAGCCGTCATGCCGAAAGGCTCGCCCCACGCGGTGCGGATGGAGGGAGCGATCTGCACCACGGTGATCTTTTCGGGGTCGTAGAGGGCGTCAAGCGCTTTTTCAACGTCGTCGCGCTCGTGCAGGGCGCCGACGGGGCAGTGCGTGATGCACTGACCGCAAAGCGCGCACTTGGATTCCTCAAGATGGTATACCTCGCGAACGTCCACCATAGTGTTGGGACCGTTGTTAACCACGTCCCACACGTTGGAATGCTGGATCTTTTCGCAGACCTGGATGCAGCGCATGCACTTGATGCATTTGGAGAAATCGCGCACCAGCGGGAAATCACCGTGCTTGTGTTTGGGGGCGATGTTTCGGGCAAAGGGGATATCCCTTACGCCCACGGCTTTGGCTACGTCCTGCAGCGTGCAGTTGCCGGAACGGATGCAGTTGGTGCATTCCGTGTTGTGATCCGCCAGAATGAGCTGCACGTTTGTTTTTCTGGCCTGACGCGCTTTTTTGGAGTTGGTATGCACCACCATTCCGTCCCAGACGTTGTTGTTGCAGGCGGTAACAAGGGTGTTCAGCCCCTCCACCTCCACCGCGCACACACGGCACGCAGCGATCTCGTTGAGTCCTTCCCAGTAGCACAGGGTGGGGATATTCACGCCTGCCAGACGGGCGGCGTCCAGTATTTTTGTATTTTCGGGCACCGAGACGGTTACGCCGTCGATAGTTACGTTTACCATGCTTTATCTCCTCCCTTGAATATACCGTAGCCGAAGTGATCGCAGTGCAGGCAGCGTGAGGACTCCTGATGCGCCTCCTGGTCGGTCATGCAGTGTTCCATCAGGCAGAAGTCGTTGCGCCGTTCCGCTGCGGGACGCTCCGTCATGTTCACACGGCCCATGGGCTCGGAGTCCGTGAAGCGTACGGGGGGCAGTTCAACCTTGCTTTCGATCACGTGGTTGAAGCCTAAATATTCATCGATGTTCGCGGCGCAGACTTTGCCGCCCGCAATTGCGCGGATAACGGTTGCAGGGCCGGTGACGCAGTCGCCGCCGCTGAAAACGCCGTCCATGCCGGAAATGGCGCCGGAATCAAGTGCGCCGACAGCGCCGCGGCGCAGCGGCACGCCGTTCTCGCCGAAATAGCCGCTGTCGATGCTCTGACCGATGGCAACCAGTACCTTCCGGCAGGGCAGACGGATCTCGTCCGCCGCCGCGTTCACCGGCGCGGGACGGCCCCATTTGACCTCGCCCACGATCTGCGGCTTCACCCACAGGGCAGCCACGTTGCCGTTTTCATCCTTTTCCACGCGCACGGGCGCCATCATCTCAGCTATCTCGCAGCCGTCGGCGATCGCGCCTTCCACCTCTTCAGGCAGGGCCGTCATATCCGTTTTGCGGCGGCGGTAGGTGATTGTCACGCTCTTCGCGCCGCAGCGTATGGCGCTTCTCGCCACGTCCATGGCCACGTTGCCGCCGCCCACCACGGTGACGTCCTGCCCCGTGTAATCGGGGTATTCGCCGTCGCCGATGCCGCGCAGCATCTCCACGGCGGAAACAACGCCTTTTGCGTCCTCGCCCTCGATGCCGAGCTTGCGGTCGGTATGCGCACCTATGCCGATGTAAACGGCGTCGTTCTCTTTACGCAGCTGTTCGAACGAAATATCTTTGCCGACGCTCACGTTGCAGATCGCCCTGAAGCCGGTCTGCATAAGGCCTTCGATCTCGCGGTCGAGCAGCTCGCGCGGGAGGCGGTAGCCGGGAATGCCGTAACGCAGCATGCCGCCGAGCTTTTTGCGCTGCTCGTACACGGTCACGCTGTGGCCCATTTTGCTCAGATAGTAAGCCACGGTAAGCCCTGCGGGGCCTCCGCCGATCACGGCAACCTTCTTGCCGGTGGCGGGGTAACATTCGGGCTTGGGGATCTCTTCTTCGTGCTCCACAGCGTAGCGCTTCAGGCCGCGGATGTTTATTGGGTCGTCCACGAATGTGCGGCGGCAGTGCTCCTCGCACGGGTGCTCGCAGATCAGACCGCATACGGCGGGCAGGGGGTTATCTTTACGGATAAGTTCCACCGCGTCGGAGTAGCGGCCCTCGCGGATCAGCGAAATATAGCCGGGCACGTTCACGTGGGCGGGGCACAGCGCCATGCAGGGCACGGGCTGGTACTGCTGGCCGAGGCATCGTCCGTGCAGGATATGCTCTTCGTAATCGTTGCGGAAGCCGGTAACGCCCTTGATAACCATGCGGGCGGCCTCGCGGCCGATGGCGCAGTCCGCGCTTTCGAAAATGCTGTGCGCCGTGGTTTCTATGGTGTTGAGCAGCTCCAGATCGCCCTCGCCTTTCAGAACGTTTTCTATGAGCTCGTAGAGTTTGCCCAGACCTGTGCGGCAGGGCGTGCATTTACCGCAGCTCTGCGCGTGGCACAGGCGAACGAAAAGCCCTGCAAGATCCACGGGGCAAAGCCCGGGCTGGCTGGCCTGGATACGCCGTTCCGCGTCTTTGAACAGCTCGTTGACTGTTTCCTGCGACGGATCGGAGTATACGATACTGAGTCTTGACATGTTTTTTCTCAATCTCCTTCCAGAGTCGCGTTCCCGCGGCTTGTTTGCGGTTGTGCGGCCGAACGGCCGTATATATCGTTTCTATTATAAAATAGTCTGCAGGTGCTGTCAATCGGAAAATTGTAGAAGCGTCAGGCAAATGACCGGAGAAATATTAACAAATAATTAACAGAAAGCGAACAACAGGATCAAGATAAAATAGTTAAATTTATAATAATGAAAGGAGCCTGTCTTTATGAAGAAAAAAACCATGCCCGTCGGGTATACTGTCGCGTGGGTCATCGTGGCTGCGGCTTATCTTATCTGGATGCTATGCATGAAAAACACAATTCTAGGCACCTTTGAGACCGAGGCTGCAAGAACCGTGGACGGGGTTTTGTATCCCGATATAACCGGTATGACAGGCAGACATTGGCTCTATCCCGTCTGGGTGGCGATCTCCACTCTTTCGCTGCTGCTTTACCCGATCTATACCAGACTGCTGCTTTTTTCCGAGAAAACCGGAAAAGCGCTGAAAACCGTCTGTCTCGTTCTGCTTGTTTTTGATTTCGTCTTTGTGACCTGGTATGCCGTGATGGGAGACCGCTATGATTTTACTCAGAAGCTGAAGTACGTCACGTCCAGCATGATCGGGCTTGATTTTCCGTGGCATTTCCGGATGTGGGGAGTTTTTTCTTCGGCGGCGGTATTTATGAATACTCTGTACGCCTACCGCAGGACCGGTTTTCGTTCTCTGACGTGTTATATCCTTGCCTCAATCGGAGCCGCCGGCATCTACCTCACGATCAATCTTCCGTCCGTGGGCGAAAACGCGGATTTTTCCGACCCCCGCTGTCTGTTCCATTGGATAGGCGCGCTGTTTTTCGCGTTCCTCGGGTCCGCTCCGTCCGGCGTGCTCTTCCATCATCAGATGTGCAAGGGACTTAAATATTACCGGGGAGCGTTTCTTCTGTTCTTCGGAACGGTTATCGTGATGACGGCGCTTCTGGTTACCGTGGGCAAAAGCGCGTTGATAGAAAATCTGCCTTTCTGGGTCATGTACGGATTACTGTTTGCGGTCAATTATACGGACCTCATGAGCAATGACCGCTACAGAAAAAACTACCGTCCCAAAAAACAGGACGCGGCGGAGACGGCTGAATAAAAATATAAATGATCACGGATGTACCGTGTCAGGGAGGACGGATCATGATCGGAAATACAAATATAAAAACAGTTATAAGCGTTATTGCACTTTTCGTTCTTTTATGCTCCTGTATGGCTTTTCCGGGATGCAAAGATGATGCCGGGAACGTTCCTTCCGAGACGCAGAAAGTAAATGAGAGCGCGGTGGATTACAGCTCTTACGGCGCGGAAGCGGCGGACGGGATCGATACGTTATTAAAAGAACAGTCGTCCCAAGATGCCGGAAACGTTCCTTCCGATACGCGGAACGCAGAGGAGATCGTCGAGGAGATCGCGGTGGATTACGGCTCTTACGGTGCGGAAGCGGCGGACAGGATCGATACGTTATTGAAAGAACTGTCGTCCCGGGACGCCGGAACCGCGGCGCGCTGGAAGACTATCATGGATCTCTGGACGTCTCCTCAGCTCGGAGAACCGATCAATTATGACGTCCTTCCCGACGGATTGCCGGATACGGACGAACTGTGCATCGTCGTTCTGGGGTTTCAGCTGAATCCCGACGGGACCATGAAGGATGAACTGATCCAACGCCTGACCGTGGCTCTCAGGAGCGCGGAAAAGTATCCGGACGCGTACGTGGTCTGTACCGGAGGCGGGACGGCGCCGGAGAACGAATCGGCTTCCGAAGCCGGTGAAATGGCGAAATGGCTGGCGGAACAGGGCGTTGATCAAAAGCGCATCATTATTGAGGACAATTCGATCACCACTGCGCAGAATGCGATATTCACGTACGATATACTGACGTCTCTTTATCCGTCGGTGAAAAAACTCGCCATAGTTTCAAGCGATTATCACATCGCCACGGGCGAGCTGCTGTTCCGGGCGGAGTCGATATTAAGAGCGAACGCTTCCGGCAACGAAAAGCTGGAGGTCATATCGAACGCTGCGTGGAAAGCCCCCTCCGGAACGCTGTCGCCCATGTTTCAGGCGGGAGCGCTCATCGAACTGTTCGGAGACGTCGATACCGCGTTCGATATATATTACGACAACTATGATATCCACGAACTGCCACCGCTGCATTGAGAGTTTTTTTTCATCTGAAAGGAACGGGGTGAAGTTATGCGGGAAAATACCGGATCGGCCGACAGGACCGTCCGTCCGTGCGAACAGCGGGATCTCGACGCGATGCGGGAGATCTGTACGGAGACTTCGTCACTGCCGCTGCGCGATTGGCGGGACAGGCAGTTTCTGCTTCTGATGTACTGCGATCCGTACGTTGCGTACACGAATGATTGTTTTGTTGCCGTCGATGTCGACGACCGTCCGGTCGGATACATCCTATGCGCCTCCGACACCCGCAGGTTCTGCCGCGATTTCCGTGAAAACGTGCTTCCGCGGATCGGAATGCTCGGGCGGCGTTACGCGGCCATGGCGCGCGGCGCGATCGCGGTTCAGAAAATGAGCGCGGTCTTTGCTCCGGCTCATCTGCATATCGATCTTACGGCGGACGCCCGCCGGAAAGGGATCGGCACGGCGCTGATGAATACGCTTAAAACCCATCTTGCGGAGCATGGTATCGGCCGGGTTATGCTTACCTGCGGCAGCAGCAACAAACCCGCGATCGCGTTTTATAAGAAAAACGGTTTCCGCGTCATTTTCAAAGGCTTCGGCGAATGCGTGATGCGCGCCGGTACAAGGTGACCTGTTGTGAGTTTTGCACAAGCTGACTGCCGGTATTTTGTCAGGTTTAATTATATACTTGTCCGCGGTTTCCTGATACAATAGAAACACCAAATAAAAAACAGAGGTGATCTTATGCTGTTCGGAGACGGTTCCGCCGCCGCGATGGCTGCAGCTGACGCTGCGAAAGCCGCTGTCAGAAGCACGGCGAATTTCAACTGGACGTTTATCGCGCTTCTTGCGGTCATTATCGTGGGGATATGGATCCCGCAGTGGAAAAAGAAGAATTACAACGGAATGGCCGCCGCGCTCGCATTGTACGGCGTCCATTGGATCTACGAGATAGCCAATGCGGTCATCTGTCATTTCTCTGGTTACGCGCTCTGGCACGTTTCGCCCGAAAGCACCAGCTTCATCCTTCTTGTCGGCGTTTCCTGGGAGCTTTCCATGATGTTCTCCGTGGCCGGTTTCATGAGCGTGGCGCTGCTGCCGGAGGATAAGAACAAAAAGATACTGGGCATAAACAACCGTATTCTTTTCGCCATAGGCAACGCGCTGTTCTTCTCGGTTTTCGAGATCTTCCTCGCCTCGACTCCCGCGTTCATCTGGGTGTATAAATGGTGGGGCGCGCTGCCCGTATTCGTCACGACCTATATCCCGTTCTTCCTTGCGGCGAACCTGATCTACGACAAGCCGCGCAAGACGCAGAAGAAATTCCTCATCGGTCTTTGGGGCACCGTCGCGGTGCTTCTGGCGGTGCTTATCCCCGCAGGGATCATCTGATTCCGTCGGGCACATATCGGTGTTTTCAGTTGCCCGTCCCTGCCGACATCGGATTCTGCGGATGCGGGCTTCACCGGTTTTTGCCGGGGGAGGTCCAGGCAGTTTTCGCGTAAACGGATACTGACCGTTTACTTCGTGCGCTGTTTGCATATTGTTTTTTTACAAATATGTTGACAAAAAAAACCATAATGTGATAATATCCTATAGATATGTTTTATAAAGAAATATTATCGGTTGTTTGTCTGTTTTCTGAGAAGAAACCCGGAAATAACACGGCAGTTCCGTTTTGTCGGCAACTGCCGGCGTATAGTTGCTGAAAGGCAAGAAAGCAGTAAGGAAAGGATGATTTGCATATGCGAAATGTCAGATCTGCGGTTATCCGGCTGCTGAGCGCGATCCTTGCAGTGATCGTGCTTGCTGCCGGTATTGTTCCCGCGGTGTTCGCAAGTGAGGACGACGCGCCCGAAGTGGAAAAGAAAGAGTACCGTATCGCGGTCGTGTTCGACAATTCCGGCTCTATGTACGATGGTCAGCCATGGTGCAGGGCAAAGTACGCGATGGAGATCTTTGCATCGATGCTCAATTACGGCGACGGCGACCGTCTGTATGTTTTTCCGATGTGGGAAGTGAGGACGGACGGCAGTACGCCTGCCCCTAAGAAAGGAGCCGACAACAATTATGTCGAAACTCCGTCCACGGGCATGATCGAGATCAGCAGCAATGATGATATCGACAAAATCAGCAATCTTTATACTTTGTATGCTTCTTCCACGCCGTTTCAGCCGGTCAAAGACGCAGCCGATTATCTCAATAAGCTCGGCAGCGAGTATGAAAAGTGGCTTATTGTGCTGACCGACGGTAAATTTGATGAAGATAAAGAGAACCATATACAGTACGGCCAAAAAAAAATACTCCAGACCGAGCTGCTGTCGTATGCCTCGTCTGATCTTAAGGTTCAGTATCTCGGAATCGGTCAAGGTGCATTTGAACTGGATGGAAAACCGGATAAGAATTTTTATGCTGCCAAATCCAGTGATGTGGATCTGAAGGACAAGCTGATCGGTATCTGCAATATGATCTTCCAGCGGAATATGCTTCCCGCAGACAGACTGAGCGGGTCGTCCCTGCATCTGGATCTCTCCATGCGCAAGCTGATCGTTTTTGCCCAGGGGCAGGATGTGTCGGAAACTTCGCTTACCGGCGCCGACGGTAAGAAAGTCGCCCCCGATCTTGACAGCGGACAGCGCAAATTCAGCGAGATCAGCGCTGGGTATAAAGGGAAAAGCGGGGATGCTACCGAAGTTGACAGATCACTCGCGGGACGTGTGGTAACGTTCGGCGCATGTCCGGGGGGCGACTATACTCTCAACTGCAGCGGCGCGGACAAGATCCAAATCTTTTACGAACCGAACGTGCGCATCAAAACGGTTCTGACCAACAGCGACGGCGTGGAGGTGGACGTAAAAAGCGATATATACCCGGGCACATACACACTCAGCAACACGATCGTTGATAATGTCACAAAAGAAGATGTCTCAGATTCCGAGCTTTTGGGCAACAATATAACGTACGATATAAAATTCAACGGTCAGCCCATCGATAACAACGCGGATATAGAGCTTCAGGCCTCAGATGACGATCAGCACATAGACATAACTGCGACCTATCTCAAAAAGTATAAGATCAAAAACAACGACAAATTCTGGCCCGGGACTTTCAAAGTCATATTGCCGCCGTCATCCTCTCTGACCGTCAAAATCGAATGTAAGCAAAAAGGAAATTGGTACCGCACTTCCCTGCCGGACGAATGGAAACCGATCATCGTCCATATAGAGAAGGACGGCCAGCCCCTCAGCGATGAAGACCTGCAGGCGCTGGACACACAGTTTGATTTTAAGGGCGTTGAATACAGCAAAAAGCTCCTTCCCGGTGAATCCGCTTACGAGATCATGCCCGGCGTTGACAAGGACGGGAATTCCGTCAAGCCCGAGGACGGCGCATATAAGCTCACTGTCACCGCGCACACCACCGACAATTTTGACAGGGCTCTGGACGCAAAGGATTCGGTTACCGTGAATTTCCGCTGGTGGAGCCAGATCGTGATCTGGCTGCTCGGGTTCCTGATCCTGCTGGTCATTGCGGCGATTATCCTGTTCATCATGAGCAGGAAGGTCCTGCCGAAACATATCAACTCAAACAATATCGTATTTACCCTTAACGGAAGGGAGATCAGCGGTACAAAACTTGATTACAGCCGGAAAGGAAAGACGCTGTCCATCAAGTCTCCGCCGACGCCGAACGTCGACGACCGGTGCACCGCGAAGTTCACCCTTTACCCCGTCGGCAAACGCTGGACTTCGTCCAAGCGCAGAAAGTTCGGGATCTCAAAGATCACGGCGGGCGGCGGCGTGCAGGATATACAGCTCAACGGCACCACCTATATCAGAAATGATCACGGTACATTTGTCCCGGCTACCGATCCGGAAGCGACGCAGATCAAAGAAGAGGGTTACTGCCCGATGATCGGGATCAATACAAGAAGATCAAATGTTACCTGTACATTAAATCAACACTAAAAAACGGAGGAAATAATTATGGCAAAGGAAAAACTCAGCTTCAACCGGATCCCCGCGACGCTGTTTGTGGGCGTCGGAGGCATCGGTTCAGAGATCATCACGAGAGTCGCGGAACGCAGCGCGGATGGCGAACTTGAAAATCTTCGCTTTGTCGCCATGGATACCGACGTCAACAGTCTGCGCGGCGTAAAGGGATCGAAGGCCAGGCTGATCACGGTGCAGACCTCTTCCACGCAGAGCGTTCTCGACTACCTGAAGAATGACGACGACGCCCGCCTGAACTGGTTCCCCAACAACACTACCCTTTATCCCAAGACGGTTTCCGAGGGCGCCGGACAGGTCCGCGCGATCTCGAGGCTTGCTCTTAACGCGACGATCCGCTCCGGCAATATCGCCAAACTGTACAAAGCGATCGATGATCTGTTCCTCAAAGACGGTGAAGACGTTCAGCAGGCGCTCCGCGTTGTCATCGTTTCCTCCGCGTGCGGCGGCACCGGTTCCGGTATCGCCATGGCGGTAGGTATGCTTATCCGTGAGTATCTGCATAAGCATTACAGGGAAAAATCCGCTATCATCCGCGGATTCCTTCTGCTGCCCGGCGTTATGGACACCGTCATCGGCACCGAGGCCGAGCGCGTGAGCCTGCGCAGGAACGGTTACGCTACCATCAAAGAGATCAACGCGTTCATGATAAAGGCCAGCGGTTTCTGCGGCGTCAGAAAGGATCTGGAGAGATACGACGCTCTGCATATCGACGTGCCCACCACCACCGAGGGCGTGGACAGGCTCGATAATCTTCCCTTTGATTTCTGTTTCCTTCTGGACAGGATCGACCAGAGCCAGGTCAGCATGCAGACCCTCGAACAGTACAAGGAGTTCGCTGCTCAGAGCCTTTATGAGCAGAATATCGGTCCCATGCAGCGCAGGGCGTTCAGCATGGAAGATAATATCATCAAGGAATTCGCAAACGGCGATAACCTGGGCAGAAACAGATTCGGCGGTATCGGAGCGTCCGTTCTCCGTTATCCCTACGAGGACGTCGCCGATTATATCGCCTATACCCGCGCGATGGACCGCATAGGCGCAGGCGAAGAATCCGGCAGCTGGCTCAAATATGACCAGAAGTTCAAAGAAGCGACCGCGGAATTCAAGAAAAAACGCTCGATCACCAACACCGCCGCACCGGTCATCGCCGACGTCTACGTTTCCTCCCTGCAGAACGACGAACAGAGATTCGGCGTGGATATCAAAGCCTATCTGATAACCCCCGGAAGCGATGTGGTGAATTCCGTTGCCGACAAGGTGGATATGTTCATCAGCGCTTTCAAGAACGAGATCCGTTCCTCCTTCGTCACTCTGCCCGAAGTCTCGGCTTATGAGACGCAGGTCAGCGTTCTGAAGCAGAAGAAGGATTATGAGAGCAACGAGAACGACAGAGGACATGCTGCGGAGAATCTTGAGTCGATCCGTATGTATGAGCATCTTGTCAAGAGCAAAGCCCGCACCACCGCGAACGCGAGGGCAAAGTCGATCCTGTATACCGCTCCTTCCGTAGCGCAGGATGTGGAAGGCTACAATCTTGAAACACTGGTCAAGACTTCCGGCGGCGCGATGCATCCCAACGCGATCCGTTATATGCTCTATTCGCTGCAGCAGAAACTGAAAGAAGAGCAGGACCGCATCCATGCCACCATGAAGAGGAAATCCGACGCCGTGGACGTTTATGCGCCGAACGCGGATAATCCGAACCTGTTCGACGTCAACGGCGGCGCGTCCAAGGAAGAAGAACATTGTCTCGATGAGGTTATCGCCCTGGAGAAAGAGGACGTCGGTCTTCTTGAGAAAATCGGCATGAAGAAGGTCTGGGACGCGTTCAATAAACATCTGCCGGCTTACAGCAACGCAGTGCTTGAGTACCGTGATTCCGTTCTGTTTGCCGCCGCTTTTGATATAGCTCTTGAGTACGTCGAAAGACTGAACAGGGAATTCGAGTCCTTCTACAACAGTTTCTCCGCCAAGGTCGTCAGCCTCGGTAAGGCAAAGGACGATATCGTTGACAAGCTTCGTTTCAAGAAAGGCGACAGCACAACCTATATCCTGGGTGAAAAGAAGCATCTTGACAGACTGGCTGTGATGTGCCCGGAGGGCAGCGAAGGCCTGCTTCTTCCCGAGGAACTGAACGCCGACATTTTTGAGGCTGTCAAGAAGAACGCGGAGAGCGCGCGTCTTGCGGCGTATGATCCCTACGGAGACAATCCGAGGACCGATATATTCGATTCTGTTCTGATCGACTACTTCCGCGAGTCCGTACGCTCCGACTGCGATGAGATCATAAATCTCAACATATTCAAAGCCATCGACGCGGAGTGCGCGTTCAACGCGTTCTTCGATGAAAACAGCGGCAAGAGCGAGGATGATGAGATCGTCGTTCCCGAAATCACGAAAGCGCAAAAGGACGCATACAGGAAAAAATGCATCCTCTTCGGCAAGAGACTTGCTGCCTCCGGTATCGGTTTCTCCACTTTCAAAGAACCGAGAGAAGTTTCTGTCTGCGCCTTCAACAAGGGCCTGCTCAAACTGCGCGATCTTGATATCAAGACCGAGCTTGAGTCCATCCCGCTTGCTCCGCAGGATTCCGACACGGTATCGAAGTATGACCTCCGTTTCTTCAATGCTCTTTACAACATCACGCCCGATCAGCTCGCCCGGTTCAAAGCTCCCGAGAGCAGCAACGGCCAGGTCGGCTACGGAGAGAACGCAGGTATCTACTTTGACGCGTATCACGAGTATATCAAGAAGATCGGTCCCGATTCCACCAAGAGTTCCACTATCTCCCTGCACATCGACAAACGCTGGGATTCGCTGACAGAGATGGAAGAACTGTCGATGGATACCCATTATATGGAGATGGTCAAGATCCACTCCGCTCTGATCTACGGTGTCGTTTACAGCATGATCAAGACGCATCCGTCCTCCCGTTTTGACGCGAAGAAGAGGATATTTGCCCTTGAGGACACCGAAGGCGATCTTACCATCCTGATCGTTTCCAACGGTACCGAGTGCGATGAGTTCTATGAGGTCCTCGACGCATTGTACAGAGACAGAGCTTCCGTTGCGAAGATCTATGAGATGTCAGCCGAGCGTCATAAATTCGACGTTGAGTACAACCGCAGGTATTCCGAGACCGCGTTCTTCAAGGCTGCCAGCGAGTTCCGTATCGGCGACGGTCATACGGGCAAAACAAGTCTGTTCGAGATCCCGCTGATGTACTACAATTCACTGCCCCGTGCCAAGCTGGATGACAACGAGCTTGCCATCATGATCGACAGCGTTATCGGCGTTATCGGACAGGAAGTGGAGCGTTACGAACAGGAAGCCGACCGTGCCCCGATCCTCTCGAGACGTCTTGAGCAGCAGTTCAGACTTCTTATCGACAACTTCAATAACGATGAATACAATCAGAATGATGAACTCCGGAAGAATTCCGATATAGGCGACAACAGGGTAATCAACATGGTTCTGAAGAAGGTCAGCAATAAGATCAAGGAGCTCAACACCTTTGAATTCGAAGCGAAGGTAGAGGAGCTCAGAAAGCTTGTAAGAAGCTGATTATTTCCATATAACTGATTATTGCCTTATAAAAACAAGGAGGTGAAGCCGTTGTTCACGGTCATAATCGCCGAAAAACGAATCATCGATCTGTATAAAGAATTCAGTCCGTTTGTTAAGCCCCTGCTTAATGACGAGATCGTTTTCTGTCAGTGGAACAGAGACGGGAAGAGTGTAGATCAGATGCTTCCAGAGATCTACAGGATCACCGAGTTCCATAAGCAGTGGCGTGCGATCATCGTCAATCAGGACGGTCTGTCAAATGTGAATCCTTTTGATTACACCCAATATAAGGATCCTCATGCGGCAGGCACGAACAAGACGCTGAACTGGCAAAGACTGGATGATTTGAGGAAAGCGCGCTTCGGCAGTTTTGACACTGCAACAGAAAACCCGCTGACAAGACTGACATCTGCGCTTTGCGGACCGGTGTCATTCAATTATCAGGTCGAGAACAGCGAAGTGCTTCACCGAATTGTTGAGGGAGAAATGCCGCTATATGAGTATATGCTCAGAAGTCAGCTCCGGGATCTGAATCTGCAGGAGACGGCGATGCGGCTTGACACCTATCTCAGGGAAGCCCTGCAAAGGTTTGTGACGGAGGACAGCGTCGATCTTCTGATCGATGCTGTCCGGCAGGGCGACGCGAAAGCCGTAACGTCCTATGTCGCAAGCGATATGATCGTTGATTTTATCAAACTTATCGGCGATAACGATCTGCTGCACTCCGACCCGGATTATAATGAGCGGCTTGTTGAAAATTCATACAAAGCGGAACTGCTGACGGAGCTGAATCGCAGGTATTGCTTTGTCGACCGTCTTCCCGAAGAAGTTATCTGTTTTTCACCCCGCACTTTTGATTACGAGAATTATATGCAGGGGATCGAATGGAACGGCAACGACGAGTCGGACTATTCCAGATTTGCAGAGTTCAACCTTTACCATGATAAGCTCCGGTATATGGTTTTTGATCTTGTGTCTCCGGAGCACAAGCAGTATCTGTCCGATGAGCTGCGTATGATCAGCTTTCTGCTCATCCTTGCGGCAAACGAACTGCCGAAAAGCGTCATGAAGGCTCAGCGCGTTTACCGGGTCGATCTGCAGATGGACGAAGGCGCGATAAAGACGGTCTTCTCCGAATATCTCGGCAAACTGAAAGCTACGAGTCAGTCTATCAGAGAGACGGCTCTTGATATAGACAGAGAGTATTCCGGTCATCTTGACCGCAGGACATCTCAGGAACTGTTTGAGTCCGAGGTATCGATCCCCGTGGAGATCACGGAATATTCGCGGGACGAAATGTATGCGGAATATAATAAGATCGGTTTGTCCTGCGATTGCCCCGAGGACGAGTATTCGGTCTGGCGCAGCAGATTCCGTTCGATAGAAAAACAGTTCGTGCGTTATATGCGCGAGCCCCAGCGTGTGCTTAAGGCTGCGGCGAGAAATGACTTCCGCGCGCAGAACAGGATCGATGACGAACGCGTTCAGCAGCTCGACGATAACCAGAAGGAAGACATTGAGCTGAAAATGCTGGAGGAAGAGCAGGAGATGGTGGCTTCATCCACTCCTCAGATCTTCCAGCTGGACGGATATAAGAAAAAAATGCGTAAGGCTGACGAAGAGTTATGCCTTGCCATAAAACAGCGAATGACCAGAAGGAGAACGATACTCGTCGGCGCTGTCTCGGCAGCCGCATATCTGTTCGGTTTTCTGCCGCTTATCTTCAGCAACCTGAATAAGACGAAATCATTTTTATGGTCGCTGGGGATCTCTTTGGCGGCGATCGCGGTCCTGATGATCATAGGTATCGTTTTCCTGATCGTTTTGCGCGGCAGGATGACCCGCAGGTATAAACATTTCAACGACGTGATGAATGAGATTTTCAGAAGCGTGGAATCAGGGCTTGCCGTGTTTTCCACTTATCTGTCTCATGCGTGCAACGTAATGCGCGAAAATTCTGTCCTGCATGTGTTTGGCTCCAAGGCTGTTACAAAAAAACGAATTTTGTCTCTTCATAATACTAAAATCTGCGATACTGCGGACGAGGCCGTCGCGGTGTTCTCAAAGTTTATTGACTGCGACAGTATAGAGGCCGGCGACGCGGAAGCCTATGATAACGACTACACCGTGATAGAGAATTACGATTACCCGATCCCTTATTCGGAGCTTCCCAGAAGCATCGATTATCTTCAGAAGGGAAACAAGATCTCTGTCGCAGCCGATTATGTTGTTTCCGTTACTTTGGACAGGGTGGAATTATATGATTGATCAACTGAAAATAATCCTGAAGCTGATTGTTGCAGTCCTGCCCATCGTTGTTCTGTGTCTGTTCAGCAGAAAGGTAAATCTGAAGAAGCCGGAACGCAGCAAGCAGTTTTTTATGCCGGCGGTCACGGCGGTTTACAGTATCGCCGCAATGCTGCTTATAAATAAAATCAATGAGTGGCTGCTTAGGTTAATTGACAATATCCCGAAATGGATCAGCAACCTCAGCACGATCTCATGGATGCCGGAAAAAGTCGCCAGTCTGTTCGTAAGGCTGAGCGATATGATCCGTTCTTTGCTGGACGGTCTGTCAATGAACTTCTGGGTATTCTTTATCGCAAATGCCGTTATCCTTCTGGTATATCTGATCCTTAAACGCTTCATTATAAGTATCATGAAGCGTGCGGTAAAGACCGACGGCAGGCTGTTTGAACACACGGCGGCGGTCTTCTATGAGTACGATGAGGATCATGACCGCTGGTGCGTAAAAGAGGATTATTCCCAGACAAGGAATTTCCTGCACGTCATGTATATCGCAGTCGCGGTGATCTCCGTGGTGCTCATGCTGGCGAGCAAGAAACTCTATGATGAAAAGCTTTTCCGCGCCGTTTTTTATCCGGTGTTCGGGATCATGATGATCGGCGAGCTGTATTTCTGTCTCGACGGTCTTACGATGCGCGAATACGCAAGCCGGATCCTAGGCGAGGATGATCTTTCCGTAAAAACCGTCAATTATACGCTTATCAGAAAGTATCTGCGTTCCCTGTTCGGCGACAAACTGTCTGCCGAGAGCACGGGTCTGAACAACGATCTCAGTTACACTGTTACCAACGAGGAGATCCTGCGGGATCTTCTTGCAAGCGAGGATCACCGTCTCAACAGTTTCGCGGTCTATTACGACCGCCTTGAGAAAAGCGGGTTTGAAATCGACCATAATTATTTCTATTCCTCGCTGGATCTTCTGAACGGGAAAAGCATCCTGTTCAATAATCCGTTCTACTCGGATCTGATCCCGTACGCATTTTATCCGATGAACAGGACCCTGCTTACCCACGAAAAAGTGCTTGTTATCCTGGGCAGGCACGCGATCGAGGATGATATCGTCGAATGGCTGCAGGACGGTATCGGCGCTGTGACCAATATTCCGTTCATGTGGAAGATCGACGTGCTTGACGAACAGCCGCGGGAGACGGATATCGGTATACTGACCCGCTCTCAGGTGCTGAATATCAGCGTGCATGACGCAAACGAGGATTTTCTGAACAACGTCGGTTTTGTTGTGATAATCGAGCCGTCCAGGCTGATCTCCACAGCTCAGATCGGTCTGAACATGATCGTGAAAAAATGCCTTCACTACCGTGACCGCAACGTCGTTTACTGCCTTTGCGACAAGAATTGCGACGGTCTTGTGGACGCCATGTCGCACATCCTGCTGACAAGCATCACAGAGGTGGCGGCAACCGGCAAATATCACGGCACGTCTTCATATATGTGCTGGGATCCCGACGATGAATATCTGCATCACAGAATGCTGCCTAATATCTCCAGGTATCTCGGTGTCGGTACGGAGCTTTCCTTCGCCGCGCTGAAAAACCAGGTATCCGCCGTCAAATGGTACGGCGGCGAGGCGTTTCCCGTTACGGATATCCGCTGGATCGACAAGCAGTATTATTATGAACTGATGAAATATGCCGACCTGCCGGCAAGTCAGGAAGAGATGGACGAGCGTTTCCTCACGACATCGAATTTCTGGTCGGCTCCGAAGGAGAAGCATAATTATATCACTGTTGAGGATGAATCCTTCAACATGTTCGAGATCCTCAGGTCCTTCTCCACCAGGGCGACGGAACAGGGGTTTGTCAACGTGATCTCCTCGGATTACATGCTGAGGGATTACATGGCGGATAACGCGTCGATTTTTGAGACCGACCCGAAAGCGATCCCATATATAGTCGCGGATTTTGTCCGTTCGGAGCGCAACGTCATTCTGAAACTGATCCTGATGATGACTGCAAGGCCCACCAGCGAAGAAATGATCAAAAAGGAGTTTTCGCTGTTGGGTATCAGGACATACGATCTGAAAAATCAGCTCTGGTACTGGATCTATAAATGCTATTCCGACATCGAAAGCATAAGCAAATTGCCGGAGGATTACCGCGAGGCGGTCGCAGTCTGCGCGTCGCTGCCGCTGCATGCCGGTGACGGTACCGGCGTTGAGATATATTCCGACATCCTTTGTTTCTCCGAGCGGTTCAATATCAGCATGGGTGAGATGGAGCGGGTCTGGTCCATCAAAAACAAGGATTTCATTTCCATGTTCGTCTCCGAGCTCCGGTCCGCGTCTTATGTCACTGAGGATGAGAAGGGCGAGAAATATTACTTCGGTTCGGAACTGACGGGACACGTCTATCAGAAGTATCTGCCGGGGCAGTTCTTTACCTTTGACGGAAAATATTATGAAATGCTCTCCGTTACGGCTGAAGGACACATGCTTGTCCGCCGTGCCGCGGATCATATAACCGGGCGTAAGTTTTACAGACAGCTGCGCAGATATACCGTCGGGAACATGATACCCGACACAAGGATCGGCGCCTGCAAAGACGTGGCGGGCATGCGTATCCTGCGGGCAAATGCCGATATCACGGTGGACACCGAAGGTTATTACCTGATGGACAGCTACGGTGATTTCCGCACCGCAAGGAAGGTTTTGTTTGACGCGGAGGTTGGCAGTATACCCGTGCGCAGATACCGCAACAAGAGCATTCTGCGTATAGATCTGCCCGATACGGACGGAAAGCTGACAGACAGTGTCCGTTATACGATCGCTGTTATGATGAACGAGGTCTTCCGTACCATATTTGCCGAAAACCAGGCCTTCATCACTGCGCTTACAGACGACAGCTTCATCACGGATCCGGCAGAATGCAGACCGCTGACGTGTTCGATCGTTTCCGAAAACAGTGATCCTGCCCCCCGCAGTATTTTTATTCTGGAGGACAGTCAGCTGGATCTGGGGCTTCTTGATGCCGTGGAGCGGAATCTTTCCAGGATCATGCAGATCGTGGAGGATTATATCGACTGGCATTACAGTGCTATGGAAAGCAGCCTGAACCCGCCTGTGCCTCCTTCTCCGGTGCCGTACACTCAGGTTTTCGGTCCGGTACCGAAAGATGACGAAGAGGACGGGAAGAAGAAAAAAGGCTTCTTCGAAAAACTTAAATCGCTGTTTAAACGGAAGAACAAAAAGGAAAAAGCGGAGAAAAAGAAAGGAAAACGGAGAAAGAAGAAGAGAAAAGGCGAGGATGCAGAGGTCGAGCCGGTTCCGCCCGTTCCGCCTGTGATCCCCGAAGGTGAAGATACTCCGGTTACGGACCCGGACGGATATACCGGAAACGGGGATGAGCCCCCGGCCGGATCCGACATTCCCGAAAATTCCGACTGGGAAGAAACCGTTCCTCAGGATGACGAAGGCATTCCCGTGACGGAGCCTGACGGATATACCGGAAACGGGGATGAGCCCCCGGCGGGATCCGATATTCCGGAATATTCCGACCGGGAAGAAACCGTTCCGCAGGATGACGAAGGCATTCCGGTGACGGAGCCTGACGGATATACCGGGAACGGGGATGAACCCCCGGCCGGATCCGATATTCCGGAATATTCCGACCGGGAAGAAAACGTTCCGCAGGATGACGAAGACATTCCGGCGGCGCAGACCGGCGCGGTTTTGCCGGATGACGCCGAAGAGAACGTGCCCCCCGCGCAGGACTCTGAAGATCTCAATCAGGTCGGGAAGAACGAGTCTGAATCAACCGAAATCCGGAACGGGGACGTTGTGGAGGAACAGTCCGTTCCGCCGCAGGACCTGCCCGAGATGGCAGCAGAGTATGAAACGGATACAATAACGGAAGACGACATCGTTGAGGACAGAGCGCTGAAAATCGAGCGCAAACCTTATCATGAGCGTTATTACATGCTGTTCGGCCATGCTTCAGAACCCCTGAATATAAACCTGAAGGGTACCAAAGACTATCTGTTTGAATTCAGCAGCGGTATAAACACTCTTCGTCAGGCGCGTGAGGGGATCGGTCTTTCGGAGTATATTTCCGCCGAAACCGCAAAGGATAAAAAGAATCTCAGGTATTGTGATTTCTGCGGCGTGGAGATCCTCGGCGTGGAATTTGAGACCCTTGCCGACGGCAGGGACCGCTGCATGAACTGCAGCCGCACGACAGTCAGAACCGAAGAAGAATTCAAGCTGATTTTCCAAAACGTAAAACACAGCATGGAATCATTCTTCGGCATACGCATCAACGCTCCGATCCGTGTGGAAATGGTCAATTCCCGCACACTGCATAAAAAACTGAACGATACATTTGTTCCCACAAAGAATCCCGACCCGCGTACTCTCGGGGTTGCGATCAACAGCCGCCGCGACGGATTTTCCCTTCTTGTCGAGAACGGATCTCCGCGTATGATGACGATGATGACCGTCGCTCATGAACTGACCCATATCTGGCAGTATCTGAATTGGGACAGCAAAGCGATACGCCGCAAATACGGCAAGGACATGGAGCTCGAGATATATGAGGGTATGGCAAAGTGGGCTGAAATTCAGTTTGCGTTCCTGATCAACGAGCCTGTCGTCGCCAAGCGCGCCGAGCTGAACACGATGTTCCGCAAAGACGAGTACGGCAGGGGCTTCCTGCGTTATCGCGCCAACTATCCGATTTCCAGAGGCGTTATTCTCACCGGTCTGACTCCGTTCCTTAACATTGAGGAACCGCTGGATCCGTCCTTCTGCTGCCCGCTGGACGAGCTGTTTATCCTTCCTCCGGAAATGCCGCAGACCGTTGAAGGCCCCGGCAGGAAGAAAACTTCCACAGACGATAAGGATAAAAACGATATCTGCAACGTTGCTCTGAAGGGCGCAAAGGACAGGGATCCCGTTGCGGTGAAGAGGTATGCCTACGAACTTCTCACAGATTCGGAAAAAGCCCTTTACGACCGCGTTTATGCTGCGATCGCCGCATTTGAGACGGACCTGACGGATCTCGCCGGTTACAATATACCGTATCAGCAGGTCAATAAAGTGGTTTCCTTTATCAGATACGACCATCCGGAGATCTTCTGGTACTCGTCCTGTTCCTACAGCTATTCACAGGCTGATTCCGTTCTGCAGAGTATCATGCTGACTTACAACTTGACTCAGCATGAGGCCGCCGAACGGCAGGAAAAGATCGACATGGCTATCGGCTCGTTCCTCTCTTCCGTTACGGATGAAATGAGCGATTTCGAGACCGTCCTCAAGGTTTATGAGAACATCATCAAACTCATCGACTACGATACGATCGGTCTTGACCGGCAGAAAGCGGAGAAGGCGAAGAACGGCGGCGAAGATAACGCTCCGGATGATCTGCGTTCTATCTACGGCGTTTTTGTGAACAAGAAAGCTGTATGCGCGGGCTATGCGAAGGCGACTCAGTATCTGCTGAACAAACTCGGCATAGAGTGCGTATATTATGAGAATAATGTTCATGCCTGGAACCTTGTGAAACTGGAAGGCGAGTATTATCACCTTGATACGACATGGGGTGACAGCTCCAATACGAAACCCGAAAAGAATATTTCCGACGACGTATCCTATGACTGCTTCTGCATAACAAGCGAAGAAGTCGCGAAGCTCGAGTCGCATGAATTGAAATCCGAGCTTCCCATTCCGGAGTGCACTGCCGTCGCCTGCAATTATTATAACCGGTTCGGTCTTGTTTTCGACGCTTATGATTTCGTGAAGATCCGCGATATCACCATGAGCCTTGTGTCGCACGGCACCTCGACCGTCGCGTATAAGTGCTCCGGTGACGAGGTATATCAGACCATGCGGAAAGAACTGATCGAAAACCGTAAATTCATAGAGATACTTCAGTATATCAATCTCAAAAGCGACGTGCGCGTCGGTACGGAGTTCACTTATTTCCAGTCGGAGGAAATGCGCACGTTCCGGTTCAAGGTTAAAGTGCAGCGTTAGCTGTCTTTAAAAATAAAGAAATACGGAGAATAATCATTATGGCAAAAAGCAGAAAAAAATCCAAGCTTCCGGTCATTATTGTCGTGATCGTCCTTGTCGCCGTCCTTGCGATCGTGTTTGTGCCAAGGCTTGTGCACAAATGCGACAACTGCGGAAAAACCTTTGTTGGTACCGGCTATTCGGGTAATATCATTTCCGAGGCTTTGGCTGACAGAGAAAAGATCCTCTGCAAGGACTGCGCGGAAAAAGAGCATGCAGTTTCCGGATTCTTTGGCGGATCCATAGAAGATTATAAGCGTCCGCTGTTCGGATCTGCAAAAGAGAAGTAATGAGGTAACAGAATGAAAAAGAACATTTATAAAGCAGCGTTGTTTTTACTGATCGCACTGACGGTCCTTTCTTTCTCCGGCTGCGGAGAATCAAGTAAGGTTAAAGCGGTCATCTCCGATTTCCAGACCGCCTGCAACAATATGGATCTGAACGCTGTCGTGGCGTGTATGGACAATCCGATCTTCAACACGCTCAATGGCGTTTCGGATCTTATCGGTCTGGATAAAAACAAACTTGTCGATCTGCTCGGACAGTTTCTCGGCGATTTTGCTGCCAGTGACTATCTTAAAACCATGAAGATCAAAGTGTCAAAAGTCACGGTAGACAATTCGATCGCATTTGCAACCGCGGAAATAAGCGGGAAAAATGCCGATGGGACAGACTATTCCAAGAATGTTGTTTTTGAATGCGAGCTTGTCGATGACGCATGGAAGATCAAAAACATAAAAGATGCCGCATAATACTTATAATTGACAGAACGATCCGTCATTGTTCCGCAAACGGTATATGACGGATCGTATTGGTGTTTATTAAGGCGATACCGCATAATTATAGGTGCGCTTTGCATGTATATTAAAAAGGGACAATGAAGACAAGTGTTTTTCGAAGAGTCGGTGAATGGCTGAGCATCCAGGTCACAAAGAATACAAGCCGTATTCTTCTGGTAGGCATCCTGGTGCTGAATATCATTTTTATTCTTTTTTCCGCGCTGCTGATAAGCAGTTTCGGTCTTAAGGGAACGGAGCATATGGATTTCCTTAAGGCTGCGTTCTGCACGGTGACAATGATAATGGACGCCGGCTGCATCCAGTTCGTTGTTGAGGATATCGGTCCGGATAACTTCAGGATCGCCGTTTTGTGTCTGCTGATCATTTTCACCGGAATGATCATTTTCACCGGTGCGCTGATCGGTTATATCACAAACTATATCTCCATGTTCATTGAGCGCGCCAACGAGGGCGAAAGAAAGCTGCGCGCTTCGGATCACATCGTGATCCTCAACTGGAACACCAGGGCCTCCGAGATCATCAATGATCTGCTTTACCGGGATGGCAAGCAGAAGGTGGTCGTTCTGGTCGATTCAAATAAGGATGATGTGCATAAGGAGATAAGCGAACGGCTTGCGGATACGATCAACCGCGAAAACCGGGCGGTTGCCGAGGAAGCAAAAAAACGCGGCGGTCTTGCCGGCAGGATATACAGACTCAAAAACAGGTTCCGTATGAACGTTACCGTGGTGGTCCGTGAAGGAGACGTCTTCTCGACAAAGCAGCTGGAAGACATCTCTCTTAAAAGAGCGAAAAGCGTGATCATCCTCGGCGGCGACGTGAATTCCGCGGTCTGCAAGTTCGAAACGCAGGAGCGTCTTGAAAATTTGAAAAAAGGCAACGCGCTGACCGTCAAAACACTGATGCAGGTCGCCGATATCACCGGCGCGGAGGATTCCAACGACGATCAGACTATCATTGTCGAGATCACGGATGAATGGACTCAGGAGCTGGTAAACAAAATCATTCGGGTAAAGGAAGTTGACGGCAAGTGCAATATAGTTCCCGTGCGTGTCAACAGAGTGCTCGGGCAGATCCTTTCTCAGTTCTCGCTGATGCCGGAGCTGAACGAGGTATACAGCGAACTGTTCTCCAATAAAGGCGCGGCGTTTTACTGCAAACCGACGCGCCACAGTGACGCGATCGAATTCACCAATGAGAAACTCGGCAACCGGTTCTGCAGTATACCGCTGACCACACTGTCCTTTCGCGGCAGGCAATTCGGCTATTTTACCGCTGCGGCGGAGAACCAGATCAACATGAAATCGTCTCTGGAATATGAGGAGGCGAGCGTGTCTATCCGTCTTAATCCCGATTACGCGCCATGCCAGAAGAACATTATCATTCTGGGACATAACAATAAAACCCGTGAGCTTGTGGAAGGCTTCGTCGCTTATATGAAAGAGTGGAAGATAGGCGGAGTGAAGCTGCATATCACCGTTATCGATGATGAAAAGTCCGCGGGAAAAATGGCGGAATACGAGGAAATAATAAAAGATGAATTCGGTGACAGCGATTGCTTCATTGCCGAGTATTTTGCCGCGGATATCTATGACAGAGAACGCATCACGACAAAAATGCGTCAGATAATCGAGGGCAACGAAACCGATACCAGCGTGCTGATCCTTTCCGACGAGAACGTCCTGAAGGAGGATATCGATTCCAATGCGTTGACGAATCTTGTGTATCTGCAGGATATCATCGAAGACAAAAAGAAGAACGAACGCGGATTTGATCCCGAGAGCATCGATGTCGTCGTTGAGATCATAGATCCGAAGCATCACGATGTTATCGGCAATTACAGTACGAACAACGTCGTCATCAGCAACCGTTATATCAGCAAAATGATCACACAGATCAGCGAGAAGCAGGAACTTTACGAGTTCTACAAGGATGTCCTGACCTACGATACCGACGACAGCAACTATGACAGCAAGGAGATATACCTTAAAGAAGCCGACAGATTCTTCCTGGACAGTCAGATTCCCGGGGAATGTACGACGGGACAGCTGATCCGCGGCGTGTGGGAGCAGTCTGTCGATCCGAAGGTCTTCAGGACTCAGCTTAACCCGACGCTGGTTCTCGGTTACGTACGCCCGCATGAGGGAATGACGCTGTTCACCGGGGACCAGAATAAGGAAACAGTGAAGCTTCAGCATAATGACAAACTGATCGTTTACAGTCTGCATTGATATCCGAAGAATATATACAGTAATATCTCTGCAGAAAACGAGATTTAAGACAGTATTTATATGAGGGGCTGTTGTTTGTTCTGCAGTCCCTTTTTATTGACTCTTCACGTACGGCAGACGCGGTATCGGGACCCGTGCCGGTAATAAGCTGAAACATCCGGCGGATATTATTCTGCGTTGACAAGTCTGCAGCCGGGAAGTATAATAAGGAGCAAGCTGGTATTGATTTAAAAGACGTAAGAAACGGCAGCCGGGACATCGGAGTCTGGATCATTTCCGGCTTTTGTCGTTCATGTGCCATGCGGCAGGGACACAGACCGCGCGGAGATAATCAAGGAACTGCATTTCCGTGAAAATGCTTCCGGATGCTTTCGGATTATGATAAACAAAACCGCAGGAGGCGGCAAAATGTATAAACCAGAACCGATCAATACCGATCATATCGGATTGCCGGACGATCTTATCGATCTGACCGAGGATATCGCCAGACAGGTACACGAGATCTGGGCTCTCGGCAGGATCAATGATGGTTGGATATACGGTGAGAAACGTGACGACGGGCTGAAAACCACACCGTGTCTTGTTCCGTATGAAGAGCTGTCGGAATCGGAAAAAGCTTTTGACAGAAATACGGCAATGAGTGCGATCAGGCTTATCAAAGCCCTGGGATATCGGATAGAAAAAGACAGATAAACAGGATAAAATATATGACGGGAAAGAATTCTGTTATATTTCGGGACACTTTAGGGTAAAAAGAATCAGAATACGGGCTGTGTATTTATAAGCTACAGCACATCGGATCGGCAGTATGCGGATTCTGTGAGATCGTTTCCGGAAGAGAACGATATTGAGACCTGGATGGCTCCTTACGGAATCCGTGGCCGAGGCGTTGGATTACGGAACAGGGAAGCGGCAGAGTCCGGGACTTATCGGCAGCAGCCGGATGAACAAAGAACAGTTCGATGCGGACCGGCGACGTGCAGAGGAAATCATCCCTTTGTGAGCCGTATCATGATATGACGGATGAACGGTACAGATGATGCTTATAAACGGTATTGAATCATGCGAAACAAAAATATAGTCCTGTTCTCATCGGGAATAAGTGAACAGAACGGCATTCTGACAGCCCTGGATACGGCTCTTGAACAACGGGGCTATGTCTGCGAATATTGGCGGGATCTTTTTTCCGGCGCAAGAGACGCCGGCAATATAGCTCTGCTGCCTATGCTGATCAAAAAAATACCGACATTTGATTATGCGGTGCTGATATGCGAAGGGCATGATACTACGGTCATGTTCAGGAACGGCAGCAGCGAAACCGTGCAGACGATGAGAGACAATGTCCTTTTTGAGATAGGTCTGTGCGTAATGGCGCTCGGTCCCTCAAGAACGATTCTCGTGACTGACAGCAAGGTGCGATTGCCGGACGATCTGACCGGTCTGCATAATGAAACCGCATTAAAAAGGATCGTCTGCCGCCCGGAAGATCAGAGCTCCTGGCAAAAAGCCGGCGCAGATCTGACAGACTACCTGGATAGCATGGAGCGCGTATCCGACGAGATCGGCAGATATATAATGGCAACCGGTACGGTCCTGTCGCCGGTGGTTATCGGAGCTGCGTCGTCAACTGCCTGCGGATATGTCAGCAATTTCATATTCCGCACACTTGAGCATATAGACGACGGTATCCTGACAGACTGCGGCGAAAAAATCCATTTTCCGATATCGAAAATCCATTTTCACATTGTCCTTCCTGTGTCGTTTGATTCGTATACATCACAGTCGGCAAGGATTTATCTTGAAAAATATCATCGGGGAAAGGTTCTCTCGGCAAGAAACCGTGCTGCCGAATTTCGTTTTGAAATACGCGGGGATGAACTTCATATCATTGATTTTCCCACCACGCTTGTCACATCGTATGACACCGCGAGAATGATCCTGGCTCTGGATGCGGATGATATCGCCGATCCCGGGGCTGCGGAAAGGTTTACGCTTAAGGAACTGAATCTGTATGAAGCTGCTCTTCGGCAGCTGCTGTCTGAAGAATACCTTGCGCAGGTCCTTGAAGAACAGTATCCTGATACGGATCCCGGTACCGTTTCCCGGATGAAGGCGGATATAATGGATATAATCCAAAACAGAATGTATATTGAATATATCTGAGAATGATGTCCGTTGATTTGAACGTGACGATGCCCGGGATGCGGGTTTATTATTATCAAGGAGAACGAATGATATGTATTATGTTTGCGGATGGATCGCAGGGATCATTCTGGCGTTAACGATAATATCGTCTTTGTATATGCATGCGGGCAGGTACAGGCACAGCCGTTTATTTAAACCATTATATGCTGTTTTTGCCGGGTGCGTTGCTGCGGTGTTCGTCCTGATGCTGCCTGTCGTTGACTTGTTCGGTATTTCGGCGGATCCCGGTACGTGGCATGCGGTAACTGCGAGGATCATTCTCGCTTTGCACGGCACTATGCAGATCTTTACGCTCGATATCGGCGCTCATGAAATTCTGGAGACGATTCAAATGGCATTGCCGGGTTTCTCCGCGTATCTTCTTATGATGAGCGTTCTTATAGTCGTCTGTCCGGTGCTGACCCTGAGTTTTATCCTGTCTCTGTTAAAGAACGTTTCGGCATATATCAGGCTGTTTTTCTCCTTCGGCAAAAAACTGTATGTATTTTCCGAACTGAATGAGAGCTCCGTCGCCCTTGCGAAAGATATCCGCAAAAACCATCATAAAAAAGCTGCGATCGTTTTTACCGATGTTTTCGGCAATGATGATGAATCGTCTTATGAATTGATAGAGCAGGCTAAGGAATGCGGCGCGATCTGTTTTAAAAACGATATCGTCACCATCAACTTCCGGCTGCACAGCAAAAAAACGGAGATGAGGCTGTTCATGATCGGCGCGGACGAGACGGAGAATGCGGATCAGGCTCTTAAGATTCTTGAAATGCATAAAGAAAGTCATAACATCTGGCTCTATGTTTTTTCGACAAGGATCGACGGGGAGATCCTGCTGAACAAGGCGGAAAAGGGTAATATTACTGTCCGCCGCGTGAATGAAGTGCGTTCTCTTATAAACAGAAATCTGTATGAAAGCGGTTCCGGTCTGTTCAAAAACGCGAAAGAAATGCCGGACGGGACCAGAAAGATCTCTGCAGTGATCGTGGGGCTCGGTAAGCATGGCACGGAGATGCTCAAGGCGCTGACGTGGTATTGCCAGATGGACGGCTACTTGATCGAGATAGACGCGTTCGACCTTGATGAAAAAGCGGAAGACCGTTTTTCGGCGCTTGCTCCGGAACTGATGAGTCCGGACTACAACGGAGTAATAATACCGGGAGAATCCGAGTATACGATCAGGATACATTCCGGCGTTGACGTGATGTCAAAAACCTTCGCTGACGCGGTGTCCTGCCTTAAGGATGCCACCTACGCTTTTGTATCTCTCGGTTCCGATGAACAGAATATCCGCACTGCGGTTGATATGCGTATGCTGTTTGAGCGTATGAAAATAAAACCGACGATACAGGCGATAGTTCGCAACCCGGAAGCGAAGAAAGCTCTTGAAGGGATCACAAATTTCCGCGGGCAGGCGTACAATATCGGTTTCATCGGCGATACCGAAGATTCTTTTTCGGAAGAAGTAATAATGAATTCCGGGCTGGAAGCCGACGCCCTTCGCAGACACAGGCAGTGGGGAGATGAAGAGGACTTCTGGCAGTACGAGTATAATTATAATTCTTCCGTTGCTTCCGCGATACATGCCAGAGCCCGGATCGCGGAATGCATACCCGGCGCAGGTAAGAAAAAGGAAGATATGACCGATGAGGAAAAAGATACCATAGAAAAACTGGAGCATCGCCGGTGGAACGCCTATATGCGCGCCGAGGGGTATATCTACAGCGGCTCTCCCGAGAAAAGCAGCCGCAACGACCTCGCCAAAATGCACCACAATCTTGTTGATTTCTCTTCTCTGTCTGAGCCGGATAAGAGGAAAGACAGCAGTGTGGGCGCGAATTGAACATATACGGAAAAACCTCCGGGACCCGATCGGGCTCCGGAGGTTGTTTTTTGACCGTATATTACTCGGATTGTTTGTGTCTTTTAATACTGCTGAAAAAAACGCAGGGCACTGTCTGACGTATGCAGTGATTTCTTTATTCTTCTACGGGTGCCTTGTAGAAAAATGCGGGAACAGCGCTGATTAACGTTGATATTCCCGGTATAGCCATAAACGCAAGCATTATAATATTTTGCATATGAGGCGTGATCTGGCCGGACTCATATATAAGATTGTTATAGCCGGTCGCACTCACGATAATAAGCCCGATAAACGTACACAAAGCAGTTCCGAGCTTGATAGACATTGTAAGAACGGCATAGGGCGCGGAAGAATAATTGCTTCCTGTTTGTTTGCTCTCCGCATTGGATATCTGCGCGGTCATCGCGAGCGGAATATACTGATTTACGCCCATCAGGAATGAACCGATAAAAGAAAACACCATTATCATCCGCATTGCGCCTATGCCGTAACGCAAAGAACTGTCCGCGCCGAGGAGCATATAGAAAACAAAGGCTGACATGCTGAACAGAAAGTCCAGAACGGAGAACAGTATATAAGTCTTTTTTTCTTTTAATCTGCGGTTGATCATCGGCACGACAAACAGCGCTGCCGTTGTACTGACGTTCCCGAAAACATAAGGAAGCCAGGTCGCGTTCGTCGTAGTGTCAAAACTTCTGCCGAGCAGCTCAACTTTTCCGATAAAGGCTCCGTTTGCCTGCAACAGGATAACGTTGGACATATTGCGGGCAAAACCCAGGAAGTTGATCAAAAACACTATCAGAACGTTTTTATTGCGGCGCAGATCTGCCAGCATTTGCGGGATAGTAACTGAAGCCTGCTCATGATCGACCGTCGTCTGAACGCTGCCGGAAGGTTTTGCGTTAGCCAGAATTGACATAAACAGCACACCGATCAGAACGATTACAGATACGTTTATCAGATAGTAGGCGGAATCGGAAGTGTTGCCGATCCCGCGGAGCCTGTCCACCAGGAGCATTATAATTGTAACCATTACCGGCGGAGCACCCTGGGCAAAGCTTTTTGCGATGTTTGTCACGGCAGCCAGTCTCCGGCAGCTGTCATCATTCTTTGAAAGATATGATATCATGGACTGGGTGGGTATTTCCGCAAAACTCATCGCGGCGCTCCACAAAACAGACGTCAGCGTGATATAAACGTACATCAGCCATCTGCCGCCGAATCGGTCAAACGGTATGTATATAAACAGCACAAAAGTCAGAAAAGCAAGCGGAAAAATACTTCTGCGTATCCATTGGAACAGAGTTGAGCCGTTTCTGCCCGCTTTGTCAATTCCGACACCGATAACAGGATCAAGAATGCTGCTTATGATTTTGGAAACAAACAGAATCAACGCGCAGCCCGCAAGGATGTTCGGATCCAGCGCGGAGTACATTTTGTTGTAGAACTCTGTTTGAAAACTCGCGGCAAAACTGATCACAGTCTGCATTCCGATCGTTCCGAAAACATACGGGATCAGGATCCTGTCGTTGCTTTGTCTCATGATTACTGTTTATTATTTAATCACTTTTCTCTTATGACGGTTTCTTTCTCGTTCAGCAGATACCTTTTGGCGGTGTTTTTCCAAAAAAGCCTCGTTTTTGGCGTCAAAATGATCCGTAATGCGTTTGCCCCAGATAAGCACGATGATCAGGAATATCAGTCCTTCTGCAAATCCGATCATACATTGGATATGATAACTCTTCAATATGCCCCAGACCGCCGGATAATCATCCCGCCAGAATTCGGAAACGAATCTCGAACCGCAGTACATCATCATAAATAGCGGATACAGTATCCCATGTCGTAAATTCTTTTTCCGAACAAGCGCCATAACAATAACAAACATTACAATCGCACAAGCAATCTCAACAAGCTGAACCGGGAACTCATAACGCTCGGTCTTTTGGTTATACATTCCGCCGGACCATTCAACTCCGTAACAGCAACCGGCGCAAAAACAAGCAATCTTATAACAGATCAATGCTGCTGCAGTAAGCACAGAAGAAATATCAAGGTATTTTAATGGCGAAACCATCAACAAAATCCCAAGCAGGAAGACTGTTACAGGACAGACAAAAATATTCGGGAAAAAGTTTGCATCTTTATCACCAAGAAAAAAAGTAGTAATAGGGTCGTTAGTCAGGTTATTTATTGATACAACAATAACAGAAAGCAACAAGCCGAAAAGTATCACAAAACCCCATCGCCACAAAAATGTATCTTTATTCTTTTTGTTTAAATACATATTTGCCACTTTCGGAATCGTTGCGACTTCCAGGAACTGTTTTCTTATATAAAGAGCAACTAATACCTGTGCTATATTTGCAAAATTATTAAAAAACGCATACAGGTCAATTGTTTTTCCGAATAAAGATAAATCATGAAACATAAAGCAAAACTCCTTAATCAAATATTGAAATAAACAAATCAAACAGGATATTGCTGTCGGTGTTCTGAAAATAATGAGTGGATGTATTGATGTATACGACTTGCCTGACATCTTTGACAACTTTCAGCCACCGTGATTCTGCATCATTATAATCCGGAGTCAACGGATCGTTTTTGCTGATAATAATTGTTGCACAAACATCCGTTAGATCAGCTTTTTGCCGATAATAATCCGCACATATCTGAGTATGCAAACGAAAACTCTCAAGCCTTTCTTGTAAAAGCGCACCATCAGAAGTTCCAAGGTCGAGACCGGCTTTTGTTAATGCTTTCACTATCGCACTGTCGGACATGTGCATCCAGGAATTAACGTGAAACAGAGATTTGCGGGGAGGAATATTTCCGCCGGCAATATAATTTTTGATTATCCTTGTTTTGCTGTTCAGGATATCCAACAGAGACAGGGCTAATGCGGCGCCGGCACAATGTGAGTAAAAAATCACATCTTTGCCGGAAGCAAGATCTCGTATTTCTTCTGCTATAACCGGCAATTGTTCTTTTTCGGGCCAATCTGCATAATACAGTGAAATCGGACTGTCCGATCTTCGCGCGTCGGATACCAGACTTGTATATGACGACGCATCCCCGCCTGCGTAAGGGAACAGAACAACAGCCTGATTTGAGTTTTGAGCGAGATATAACGGTACCACATAAGTATAATTCCAATTTATTCCGGAGTCAAGATTTTTCGCGATGCCGGCCGGCGTCGGATCACGCATGAATTCGGAAGGAGTCAGAACGTCAAGCGGGGTGCGCGATAACAGACGTATCAGAAGCAGACTTGTGCCGCCGGATTCAAAGAAATCCGAATCCCTTCCGATCTTTTTATGCGGCAGGATTTCGGCAAATAAGTCGCAGATCATCTTTTCCGACTCATTTATCGGAGGGTTATAATCCTGATTGGCCATTGTTTCCGTGATATCCGTCGATTCAAGCGCCAACCGATCTGTTTTTCCGTTGGGATTTACGGGAAGTGCATCTGATTTGATATATGAACCTGGCCGCATATAAACAGGTAATGATTTTTTAACTGCTGAACTGACGTCCGCTTCAGCAGGCGTACCGGTATAAAAAGCGATCAGTCTGTCCGGATCGTGTTTCAGTATGACTGCGGCTGCATTAACGCCGTCGACAGCCTGAACTGCGGATTCGATCTCACCCAATTCCACTCTCTGTCCGTTTATCTTGACCTGAAGATCATTCCTGCCCACAAAGATGATATTGCCGTCCTCACGCCAATATGCAAGATCGCCGGTCTTATAGAGTTTCCCTTCTCCGAACGGATTTTCAATGAACTTCCCGGCAGTCAGGTCCGGACGGTTTATATATCCGGCTCCGACGTTTGCGCCGGCTATGCACAGCTCTCCCGTTACCCCTATCGGTACGGGATTCATATATTTATCGACTATATACAGCTGAGTGTTCCATATCGGCCGGCCTATCGGAACAGGATCGGTCTCCTTTTTTTTGCAGTCGTAATAAGAAACGTCGACTGCACATTCTGCAGGACCGTACAGATTATGTATTTTTATATGGTCTTCCGTATCAAATATTTTAAAAGCATTAACCGGTTCAGCCGTCAGTTTCTCGCCTGACAGATATATATTCCTGAGTGAAGCAAGCTTACTGCCGTTTGAATCCGTTCTTTTCAGTTCATCGATAAAACCGCGGAATACGGTCGGCACAAAGTGGATATCCGTAACGCCGCCGGCTTGTATGGCGTCGACGACCCTGTCATATCTGTAATGATCTTCCGCGCCTAAAATATATATTCCGAAGCCGGATATGGCAAATGAAAAGATTTCCCATACCGATACGTCGAAGGTATAAGGGGTCTTTAGCATTACGACCGTATCCGGATTGAAATACTGTCGCGTCATCCACTCCAACCGGTTTACAACCGAGCGGTTGGTGACGCACGCACCTTTTGGAGCGCCGGTCGAGCCGGATGTGTAAATCACATACAGGAGGTCATCCGGCGTTGCCTCTGCCGGCGGCAATGATTCAACCGGATCCTTATCGGCCAGGATGGATCCGATACTTACGCATTTGCTGGAAAGATCGGTATACTTTTCATTGCACAAAACCATTTCACAGCCGCAGTCGCCAAGAATAAACTCTTTCCGCGCCGGAGGTATATTGGGATCAACGGGCACATACGCGTTGCCGTCCCGGACTATGCCGAATATCGCCGTCAGTTCTTCGTATGATCTGTCGCATATAACGCCGACTTTTCCTTTTGTGACCTTATCTTTGAGATATGATGCGATCCTGATAGTATCCGAATAAAATTCGCCGAACGATTTTGAAAATCCGCTGCCTTTTATACAGACTTTGTCAGGGGTTTGTTTTGCTTGTTCCTCAAACAGTGCGTAAACGCTCTTATCAGGGATAGCGACTGTCTCTCCGACAGAGAAGCCGTTCCGGATTCCTGCTTTATTATCGGAACACTGACTGTCAGGAGGGTATCCGAATAATATACGGTGTTCTGCGGGATCAAGACCGCAGATGTCTTTCATTTTTTCCGGATCGTTCAGCTGACCGTCATTCAGCCCGCAAAGCTTTTCAAGAACAGCGATAAAGCTGTTCAGCAGGGAATTTACAAAAAACGGTGAAACGGAAGCAGTGTCATAAATAGCTGTCAGACAAAAAGATGATTCATCCGGAGATAAGATGCATGTCAACGGAAATTCGGTTTGCTCCTCCGTTTTCAGAAAACTGATGGGCTGTATACTGTTGCTCTCCGGCGTCATATAGTTTCCAAAATCGAACAGTATCCCGTTTTTTTTCGGATCGATTCCATTTTTACCGCATATTTCCGAAAGAGGCAAAAAACCGAAATCGTTTGCGCTGATACCCTGCTCGTTGACTTTTTCCATATACTCAAGCAGAGTCATGGCCTCTTCGCATTGAATGCGTACAGGCACGGTATTGATCATCGGTCCGGGAGTATTCTCGATTCCGGGGATCCCGAAGGCTCTGCCGGATATTACTTTGAAAAAAAGAATATCACTGACTCCGGTATGCTTTTTTAGGGCCAACGCAAAGGCGCTCTCAAGAATCGTGTTTACGGGAAAGGCTTTTGAACGGGCCATTCGTTCCGCGCTCTGACGGATATATGCCGGAACAGAAGAATATATCCTTTCAACACGTTTGATTCCTGGCGTCATTATCTCTTGTTTCGGCAAAGAAACAGGAGTGTGGTTTTTGACAAGATCATTCCAGTAACGATGCGCGTCAACAGGATCACGCTGCCGGATCGAATTCACGTAAGCCGAAAACGGTGTCTGGCTGTTTCGCTCTTCAACGAGTCGTTTTTCTATACTCTCAACCGCTTCGCCGTTCATGAGCGCAAGACAGTATTTGTTCAGATCCCGGATAATGATCGCGGAACCCCATCCGTCTGTTATCAGATGGTGAGTATGGATAAACAAATACTTTGCATTCCCGGACAGATATAATGTGCAGCGGACAAGCGGATCTCGCTGCAGATCGAACATTCGTTCTTTTTCGGCATTTACGGCATACTCAAATAAATCCGATGTATCATCACAGGAAAATGAAACAGTATTGAAAGCCGGAACTCTGTCGGAAAGAATAACCTGCTTGATATTGCCGTCGACAACGGCAAAAGCGGTCTTTAAAACCGGATGTCTGACAGGCAGAAGCATGATCGCCTGCTGCAATAAGCGGGGATCCGTATTATCTCTGATTGAGAAAAGATAATACAGATTATATGCGTCTGTTTTTTTGTTCAGGAAATACTGTGCATACATTCCTTCCTGAACAGGTGTCAGGCCGTAAACATCTTCAATTCTGTTCATTGTGATCAGTATCGTTAAACATTTTATCCAGCATAGACATTTCGCTGTAGGTCAGATCATTATCCGAATACGTATCGGCTGAATCAGCCCGCTCCGAGGAGAAATCAGTTCCATCCGTTATCTCTTTGAGCGCCTGAAGGAACTGTGTTTTAAGATTATTCAACAGATCCTTTGCCCGTCTGAGCAGCGGGGCCCGGAACAGAACGGTTATTTTGCCGTCAACAAATGAACAGTCTGCCGATATCATCCCGGGGAACAGTGCGTCAAACGGATGCCCGCCATTCGGCAGAACGGGCTGCAGCTTTGTTTTTTCATCTGAACGGTGGCGATAGAAATTGAATAACAAATCGACGTTTGCCGGGAGATCGTTATGCAGCAAAAGCCATCCGATACCGCTCTGAGGTATTCTTTGCAGTTTTCGTCTGACGTCGAAAACAAGCTGTGATACGTCGTTTTGTTTTTTTATGACAACCGGATATAAAGCCGTAAACCAGCCCACCGTTCTGTCCGTACGAACGGAACTGTCGATATTCGGTCTGCCCAGACTTTCCACGCAGATGCCGACGTCCCCGCCGGCGATAACTGATGCGGCGCGCCCCAACGCGGATAAAAGCAATGCGTCCAATCGGATATTGTCTTCCTTCTCCAGACGCAGAAGCGATGCGGTCAAAAAGCGATCCAAAACCGCTTCCGTCTGTTCGCCGGGTAATAACGGATCATTTGTCTTGAGTAATGGAGATATGTTCCGCGTTTCCGCACGGCATTGCTCCCAAAATGCTTTTTCTTCCGCGGGCATAGATGTCCTGTATTTATGAAGGAATCCGATCCACCGTGAGAAACTGACGGTTTCGGACGGCAGCGGTAATTTGTCGGTATTATGCTTGTTCAAAAGAATGATCTGCAATTCCTTCAGCAGGACTTCCCAGGAGAAAAGATCTGTAACAAAATGATGTATTGTAAGGCGCAGCAGGCCTTCGTTCGGAGTCCGGGCAAAAACAGCGTCAACCAATGGACCGTCTGCAAGGTTGAATTTTACATCCACTGCCGACAGTCTGTTGAGTAAATTATCAATTCCAGGAATATCCTCGTTAATGATCCATGTTTCAAAATGCAGAAGATTTTCATCAACTCGTTCAGTCGGGATGCGAAGCGCGTTTCCGGTAAACACTGCGCCGAGAACGGAATGCCGGTGCAGCAATTCTGTCAGAGCGGCTTTGATATCGTCGGCGGATTCATTGAGTTCGATAATAAAACTCTGAGAAAAACGCTCGGGTGAAACAGGATTTCTGTTCAGATACACATATGCGATCGGCGAAAGAGGGATATCTCCGGATCCGGCCGTGTGCTCATACGCGACAGTTTGCTTGATCCTTGTCATTTGTATTGCTATGGATCTGATGGAATCCGCTCTCATAATATCTGTGATTTTCAGATCATAACCTTTGTCCTGCAGTGCGGATACAATATGTATCGCTCTTATCGAATCTCCGCCGAGGTTGAAGAAATTATCCTGCATGCCGGCTTCCTGTACGCCCAGTACTTCAGATATCGCTTCCGCAAGCAGTTTCTCCTCTTCCGTTTCCGGCGGTACGTACTCCGATCCGGTCCGCAGCTGTGAGATATCGGGTTCCGGCAGATCGTTCCTGTTGATCTTCCCCGATACCGTCAGCGGCATCGAATCCAGATGTATGAAAACCTGCGGGACCATATACCGCGGAAGCGTCTTTGAAAGCTTTGACCGCAGCTCGTCTGATGATATCTCCGTCCCCGTATAGTACGCGCAAAGCAGCTGATGATCTTCTTCGTCTTTGCGGACGACCGCCGCCGAAGACTGTATCCCTTCGACACAGTTCAGCGCGGCTTCGATCTCGCCCAGTTCTGCTCTCTGTCCGTTTATCTTGACCTGGAAATCATTTCTCCCGACATAAACAGCATTGCCGTCCTCCATCCAATATGCAAGATCGCCTGTTCTGTAAAGCTTTCCTTCGCCGAAGGGATTGTCTGTGAACTTCTCCGCCGTCAGTTCCGGTCTGTTCAGATACCCCGCGCCGACACCCGCTCCCGCTATGCACAGCTCGCCCGTAACTCCTGTCGGTACGGGATTCATGAATTTATCAACGATATACAGTTTTGTGTTTGTTGTCGGTTTGCCTATAGGAACTTCGGCAATCTGTTCGTCCTCCGCATAAATATAATCGCAGCAGCCGACTGTGGTTTCCGTCGGCCCGTATTCATTATGAACGGAAAAACCGTTTCCGAAACAACTGACAAACTGTCTGACATCCTGTTGAAGCAGCGCTTCTCCTCCGACCACGACGTTTTTGATATTGCTCAGAATCTTTGATTTACAGATCGAACACATTATACGCATATGCGCCGGCGTCAGCTTGAGCATTGTCAGGTTTTTGTTGTCAATGATCTGAGGAAGTGAATCGTTCAGTTCACCGGGATATATATATACTGTTCCGCCGGCAGATATGGGGAGATATAGTGAGGTCACGGATAGATCTACACTTGCCGAGGTGAAGAAAGGCATGCATTCCGGATCGGTTCCGTATATATTCTGTAAATTCAAAACGTAAGAAACAATATTCCTGTTTTTTATCAGCACGCCTTTCGGCATTCCCGTTGAACCGGAAGTATATATCACGTACAGCAGATCATCCGGCTTTGCGTCGGCAGGCGGCATATCAACCGTCTCTGATTCTTTTAATATCGACCCGATACTTACGCATTTGCCCGAAAGTCCGGTATATTTCTCATCGCAAAGCACGATTTCGCAGCCGCTGTCTCTGATTATGAAATCTGTCCTGTCCGCAGGCGTATTCGGATCCATGGGCACGTACGCGTTGCCGTCACGCACGATGCCGAATATAGCCGCCAGCTCCTCATATGATCTGTCGCACAATAACCCTACTTTGCCCTTTGAGACTTTACCCCTGAGATATGCGGCGATCCTGAGTGTATCGGAATAAAACTCTCCGTACGTCTTTGACAGCCCTTCGCCTCTGATGCAGACCTTCTCGGCGTTTTTCTTTGCCTGTTTCTCAAATATTGCGTATGCGCTCTTGTCCGGGATCGGCGAGGCGGGACCGGAACTGAACTCATTCAGTATTTCAAGCTGCCGTTCGTCGACAACGCTCACGTCCGAAATGCTGCCCGGTTCCTTCAGCGACTTTCCGGTCAGCTGTTTCAGAACGTTGATATA
>JAILQN010000250.1 GCA_024699005.1 Clostridia bacterium
GAACAGGTGGAAGAGATAATCGGCTCAAAAACGGAACAGCTCAAAAAGCTCGCGAAACAGGTCGGCGCCCCCGAAGCTCTTTTCTTCATAGGACGCAACACGGACTACGCCATAGCGCTTGAGGGCTCTTTAAAACTCAAAGAGATCTCATACGTCCATTCGGAGGCGTACGCCGCCGGCGAACTGAAGCACGGGACCATAGCTCTTATCGAACCCGGCAGGACGGTCGTGGCGCTCGCCTGCTGCGACAGGCTGTTCGACAAGCTTATGAGCAACATCAGGGAAGTCCGCGCCAGAGGCGCTCATATCATAGGCTGCGCGACCGAGGGCAGCACCGCGATCGAAAACGAGGCGGACGAAGTTATCCGTATCCCGAAGATCCATCCGCTGCTCACCCCCTGCCTTGAGGTCGTGCCTTTCCAGATATTCGCGTACTACGTCGCGCTTTACAAGGGCTGCGATATAGACAAGCCGCGGAATCTCGCAAAATCCGTTACCGTAGAATAACGGCGCCGTTCTGACCGGCACGCGTTAAAACACTCCGGCGCTCATTTCTCCCTACTCAAAAAAACAATACAAAAACGACCGCGTTCCCGCATTTTTGTGAGAACGCGGCCGTTTTTTCGGAGGAGATTTTTACAGTCCCTGCCGCCGTGTGCGCCGCTGTGCCTTATCTTTATCAAATCTTAATTCCCTGCGTGACACCTTAATGTCATCTTTACAGCGGACGCGGTAAAATGATAACACAGCGATCAAGAAAGGCGTGATCAGATGCTCATACGTCTCAAAGGGAAAAAACGTTCGTCTTTCCGTGTCATAATCATCGGTTTTATGGGATTGATCCTGCTCGGAACAATTCTTCTTATGCTCCCGATATCATCGAAAGACGGACGCTGCGCTTCGGCGGAGGACGCGCTTTTTACTTCGACATCCGCGGTATGCGTCACCGGATTGGTCGTAAGGGATACTGCCCGGTACTGGTCCGTCTTCGGTCAGGCGGTGATCCTGATACTGATCCAGATCGGAGGACTGGGGATCGTCTCTGTTGCCGCTTTTATCGCGATGATCTCCGGCAGGAAGATCTCGCTGCTGCAGCGCAGCATGCTGCAGGACAGCATCTCGGCGCATCAGATGGGCGGGATAGTAAAGATGAACGGGGCAATCCTTACGTTCGCTCTGATCGCCGAGGGCTCCGGCGCGGTGATAATGCTGCCGTTTTTTTGCAAACGATACGGACTGCCGGGAGTGTGGATGTCTGTTTTCCACTCAGTCTCCGCATTCTGCAACGCCGGTTTCGATATCATGGGAGAGAAGTCGGGACAATTCTCATCAATGACGTCTTTCGCTGTCCATCCCGGGATCGTCATACCGATCTGTCTGCTTATCATCATCGGAGGCACAGGCTTTCTTACCTGGGAAGATATTGCCGAGCACAGGTATCATTTCCGCAGCTACCGTATGCAGAGCAAAGTGGTTCTGGTGACGACCGGAGCGCTGATCGTCGTCCCGACGCTTCTGCTGTTCATATTTGAGTATACCGGAAGTCCGGTCGGCGATAGGGTGCTTCTTTCCCTTTTTCAGGCAGTAACGCCGAGGACCGCGGGGTTTAATACGGCGCCGCTCTCCGCGCTGTCCGGCGCAGGAAGACTGCTGATGATCACTCTGATGCTGATCGGCGGTTCCCCCGGATCGACTGCCGGAGGAATGAAAACAACGACCTTTGCCGTGCTGATTGCAAACACTTTCTCCGTATTCCGCAGAAAAAAAAGCGTGCAGCTGTTTGGCCGCAGGATCGAAGACGATACCGTTAGAAATGCGATGACTCTTCTTATGATGTATCTGTTTCTGCCGGCGATCGGCGCTGCGGTTATCAGCGTGACTGACGGCGTACCCATCGGCGACTGTATTTTTGAGACAGTATCCGCGATCGGAACGGTCGGCCTGTCATTCGGAATCACGCCCGCTCTCGGCATTGTTTCACACGTCATACTGATTATGCTGATGTTCTTCGGAAGAGTGGGCGGTCTGACGCTGATATATGCGGCGATTGCCGGCAACAGCACGGATATATCTCAACGGCCCGTCGAAAAGATAATCGTCGGATAGGCCGATCGGATCGGAACTCAGCCGGAAGGAGACATGAATATGAAATCCATTTTACTTATAGGCATCAACAATTTCGGGACCATGATCGCAAAGCAGCTGCAGGCTCTTGGGCATCAGGTCCTGGCTGTGGACCGTGATGAGGCAAGGATCAACGCCATACTTCCTGTTGTGACGGATGCGCAGATAGGCGACAGCACAAACGAGGCGTTCCTGCGTTCGATCGGGATCAACAATTTCGATATCTGCATAGTCGCGATCGGCAGCGACTTTCAGAGCTCACTGGTAACCACATCACTGCTGAAGGAGTTGGGCGGGAAACTTGTCGTGTCCAGGGCAGACACGGAAGTCCACACCAGGTTTCTGCTCCGGAACGGCGCAGACGAGGTGATCAATCCGGAAAAGCAGATCGCCGAATGGGCCGCGATACGATACACCTCGGATCACATCCTGGACTATATCAGTCTTGACAACGGTCACGCTATTTATGAAGTATCGGTCCCGAAAGACTGGATCGGAAAATCCATCGGACAGATCGATATAAGAAAACGCTACGGCATCACGATTCTGGCTGTCAAACAGAACGGCAGGATGAGCCTTTTCGTCACGCCGGAAACAGTCCTGAACGAGAGCCTGACAATGCTTGTGCTCGGCGAGCGCAGAGCCATGCACAAATGCTTCAGAATATAGCGGTTTTTCCGAATCATAACAAAGGAGGGGACCTCAAGTGAAAATCATTCTAATGTCACTCCTGCTGCTTGCCGCTTTTGTCATCGGGTATTTCGTTATAGACCGTTTCGGGTCGTTAATAGACGAGGGATGCAGTCCGTCCGGCAAAACACATACCGCGGACAAGACGGTCTATGTGATCGAAACGGAAGGCAAGAGGACGAAAACGGTTTCAAAGGATATAATCTCCGTGCTGGATACGGTGCCGGACCGGAACGAATATGATATCATCATATGTGACTCTGCAGATTCGGATATAATCGAATATCTGGAAGATTCGGGGTATACTGTCGAATACGATTAGAAACAGTGGCAATTATCCGCCATATGTGTTATTATATTTAAAGCATCTGAACCAAACGAAAGCGGTGAGAACAATGCAGCCGGAATATGAAAGCGGCGAACGCATCCTTGTTTGTCTCTCTTCCTCCCCTTCAAACCAGAAGGTCATTGACGCTGCGGCAAGAATGGCGAAGGCTTTTCACGCGGCTCTGACGGCAATATATGTAAAAACGGCAGATTATGACTCTCTTCCCGAAGCGGACAAGCTGCGGCTACAGAGCAACATAAAATTCGCGGAGCAAAACGGCGCGACGATCATCACGAGCATCGGGAACGACGTTCCAATCCAGATAGCCGAATACGCCCATATCTCCGGCACCACAAAAATCGTAATGGGACGAAGCGGCGCACAGAAGCGGCATTTCTGGAGCAAGACCACGCTGACGGAACAGATCATTCTGAACGCGCCAGACGCCGACGTATATATAATACCGGATTCCTCGGCGGATATAAAACAGCAGAGCCGAAAGCTGAACATAGCGAGCCGGATACGCCCGACATGGAAAGACTCCATGATCACGCTTTCTCTTCTTGCCGTATCCACGGGCGTAGACTTTCTTTTCACTCTGCTGGGATTTTCCGAAGCGAATATCATAACGGCTTTTATTCTGGGAGTGCTTCTCATCGCCGTTTTCACGGTCAGTCCGATCTACAGTGCGATAAGCTCACTGGCCAGCGTGTTGCTGTTCAACTGGTTTTTTACCGAACCGAGACTGAGCTTTCATACCTATGAGCCGGAATATATAGTCACATTCGGGATCATGCTTATATCGTCGCTGATCACCGGAACGCTCGCGAATCAGATGAAGGCGAACGCAAGGCAATCCTCGCGCGAGGCGTTCCGTGCAAAAGTCCTCTTTGATACCAATCAGCTGCTCCAGAAGGCGGAATGCGCGGACGACGTTATCCGCATTACCGCGCAGCAGGTCAAAACGCTGCTGAACAGAGACGTTGTGGTTTTCCCGATGACAGCGGAAAAACAACTCGGCGGAGCGGTGGCGCTGAACACGTCGCCCTACTACTTCAGAACGTCCGGACAGGATGAAAACGAGGCGGAGATCGCGCAATGGGCATTTCTCAATCAGACAACTGTCGGCGCTCATACAGAAAAATTTGAAAAAGCCAAATCCCTGTATCACCCTGTCTGTATCAACGGATACTGTTACGGAGTGATAGCGATCTATCTTAACGGCGAAAAGCTGGAATCGTTCGAATACAGCGTTTTTTCCTCTATCGTCGGGGAATGCGCTATGGAGCTTGAAAGCATAAGAAACGCTGCGGAAAAGGAACAGGCCGCCGTTGCCATGCGGAACGAGCAGCTACGTTCAAATCTGCTGCGTTCGATCTCTCACGATATCCGGACGCCGCTGACGTCCATCTCCGGGAACGCAAGCAATCTGCTCACGCATTATGAAATGCTGGATACGGATACGCGGAAGCAGATATTTACCGACATCTATGACGATTCGGAGTGGCTGATCGATCTAGTCGAAAATCTTCTCGCCATATCGCGGATCGAGAACGGGCAGCTGGATCTTCACCTGACGCTCGAAGTAGTGGACGACGTTATCGAAGAAGCTCTGCGGCACGTGGACAAAAACGCCTCGCAGCATAATATAACAGTACGGTGCAGCAGGGACGTTATGCTGGCAAGAATGGACTCCCGGCTCATCACCCAGGTTCTTATCAATCTGATCAATAACGCCGTCAAAAACACTCAGACCGGCTCAGAGATCAGGATCTCAAGCGAACGGGCCGAAAAATACATCCTAGTACACGTCGAGGATAACGGCCCGGGCATTCCGGACAGCATGAAACCGCATATATTTGAAATGTTCTATACCGGGCAGGACCGGGTTTCCGACGGCAGAAGAGGGATCGGACTGGGGCTGGCTCTGTGCAAATCGATCGCAGAAGCGCACGGGGGCTCAATAATTCTGACCGATAATGATCCTTCGGGCTGCTGCTTTACTTTTTCACTGCCCACAGAAGAGGTGACGATAAATGAATAAACCTGTCATACTTGTGGTCGAAGACGACGCTCCGGTCCGCAACCTTATGAGCACAACGCTGAAAACTCATGAATATAAGTATCTGACCGCCGCTTCTGGCCGCGAGGCCGTCTTGCTTGCGTCGTCTTCGAATCCCGACGTCGTTTTTCTGGATCTCGGACTGCCCGATACGGACGGGATCGACGTGATCAGACAGATCAGAAGCTGGTCAAATATGCCGATCATCGTCATAAGCGCAAGAAGCGAGGACGAGGATAAAATAACCGCGCTCGACGCGGGCGCCGACGATTATCTGACGAAACCGTTTTCAGTTGAGGAATTGCTCGCGCGTCTGCGCGTCACGATCCGGCGCCTTTCCATGATGAATACCGAGGGCAGCGCCGACAGCTCCGTTTACACCAACGGAGCCCTGACGATAGATTTTCCCGCCGGATGCGCTTTTCTGAACGGTGAAGAACTGAAGCTGACGCCTATTGAATTCAGACTGCTCTGCCTCCTTGCGAAAAACACGGGAAAAGTGTTAACCCATACATACATCACGCAAAACATATGGGGGCGAAGCTGGGACAATGATATCGCGTCACTGCGGGTCTTTATGGCAACGCTGCGAAAAAAGCTGGAACCGTCCCCCGACTCTCCGGAATTCATTCAGACGCACGTCGGCATCGGTTACCGTATGCTGAAGACTGAATAAGAAAAACAACGACGCGGTTTTTGAGCCGCGCCGTTGTTTTTTTGTTATCGTTTAAAGTCAACGATTGAAAAGAGCCGC
>JAILQN010000262.1 GCA_024699005.1 Clostridia bacterium
TGAGCCTTTTGTTTTGGGTGTTCCTTCGACAGAATATATGCCTCCTGTTGCTCTGCCGGTTTTATCTCTTTTTTTTGCGGTAGTGATATTTCTTTGAATAGCCGCCGTTCTCTTTTCAAAATCGATATCACTGTATTTGAGTGCGCAGGCTTCACCGCGACGGATTCCCGTATTGAGTATAAAAAGAAAGTATTTCGCCTGCTTCATGACGAATGGACCGCTCTGCGCCTGTTTGCCGGTTTTTGTTGTCCACCGGATGTAATAACCGTTATAGCAAGTTCCACAGCAAGGACGGTTGCAAATACTTTAGGGCATGCAGTTGCAAAATCAGTTTCTGCTGCTTCGGGAGTTTATAAAGGTGTTAATTTCGGAGGAAACTTCGGAGCTAATTTTGCGCGTTCTTCCAACGTGACCGCAACGGTCGGTAAGAATGAGGGGATTAACATTCTCGGTTTTGATAAATATTGGGACTATGATAAGAACGACTGCTTCCCATATATGTGGGCAGAGGTTAACAATTATTATTACAGAGGACGTTTAGTTGCAAAAATCAAGGGAGGCTCATTTTTTACCAAACCTGAAATAGTTATTATCGATACACCCGAACCGGAGGGAGTTCCCCTTAGATTCGTTGATATTCCTGCTATGGTTGCCAAAAACAAGCTTATCATGGACCAGCTTGTACAGGAAACAATAAAGAAAATCTATAACACCTATATTGATTATAAAGATAGTGTTGATGTGTTTTATGTGGCCTTTTCCGGTGGAAAAGATAGTGTTGTTGCCTTGGATTTGGTTCAAAGAGCATTACCTCATAACGCATTCAAAGTGTTATTCGGTGACACAGGCATGGAATTCCCTGACACATATAAAACCATTGATAAGATTCAAAACGATTGCGCGACAGCTGGAATTGACTTTTTACAATCAAAGTCTACTATGAGTTCATCACAGACTTGGAAAGCATTTGGACCGCCAGCTGTTACAATTCGTTGGTGTTGTAGTGTACACAAAACCACTCCTCAAATTCTTTTGCTTCGAAATATACTTAATAAGCCAGACTTTACTGGAATGGCTTTTACTGGAATTCGTGGAGATGAAAGTGTATCTCGTAACGAATATGATGACATAAGCTATGGTGGGAAACATTCGGGACAATATAGTTTTCATCCAATTCTCGATTGGAATACAGCTGAATTGTTTCTTTATATTTCATTCCGATGGATTATCCGGAAACAGTTCTGTTGATCGACCAATGGAGAGATCAGGCTGCGCTTGATGATCATCATGCATCTTCCATGATGACGAAAATCTCAGAACTGAGAGAGAAGTATGACCTTCATATGACAGTGGAAATGTTTGAGCGTATGGAAGCAGCAGAAGACGGTTATATCAGGAAATGATTGTTATTACCAAAATTCCAGACTTGACAAATACACCCATTGGGTGTATTATCTTCTTGGGGTGATAATATGCTTATTCGCGAGATGAGAGCGCAGCTGGGTGAAACTCAGAGTGAATTTGCCGCGCGATATAATATTCCGTTCCGAACTGTACAGAACTGGGAAGCCGGTGTGCGAAATCCGCCTGAATATGTGACGGATTTACTTGAAAGCCGTATTCGTGAAGATCTTGTAAATCGCAAGTCGGCAGCTTTGCCGAAGTATGACCGGAATAAGGTTGATTTGCCGAAGCGCAGCGGATATATCGGCGCGATTTCATGGCTGAAGGCAGTTTGTGAGTGTTTAGGCGAAGATGTTGTTTTCGCTTTGGATGAAGCTCTGATGTGTCACGGCAGTTTCGGTGGTCGGAATGATGAGTTCCTTGTATGGGTTTACGGCAGCGATTCTCTCAGGCGTTTCAACGGTGTGGTCGTTCTCGGAAATAAAATCAGTGAGTATAATGTGATAAACCGGAATGGTCTTCAGTACACGGATTTCAACAGAACGGTTTCCGACGCGCTGGCGAACGAGACAATTCTTGATATGCAGGGTGTCACAGAAGCGCTCAGCAAGTATTATTATTCTCACGGTGAAAGCTTCCAAGGTATATTCGTGCCACCCGTGTATCAGAAAAGATTTGAGGATTTGGCGCAGGAAGCAATTGATTGCTACATCGATTGAGGGGTGATGATGTGAATATTACAGCAGAAGAAAAACTGATGTATCAGGTCATGAAGGCAGTATATGACAGCGGAATCCCGGTCAACTTCAAGGGCTCCATGGTTTTGAAGGCTTGTCTGATGGAGGCCGGCTTCGATGAAGATACAAGACATACCGTCGATATCGATGCAAACTGGATATCCAATACTCCTCCATCTGCAGACCAGATGGTTGATTCTCTTCAAAATGCAATACGAAAAAGCGGTATTGAACTGGATGTAAGTCTTTACAGAATGTACGGTGAAGGACGCTCTGCCGGGTTTGAACTTAAGGACAGTGTTACCGGTGAGATTTTCTTTACAATGGATATAGACGTCAACCGTCCTGTTCCACCGACAAAAATCTATGAGATAAACGGGATGCGTTTTATCGGTGTTTCTCCGGTTCAGATGATTGCCGATAAGGTTGCAGTGGTATCTACAGACAAAGTGTTCCGAAGAATAAAGGATGTCGTGGACCTGTATTATATTTCTAAAGTTTTTGCTTTTGACCGTGCTGCTGTTATACAGGCTTTGGAAAAAAGCGGAAGAGCGATGGGGGATTTTAACGGATTTTATAACAGGAGCGACGATCTGCAGCATTCGTATGAGAAATTCAGGTTTACGGGGGATGTTTCCAAACCGTCTTTTGAAAATGTATACAGAACCGTTAAATCATATCTCAAAGATGTAATTCCGAAATGTCAGCAGTAGTAAGCGAACTAATGAAAGCGAGATGGTTGAATGTCCGGTAAGAAACATATAGAAGCGCTTGAAGACGCGCTTGTGCCTGTTATCACTGTTGCAGATATTATGAATAAGTACGGTTGCTCAAAAGGGAAGGCGCTGCAAATAATAAAGCATCCAGATCTGCATGCCTATCAGTTGGGAAAAGAGTTTTTCTGTGAAAAACAATACTGGGATGCCTTTATATGTGATTTATGTGTTGGCGGCGGTACGGTTACAATGAATTGACAGACTTGTGAAAGACTTCCCTGCATTGTCATTGGATTCTCATAAGGAAAGAAGAAGATGGTTACATAGTTGGTTACTTGCGTTTTTTATATTTATGAATGCTGTAATAAATAGGTTTTTGTGCTGTATTTTGCAAGTTTCTAAAACCGCGTGCCGAGGGTTCAAGTCCTTCTGCCCCTGCCAAGGAAAAACCGCTTAACCAATAGGGTTGAGCGGTTGTTTCGTTGTCTTGTGGACTCCTGTGCTCTCCTGTAAAAACCTGTGGAAACGAGTAAATTTGGCGGTGGATTTGGCGGTGGACTTGGCGGTGGACTTGGCAGCGTTCCAAAAAGAGGTTATCATGATACTACCCATTACTCCAACAGATCCCGAATTCCTTGCTGCTTGAATTATTTCTGAAAACAAGGATCAAACAGACATTGGCTGCTCTCGGCAGGAGAACAGTTTTAAGGATGAGTTCCTTCAGCAACCGAACAATGCGGCTGTTTTCATCATTCTGTCTGCCACTTTTACCTCAAACGGGCATCTTTTTTCACAGCCTTTACAGCCGATGCATTCCGACGCCGTATTCTCCAAAGACTTATAATGATCCATGACGCTGTCCGGAATATTATCCTGAGCCGATGCTAGATCATAGAGTTTATTCACCATCGCAATATCAATATCAACAGGACACGGTTTGCAATGGCCGCAATAAGTACAATGGCCCGAATAGGAATGGAGAGGCGCCGCGGCAATGACCGAAGCGTAGTCCTTTTCCTCATCGGTTGCCGTTTCATATGCTGCCGCGGCGTCCACCTGTTCTTTCGTATCATACCCGCAAAGGATTGATGACACACCGGGTCTTGTCAAAGCGTAATGAATCAGCTGCGCAGGAGTAAATGCAACGCCGAAAGGCGACTGATCGGCATTGAACAGCCTTCCTCCGAAGAACCCCTTCATTACTGTGAGACCGACGTCGTTTTCTTCGCACATCCGGTAAAATTCCGCTCTATCCGTGTCGATTCCGGAAAAATCACTGTTTTCATATCCCTCAAACATTGAATCGATATCTTCTGTAGCGGGTCTCATATCAAAGGCGGGATTGATACTGAAAAGGATCATCTCAATAAAGCCTGTTGCTATGGCAAGCTTACCGATTATCGGGTTATGTGTGCTGAGACCTATATGCCTGACGATCCCCTTGTCATGTAATTCGTGAACATATTTGATAAATTCACCGTTCATGGCTGTATTCCAGTCTTCCACGGAGTCGATGTAATGTATCATGCCCAGATCCACATAATCACTTTTGAATCTTGCAAGCAGATCCTCAAAAGCGGGTCTCACGAAGTTCAGATCCCTTGTGCGGACATACTGACCGTTCTGATATGTTGAACCGATATGACCCTGCACAAACCAGGAATCACGGCATCCTTCCATTGCCTTTCCTATGATGTCTCTGGATTTTGGATACGGCATCCAACAGTCAACGATATTTATGCCCTTGTCATGGGCATACCGAAGCAGTTCCACCGACTCGGTCTCGTCATGTCTTTCAAGCCATTCTCCGCCGAATCCGATTTCACTTACCTTAAGTCCCGTTTTTCCGAGTGTTCTGTACTCCATAAAAAACCTCTCCGGTATTATTGCATTCCCACTTAAAAGCCCTTTTCTTTACGTTATTATTTGCATAAACTTTTTCAATGAATCAATCCTGTATGATCTCGTTTTGCGCCGTGATGTAATACGTACCGTCGGCCGGCACCTTCACAACGTACGTTTGCCCGTCGAAAGTCATTTTTGGCCCGGTCAGCGCATTGTTGACCTCGATACTGTAAATCCTTCCGCAAAAGCGGTATTCGCGCACGCCCGCGTGCGTCATATCAGACGGGAGATTCGCTTTGATCTCGAGTCCCTTCACCTGAGGTGTGATCCCGACGATCTGCGATACGAACGAATACGGCACCAGACCGGATTCGGGGAACTCGCCGTTGATGCTCACGAGGTACGGCCCCCACTGCGTGCGCGGATCGCGGCGCAGGGAGTCCTTGTGGAACTCGTCCATAATGACGTTGAAGCGGCTCATCGCGTTATCGGCGGAAAGGAAAGAACGCCCGGCGATATCGTAATAGGACGTGTAGAAGATCACGCCGCCGTTCTGCATCTGCCGGCCGTACAGGCCCCAGTGGCCGGGCAGCACGTCGTTGAAGCTGTGGCCGTTATACCACCAGTAATGCAGCCCGTCCTCTTCAACCGTTTCAACGGCGACGGTGTTGGACCGCGCCGCAACCTTGAAGTTGTAGATATCCGCGCCGGTCGAGGTGTCGCCTTCTATGATGCGCTTTCCGTCGATCCAGTCGTATATGCGCTGCGCCTGTTCTTCCGACGCGAGTCCCGCGGCGACAGCCATAAAGCTGATGAATGTGATGCCGAAATCGAGCCGGGTACCGTTCACGTTGATGGATGTGATATACCTTCCCTTTTCGTTATCCCAGAATGTCTCGTTGAACACGCGCCTGATCTTTTCTGCAAGCGCCGTATATCTCTCCACCGCTTCCGTGTTGCCGAGGTATTCCTCGATATCACGCATGGCAAGTACTGCCTGATAGAAAAACACGTTTTCGTAGGCGGAGTTGTAGCCGTAACAGTTCAGGCTGTCCCAATAGTTGGAGGAAACGCCGTGCACCGTGCCGTCGTTGCGCGGGTCGTAGATCGTCATCAGGCCGGATTCGCCGTTAAGGTTGACGAGCATATAATCCATCGCCTTGCGCAGCTTATCCAGCATGACCTGCCCGCGCTGGTTGACCATGGCAAGGAATCCTTCCGGATCGTCCGTGGAGAGCAGATAATCCCGCGCGGCGATGATCAACGAGGAATTGTTCGTATAATGCGTCTGCTCTCCAAGGTGCATCGGGTGGCTGTCCGTGGCCCAGATGAAGCCGTCGTCCCGCGGGTTGGTTTCATATTCAGATTCGTCCACGACGTATCGGCCGGTCTCCTCGTCATAATACCAGCCGTCGCCGCCGTACACCGCCCAGTTGAGAGACCGCAGATGGATATCCTTCGCCGCGTCAAAGTCGGACCAGTTGAGCTTCATCCCGTTCCATGCAAGCCATTCGATGGAGGCGATCATCGTCATGCCGGAGCGGAAGGGCTCCACGTTCGACCGCCCGCCCTGCAGAGAGTTGAACATACGGGGTTCCGTTTTCGCGGTGCCGAAAATACGCCACATGTTGCTTAGATCGGCGTTGTAATACCCGTCGTTGGAGGTGTAGAGCAGCGTTCCCTTCTGACCGTAGACGCGCATCTCCGCGACGGAAAAGTATTTCAGCTCGGCGACTTCCAGATAGTCGATCCCACGGAAACGGATGCCGTTCGCAGCGATCTGATCGAGCGGCAGCGAAAGCGTCATGCCCTTTGGGTTCGGAAATTTCATCACGCAGTCGTAAAGCCCTTCGGAATTCGGCAGAACGTAGTAATAGTGCGGCAGCATATACCAAGTCTTGCCGCCGTCGGTGGTATATTCCACGGTGACGTTGGACGGAAAGACCGGCATCCGATCCGGGAAGTCGATCTCCAGCGTGTCCAGCGTATAGTAATCGTCAAGCAGAAAGCCGACGTATTCGGAGGAATCGGCGGATGCGGACGGTTGGCACTGCCAGCGTGTTTTCGCGTTTCCGTCAGAGATGTTTTTTGCTTTGAATGCCGCGTCGAAATCGGAAGAACAGATCGGTGTCGTGTTTTCGATCAGGTTCCCGTCAAAGTCGTCGCCCGTGACCGTAAGCGTCTGCGTCTCCGACCATTCGGTCGTTTTTCCCGTTTCCAGGTTGAGACCGCAGGCCTTCACCGGATAGGTCCCGGCTTTTTTGTAGGTGTGATATACTTCGCCGTCCACGCGCCAGTCCTCCGCGTAGACATAGGGACCGTTATAGCTCCGCGTCCCGTCGCCCCAGTCAACCACGTAGTAGTTGTAATTATCGGTCGGGACGCCCATATTGACCAACGCTGTCACCTGTTCGCCGGTCGCCGCGCTGCCGGGCAGCGTGAGCGCGGCGCTGTTCGTCCAGTTCTTCTGGTATAATATTTTGATCCTGCGGATCACCGCGTCGAACCGGTCCCGCAATGTCCGGAACCAGTCCGCGATTTTTTGAAAGACGCCGCAGCTTCCGTTCCCGGCATCGCTTTCCGTAACGAAGCCGGAACCGACGTCTGCCGTATTGCCGCCCGCTGCCGCAGCCGGAGCCGCGGAAACAAAAAGCAGGGCAAACACAAGAATGATACTTAAGATCGATCTCTTTCGCATAACCGAACCTCCCCGTTCTTTCGGATTAAAAACCGGAATACAGGCATATAACTCAGTTTTCCTGTTTATCACTGGAATCTTTACCTTTTCGCAGTACAAAAGCACGCACAACGTTGATACCGATCTTCCAGGGAAGCGGGCGCAGCGCTCTGTCTGCTTCCTTGAGCTTTTCCCGGATCGGAAGTCTCTGCGGGCAGTGCTTCTCGCATTTCCCGCAGCCGATACACTGGGAAGCGAACGGTGGCTGCCGGGTCAGACCGACGGCTTGAATGTATTTGATGCGAGCGCCGTTTTTTCCGTCGGTATACATGGCGTTATAATGCAGGAAAGTTCCCGGAATATCCACACCTTTGGGACATGGCATACAGTAACGGCACCCGGTACAGCCGACCTTTTCTCCGGCGCGGATCATGTTTTTTACATCCTCCAGAAACGAGAAATCATCCGCATCCAGTTGTCCGCTCCCTGCCGTATTCGCAGTTTCCACGTTTTCATTTACCATGTCCAGAGAATTCATGCCGGACAGCACCACCGTAACCTCCGGCTGGTTGTACAGCCATCGGAACGCCCATACTGCAGGGGACCATCCCCGCCTGTTTTCCGCCATGGCTTTCTTCGCTTCCTGCGGAAGCAAATTGACAAGCTTTCCTCCGCGAAGCGGTTCCATGATAACGACAGGGATCCCTTTGGCGGCGGCGGCTTTCAGTCCGTCGACGCCTGCCTGCGTGGTCTCGTCCATGTAGTTGTACTGGATCTGACAAAAATCCCAGTCGTAATCCTCAAGGATTTTCAGGAACTGTTCCGTGTTGCCGTGATAGGAAAAACCGATATTCCGGACCGCGCCGGATTTTTTCTTATCTTCGAGCCAACCGATGATCCCGAGTTGCTTCAGCCGTTCCCACTGGGCAGCGTCCGTTAACATATGTATCAGGTAATAGTCGATACGGTCGGTTTGCAGGCGGGAAAGCTCTTCCTGGTAGATTTTTTCCGCACCGGACAGACTGCTGACCAGATAATGCGGAATTTTTGTTGCGATATTCACCTGATCACGGATATTGTTACGCTTGAGTACCGTGCCCAGAAGCGCTTCGCTGCCGGGATAGATATAGGCGGTATCATAATAATTGACGCCTGCCCGGAACGCGGCCATGATCTCACTTTCCGCCTTATCCGGATCAAGGGCGGTTCCTTTTCTCGTAAATCGCATGCATCCAAAGCCCAGAATGGATAAATCCCGTCCATATCTATCTTTTCTGTATTCCATTACAATATCTCCTTTTGAAAATGGAAACAACAGAACCCGATTTGTAAAGCTGTTCCATGTAAGTCAGTATATCACTTTGAGATTGATTACGCAATACAGTAACCAAAGGATTTCATCCTAAATGCAAGATTTAAGGGATATTATATACTTTTTTAGTTGATTTTTCAGTTGCTTGATGGTAAAATAATACAAATATTCATGCTAATGAGAATAGCCGATGATTCCGTACCTCAACGCCTCAGAGATGGGACATCTGTTGACAGATTCAATTATTTTTTACAGCGATAACGCAAAGAAAAATCTACAATACTTTGAAGGTGCTTATAAATTTCCAAATGCGTCGTGTTGCAAAGATACATACTGGTACAAGTGTTTTGATCTATACACGAGCACATACACAGACTACCTGTTATTTTAAATCCGTTTTTGACGATTCTTCAAGGACATAAGTATCCCTGTGAAAAATGAAAAATGATACAGCCTGTCACTGCTATAACCGATGAGATCAACAGAAACCGTCAGATGCACGGATAATACAGGCTTTTGATGTCGTTATCTGGAGATAATATATGCCATTTTTTGAGAAGATCAGAAAAAAACTTAGGAGACGCAATGTTATCAGGATGATCGTAAGCATCCTGATGATGTCGTGGTTTGGTGCCGGTATAGCAATTTGCGTTTTTTACAATGATATAGATTTTAAGATTTTCTCATTCGGTACGGATTTCGGTATTCCTGTCCCGAATTGGTTAATGTCTCTGGGCTTTGTTTTCATGATTGCAATCTTTGCTTTCATTTTTGTCGGCTCTTTAAAAAGCGCATTTAAAAACACGGAATATCTGGCCTTGTTGGAGTCTGCACATAAATTGGGGAATATCGAGTATGTCGACGAGATACTTTCCGATTTGCCGAAGAATCCGTTAACAAAAGGCGGAGACCTTAGATTCAACGACAGATTACTATTTTATCTGAAAGATACGGATGTTTTTCTGATCGGGACTGATACTATTATATCAGTTCAGCCGATAAGGCACTACGATAAGTCGAAGCTTGAATTTTTTGTTGAAATTTTATCTGAAAACAAGAGGATCCGTATCTCTGTAAAAGAGAAAAACGTGATACCGCTTGCCACTGCCATAACGTACGAGGTCATCAGAGGCCGTCAGATGCACGGATAATACAGGCTTCTGATATCGTTATTTTGTTGGATAATTTCACCTCCAAATGCAATAACGGCGCATTTTGGAGGTGATATTTTGGCTCTTAAGAGATAAACAGGGGCTGTTGCAAATCCAGGAACAGGATCTGCAACAGCCTCTGTTTCATTGTCTTGTGGACTCCTGTGCTCTCCTGTGAATCCTGTGGAAAAGAGTGAATCCGGCTGCGGACCTGGCAGTGTTCCAAAAAGAAAAGAGGCTGAAAATTGGTGTGCTTTCAGGAGTTAACACCTTAAATAGTGCCCTTTTTGGAGCCAACACACAGGAAAAACCGCTTAACCAACAGGGTTGAGCGGTTTTTCTTCGTATCGTTAGGTGCAGACGATAAGAACAGACGGCGAAATCGTGACCTGACGAACCGGAGATCTGCTATCCTGTTCTGCTTGCTTGTAATTATATAATATCCATGATCATGGCTATTATCTTATACAGGAACTGCAGCAGTTTTTCTATGAAGCTGAGGTCTCCCGGATTGCCGCCGTTATTCGTATTATTCTGTTCGTTCGTATTATTCTGTTCGTCTGTATTATTCTGTTCATCTGTATTGTCCTGTTCACCGGCGCCGGTATCGTTCCCCGACGGATCGGCTGTATCGTTCAACGGCTCTGCGGAGAACGGGATCCCGTTTTCCCGGGCATATTCCTCAGCATATGACCCTTCCAAACCGTGGATCGTCAGACCGTCGCAGTCCGTAAACGCAGCCGAAACGATATCGGTCGTTGTCCCGGGTATCCGGATCTTCTCAAGTCCGGTGCATCCCATGAACGCGCCGTAATCGATAGTTTCCACACTGTCAGGTAAGGTCACGCTTTTGAGAGAGGTGCAGTCTTTAAAGGCATACGCGTCTATATAAGTCACGCTGTCAGGTATGGTTACGGCTGTCAGATCATAACAGGATTCAAAAGCCGAGCACCCTATCGTCGTCACATTCCCCGGAATGTTTACGCTTTTAAGCTTTCCGCAGCAGATGAACAGCTGATCAGCTATAGATGTGATGCCGTCAGGCAATACCACGTGTTCAAGACTTTCGCAGCCGGCGAATACCAAAGGCTCTATCGTTGTAACGCTGTCGGCGATGGTGACGTCTGTAAGACTCACACATTCGCAGAAAGCCTCGCTGTATATCGTTTTTACGCCGTCGGGCACAGTCACGCTTGCAAGAGCGGAGCACCCGCTGAACGTATAATACGGAATGGAACTGAGCCCGCCCGGGATGTTTACGCTCTTAAGCCCCGTGCAGCGCTCAAACACTCCGACGTCCATCGAAGTCACGCTGTCCGGTATATCTATGGTTTCAAGCGCCGTACAATCCCTGAACGCGTAATATCCGATCGTATCGATACTGTCGGGAATAATGAGCCCTGTCAGACCGGCGCAGCCTTCGAACGCGCTGCCGTTTATACAAGTCACACTGCCGTCGTCGGGTATCACGCTGTTTTTGCAGCCTGCTATAAGCGTTTGTGTATCGGTCTCTATAATGCAATTGCCGTCACTGTGATACACAGTATTTCCGTCGGCGACTTCCATTCGTTCCAGACCGCTGCAGTAGGTGAATGCGTCAGGTTCCAGGAATTCCACTGCGGCGGGTATGGTTATGCCTGTGAGCTTGCTGCAGCCGCTGAACGAACATACTCCTATCCAGAACACTTGATCCGGGATGGTTATCTCTGCAAGTTCCGTGCAGCCCTCAAATGCAGCTGATTCTATCGCTGCAACGCTTCCGTCATCGGGGATGACGCTTGTATTGCATCCCAACGAAAGAAGTTTCCGTGCCTTTTCTATGACGCAATTGTCTGTGCTGCGGTAAACCGGATTGTCCGACGAAACTTCTATCGTTTCAAGCTCCGTACAGTAAGCGAAAACTCCGACGCCGAAATGTGTCACGCTTTTCGGGATAAAAACGCTCCTGAGCGCGGCACAGCCGCAGAATGCATAATTATCTATCAGTGCGACGCTGTCCGGTATGATCACAGCCTCTGCGTCGGCGCAGTCTTTGAACGCGTACTTGCCTACTGACGTTACGCCCTGTTCAATAAAAATGTTCCTGACGTTATCAAAACCGGCGAACGGCGCCGACGACGGAGAATAGTTTTTCATATTTCCCGTGCCGCTGATCGTCAGCAATCCGTCGCTGTCAAGCGTGTAGGTGACGTTTTCGCCGCAGGAGCCGGATCCGACGATATCCGCGGAAAAAGCGGTCACAAATACTATGGATGAAAATGCTCCGAATGCATAAGCGCAGCCCGTCAGCAACGTCGCGACGATAAGCAAAGATATGATTTTTCTGATGGTTTTCATTGTTTTTTTCATGACGGATCTCCTTATTTACTATTGATTTGGAATGCCGATCGTTGATGCTGTCGGCGGTCACTGCCTCCGGCCTTTAGTTTTCGGAAAGACGATTTTTCGATCTCTTCACAACTTTATGCCAGATCCCGGCAGGGATGACTGCGGAGAGCACCGTTATTGCGATAATCGGGGTCGATATCATTTTAAACCCTCCTTTCTTTTGTTCTGCGCAGTGCGCAATTTCCGTTTGCAATTACGATTATATCGGTGAAAAATGCTAATTCAACAGCCCGGAAACCAAAGCGCGATTTGGAGCAACGAAAATGACGTCCGGTCTGATTTCCGGGTCCCGGGTCCGGGGTTTTTGTGCTTTTTCCTTCGTATATGCATTTTCGGAAAACACTTTTTATCGTTTTCCTGTTTACAAGTGCGATTATAGTGAAAAAACGGTTTGATCATTCCAATGTTCCGGGGGAGCTCAACCTCGGAAAAAATTTGATTTTTCTCTTTTTCTCCGCATTTTTTTCTGCTATACTCTTATTATAATATTCTGATCGGAGATATTGACGATGAAGCTGATTCTCTGCGGGGATCTGGTCCCCACCGAGGTTACCCGTCCTGCGATGGACCGGAACGACCTCGCCTCTCTGATGGGCGATACGCTGCCCCTTATTTCTTCCGGGGACTTTGCCGTCGCGAATCTGGAATGCTCGCTGACCGACCGCGACGTCCCCATCAAAAAGCTGGGAGCGCTGCTCAGGGGCAAGCCGGCGGATGCCGCCGTGTTTGCCCGCTGCGGTTTTACGCATATGGGGCTGAGCAACAACCACACGATGGATTACGGCGTCAACGGGATGCGCGATACCGCGCAGGCTGTTCTGGATGCGGGAATGACGCCCTTCGGCTATGGCGAGAACGACCGGGATTCCAGGAGATCCCTGTTTCTGGAAAAGGACGGGATCCGCGTGGGGATCGTGGCGGTGTGCGAGCACGAATACAGCTACGCCCTGCCGGATCGCTTCGGCGCCAATCCCTTCGATCCCTTTGACACCATGGAGGATATCGCCGAAACAAAGAAGAACGCCGATTTTGCGGTCGTCATGTATCACGGCGGCAAGGAGTACAGCGTCTATCCTTCTCCGCGGCTGTGAAAGGCTTGCCGCGCGATGGTGCGGGCGGGGGCGGATCTGGTGCTCACCCAGCACAGCCACTGCATCGGCTGCCGGGAGCGTTACCGGGACGGCGAGATCCTTTACGGTCAGGGAAATTTCAATTTTGTGGAGGCGGGGGATCCCAATCCCCAGTTGAAAAGCGGCCTTGTCGTGACGGCGGAATTCGGTGAGACGTTGTCTGTAGAGTATACGCCGGTGGCGGTGACGGAAACCGGGATCCGGCTGGCTTCCGATGAAGAAAAAACGGTCCTGCTTTCGGAGCTTGACCGCCGCAGCGGGATCCTGCAGGATGAAACAGAATGGATCGCCCGATGGGAAGCCTTCTGCCGCGGGATCCCGGATTACGTCAACGCTGTGAAAAACGCGTTCAGAGACGTGCCGCCGGGGGATTTCTGCAATCAGGTTTTTCCTCATTATCTGGATTGCGAGGCGCACGAGGACGTGTGGCGCGTTATTTATCCGACCTGGCACAAAACTGCAGATCAACCGCTTTGATTTTTCTTTTGAAATATATGTGTCTCCGGGCTGACGTGTATCGGCAGGGGACATGACTCCGGAGGTTTGGTTATGATAAAAATCGGAATCGCAGGGACCCGCGGGCTGTCGGTCCAGAAGGGTATGCAGATGATGGACGACGTGAAGGTGACCGCCATGTGCGACCTGAGCGAGGATGCGCTTGCGGACGCCTCAAAAAAGCTGGGCGGGGACGTGAAGCAGTACCGCGTGTTTGAGGATATGCTCGAAAGCGATATCGACGCGGTGATCATCGCCACGCCCATGCAGTGCCACGTGCCGCAGGCAATCGCCGCGCTGGAAGCGGGCAAGCACGTGATGAGCGAGGTGACCGCCGGCGTGACCATGGACGAGCTTTTCTGGCTCTGCGAGTGCGTGGAAAAATACCGAAAAGTGTATATGTACGCCGAGAACTATATTTTCACCCCGCAGGTGCAGCTGGTGAAGGAAATGGTGCGGGCGGGGCTCTTCGGCGAGACTTATTACGCCGAGGGCAGCTACATCCACGACTGCGGCTCTTTGGCGGTGCGCCCCGACGGCAGCCGGACCTGGCGCGCCTATTGGCAGATGGGCAGACGCGGCAATTTTTATCCCACCCACAGCCTGGGACCTGTGATGCAGTGGTTCCCGGGGGAGCATATCACGGAGATATCCACCTATTCCCCGGGCGTGTGGAACGAACTGGGCCTTAAGCAGGACAGCGGCACCACCACCATGTGCCGCACGAACAGGGGAAAGCTCATACAGCTGCGCACCGACTGTCTGTCGCCGCGCCCGCACAGCATGGACAAATATCTGCTGCAGGGCACGAAGGGGATCTTTGAATCGGCGGTTTACGGCAGGGGCAGGCTTGCGGGCGATATCGACCGGGTGAGCCTTGTGACCAACAAAACGGAGACCGGCGCGATGGACTGGGAGGATCTGATGAACTACAGGGAGTTCCTCCCCGACCGCTATAAAAACGCCACTCCCGACCAGATCGGCGCGGGGCACGGCGGCGGCGACTTCTTTATCGTGGAAGAATTTATTGATGCCGTTCGCAAAAACGAGCAGCCGGCGCTGGACGTGTATACCGCCTGCGAATGGACCGCAGTTGGCCTGCTTTCGTCACTTTCGGTGACCAACGGCAGCCGCACGCTGGCGGTGCCGCGCTTCCGCCCCGCCATGCCGCTGGAAGAAAAGCGCACGGGTCTGTGAAAGAAACGAAATGAAAGAGAAAGGTTCTGCGCAGGATCGTGTGCCGGAAAGCAGGATATTTCCGGGACCGGTGCATACAGGCTGAAACGCGTTTACAATACTGTAATATATTCTTGACAATATACGCCGTTTGTGTTATTTTTTCCGTTGAAAAGTCTGTAAAAGGCTGTTCGTATAATCTTGTATTATAGGAGAAAACGATTATGAAAAAGTATGCAAAAATCATTGCGATGATCCTTTGCTTCGCGCTGGTCGCGGTATGCTTCGCCGCCTGCGGTGAAAATACACCCGGCTCCGAAGTGACTGACGCCAATGGGAATGAAGTGGCCGCCGCTGAAGGCGCATTCAAGATCGGCTTCATCGGCCCGCTTACCGGCGGCGCCGCGATCTACGGCAACGCCGCAAAGAACGGCGCTCAGATCGCTGTTGATGAGATCAACGCTCTCGGCGACATCCAGCTGGCTTACAATCCTCAGGATGACGCGCAC
>JAILQN010000036.1 GCA_024699005.1 Clostridia bacterium
CAGCAAATATAACCAAATTATCGACATCCGGACGCGCTCCAAAACCGCGTGCCGGGTGAGACGCGCGACCGCCGCCGGTGGCGGAAGAAGGGAGCGCGGCGAAGAGCAGCGGTCAAAATCAGCAGCGGCATAATGCCGCGGATGCTGATTTTGGGTACCGCAAGAGGGGTTGCTAAGCAACTTCAAGTCCTTCTGCCCCTGCCAGAAAAAAGCACGCGAAAGCGTGCTTTTTTCAACGAAACCCGTCCTTACGGACGGGTGAAATCTACCTGCGGCAGGTGAAATCGCTTCGCGGTGAAATCCGACTTCGTCGGGTTATATGGACGGAATGTCACTGAAGTGTAAAGATAAGTAAGAACTGAATGCCATGTTATCTGGACTTCTCCAATAGTTTTGCCTTCTTCTTTTTCAGTCTGGCGATTTGTCCCTCACGCATCCGTATTTTACTACTGTATATATCGTTGACCCTTTCCAAATGTGTTTTCTGCCTGGTTCTTCTTACGTTATATTCGACCTCGTCACAGTCATCAGATTCATCGCATTCATATGCTGAAGAGTCGTACACGTTTTCCAGAGAAATGCTTCGGATCTCCTCAAGTCGCTCAATAGACTCTTTCAAAGCTGCAATGCTTTCTTCGATTGTTCTGATTTTTTCTTCCGTTTTATTCATAAACTATACCTTATAAATGCTGTCATTTCTTTATTTAATACTTATCAATACCAAACCGCCTCCGCAAAGTACTATGCCCGCGATTTGTTTTATTGTGATCGATTCTTTATAAAAGACCAGCGAAACAAAAACCAGCGCTACAGCAAGTGTGATATTTGCCGTAACTGACGCAGTATTCATTGCCCATCCGTTGCGATAAGCGAGGATATATCCGAGCTCCAAACCAACGATCACGATACCCAATACAAAGGTCGTCCAGTTTGTTTTGCTCAATTCGGAGAATATGTTTTTGCCCTTTGACGAGATTAAAAACGCCGCAAATGAAACTGCGGCTGCGACAAGGTATGTAATTGACAGCGTTGCGAAGGCGTTGACTTCGCTCGGGGTCGATTTTGTGCATACGTTGTAAAGTACGTTTGACAGTACGATGATCAGGATCGGATAAAGCATTGACCACATAAGGCTACCTCTGTTTATTCTCGGCCATTAAAGACTATGACACTCTATCCGAGCGTCTGCATCACGGATCCGTATAGTCCAACCGTCAAGGCTGCCCTCGGCGATACTGATTTTTACCGCTCCGTCTTTGACTACAACAGTACCCAGAACGCCGGGGATGCAAAGCGGCAAAGTGACGTTTTGCATAATCGGACTTAACTTGAGGATCCGTCTCGCGCGGTCTATCCTAAGTCCCAAAGCCGCGTTTAGTGTGGTCCAGCTTGACATAGGACGCGTATAATGATGACCGCATTCCCAGTGATCCCACAGTGCGCCGAGCCGAGATTGATTGTCGCGGATCACCGTAACGAGCGAGTCTGCGTCGTTTATCAGACCAACGCTCAGGCACAGAGCCGCGGTAACGTAGCCGATGCCGGTCCAGACCGCCTCTGCCTGACAGTTTTTGTGAGAAAAAAGAGTCGTGTGCTGTCCCGCCGGGCAGGTGGCGTTTATCAATCCGCCGTCGTGATCAAAGTTTTGATCGAGTATGATCCGCAATACGGATCTGATACGTTCATCCGACAGATTGCCGCCGATACCCGCCGACCTCAAAAACCACTCTCCGTCGAGCTGATCGGTCATCAGTGTCTCGTCAGTATCATCATCGGATCGCCAAAGATCATAGTATCCTCCGTTCCAGAGGCGATCCTCAAGGGATAAAAGACCTTTATTGAGCAGGGATCTCCATTCCGCGGCCCTTACACCGTCGCCTGTTTCGTCGGCGATACCTGTTGCCGCCTTCAATGCCGCAAGACGCAGTAACGAGATATATACAGGAGTTCCAGCAAAATTCCACGCGTCATATGTGTTTCGTTTTGTGTCTTTGTCGGGCAGACCGTCGCCGTCGGTGTCGAGCAATGATATCGAATCCATCGCCCGTATCACGTGAGGCCACATGTCTTTAAGGTATCCCGCGTCGCCTGTATAAAGATAATCGCGAAATACCATGAGGGTGAATTGATTGTTCATGTCCACGCGGTCAAATCCGTTGTCGACGTGATCCAGATCCGGTGTAAAAAAGTGATGCACTCGACCGTCTTCTCTCTGGAAAGCGGCACCCATCCGCATCTGTCCGAGTTGTAGATCGGGGAAAAAAGCAAGCAGCCCGAACGAGGCGTGGTAGCTTATGTCAGTCGTATGGAAACCGCAGAAGCCCTGTCCCTCCCAGAGACCGAACTTGCCGTCTTTCAGATACCATGAACATTTGACTATCGTGCTCAGATGCCCGCTCCAGCAGTCGGGGTAAGCCTCGGGTAGGGTAGTGTCATAAAGCAGATGCGAGAAACCGACGGCTTTGTCAAAAACGGAGGATCGGTTATTGCGTAAAAAGTCGTTTGCTTCCTCGGCTCCGCGGTAAAGATTCTCATAGTAATGTCCGAGCCGTCGACCGTCTTTTGAGTAGTGATTAGGGAAAAACCACGTCACTATAAAGCGAACGGTCTTTTTTTCCCCCGGGGCGAGACGCAGAGTGCTGCACAGAGCCGCCGCGCCGAATTCATCGGCTTTGAGCAGGCGTTCTTGCGACCTTAAAGCGTTAAGGAGAGCTTCTTGTTCTTTTCTGTTTGCCGGGAAATCCGGGCGCAAATCACGTATGCGTCGCAGTACTGACGCCGCAAAGGGGTATCCGGCATACCCGTTGCAGAGTTCGTTAATTTCGTCATGGCTCAGC
>JAILQN010000043.1 GCA_024699005.1 Clostridia bacterium
AAAAAAATCCTTGCCGCCACCGACTGGCGCGCGGCGGACAACGGCTACTTCAGAGGCGGCGGGTTCTCATCCCACTTTGTCGCGAAGTACGAGATGCCCGCGACCATGGCAAGACTCAACCTTGTAAAGGGTCTTGGGCCGATGCTTCAGATAGCGGAGGGCTGGATCATAGCGCTTCCCGACGAGGTCACCGACACCCTTATGGCGCGTACCGACCCGACCTGGCCCTGCGAGTGGTTCACGCCGCGCTGCGACGGCAAAGAGGGCAGCCCGTTCAAAACCGCCTATGACCTTATGAACAACTGGGGCGCGAACCACGGCGCTATCTCCTACGGACATATCGGCGCGGACCTTATCATCATGGCGTCTATGCTCCGCATCCCGATCGCTCTGCACAACGTACCCGACGGCGATATCTTCCGTCCGGCGGCATGGGGAGCTTTCGGTATGGACAAAGAGGGATCGGACTTCAGGGCGTGCAAGACCTACGGTCCGATGTATAAGAACTTCTGATTCTCCGGAACGCATTTTTTCACAGATACAGCGGGACTGCCGAAAACAGTCCCGCCTTTTTTACGGCAAAACCGCGCAAATCGTTATTGCCTTGAGAAAAATTGTGTGATAGAATATTGTTCATATTGATGTTGCACAAAATTTACACTTAAAAACGCGGCAAATACTTGCTGTTTGTCAAACCTTATGTTATACCTTAACCTGAAAACAATACAGACGGTATAAATTGTCGCTGTCACGGCGGGGTAACGGGTTCATATTCTGAAAACACCCCGCCCCGACGAGCAGGATAGAATATATCTTATCATTATCATAATATCAGAGCGAGGTTCATTGTGAAAAAAACTGATATGCGCAGTATTCACGGCGCGGACAGACTGGGCCGTGTGATACCCGATACGAACGGACGGCGTGATCGTCTGGTCGGAATGTTCTATTTTGTCTGCAACTCGTTTCACTCCGGCACAGGTCCCGTGGACGTTAGCAAGGTAATCGCGGAGGATCCCACCGCCGCCACCGATATGGATCATCCGGCGTGGAGCGGCAGCGCCTACTGGGGCGAACCGCTGTTCGGCTATTATATGACGGAGGACGAGTGGGTCATCCGCAAACATATCGAGATGCTCGGTTTCGCGGACGTGGATTTTCTTGTGTTTGACACTACCAACCGCGCGATATTTTATAATCAGGTCACAAAAATCATGTCCCTGATTGAGGAATACCTTGACGCCGGTTTCCCTGCGCCTAAAGTCGTGTTTTACACAAACACCGAATCAGGCGACACGGTAAACGAGCTGTATGACCGCATCTACTCCAAGGGTCTGTACGAAAAAACCTGGTTCCGTCTGGACGGCAAGCCGCTTATAATCGACAAGCCGGAGGAGTGCCGCCCGGACGCGCGTGAGTTTTTTACGCACCGTATCTCGCAGTGGCCGCTGGAGGAGCAGCACGCGGACGGCTTCCCGTGGATGGAGTTCATCCGTCCGCAGCGCGTGTACCGCAAAATAGACGGCGCGCCGGAGGTCGTGAACGTGTCCGTCGCCCAGCACCCGAACTGCGCGCACAGCGATTCGGCGTTTTTCGGCGAGGAAGGCGCCTGGGGCAGGAGCTGGCACAACGGCGGGATGGACATAAGAGAGAATGCCGTTCAGTACGGCTTCAACTTTGCCGAGCAGTGGGAGTACGCCCTGAAAATCGATCCGGAGATGGTCTTTGTGACAGGCTGGAACGAGTGGACGGCGGGGCAGTGGCGCTGGGACAGACGAGGTCCTTTCACCTACACCGTGAGGAACGAGGAGGGCGAGTTCACATATTACCGCGCGGGCATACAGGAGATGCGCGCCGTCATGTGCGACTGCTGTTCCCTTGAATACAGCCGCGACATAGAACCCATGAAGGGCGGCTATTTTGATAATTACTATATGCAGCTTATCGAATATATAAGACGCTATAAGGGCGGCGAAGCGGCTCCCCTCGACGACGGGGACGGGCTTGTCTACGCAGACTATCCGTCGGGCAACGCCGCGCGCGACCACGACGGGAACGGCAATACCCATTACACACAGCCCGGCGGCGCGAACGACATACGCCGAATGACGGTATCCGCCGATAATGACAGCCTGATTTTCACCGCGGAATGCGCGGAGCCGATACGCAGGCAGGGCAACTATACGCGGCTCTACGTGGTCCCTGTGAATCAGGAGCACTACGGCAGCGTGCTGGCGCCTTACAAGACAAAAACGTATATTTTTGAACCGGACGGTACGGCGACGGTCTATCTGAATAAAGAAACCTCTCCGCTTGATAAGGTAAAAGTCACCGTTGACGGCGCAAAAATAAGTTACCGCATACCGAAAAGCCTGCTCTGCCTGCCGGACGAAGGAGAATTCCAACTGGATTTCAAATGGGCGGACGGCATCGCCGCGGACAACACGGTAGAGGACTTTTATCTGCGCGGAGACACCGCTCCCTACGGCAGGCTATGCTACAGATACGGCTCCGGCAGACAGTAAATCGCAAAAGGTATTTAAAATGGAGAAAACTGTAAAAATCACGCCCGAAATCATAAACGAAAAACCCGTCAGCCCGCTGCTCTGCGGCAACTTTATAGAGCTTGGCTACGGGCTGCAGACAGAGGCGATGTGGGGAGAAATGCTCTTCAACCGCAGTTTCGAGATATTCCCCCCGTATAAGCAGATAAGCAAAATGTGGTTCGATCTGCTCTATAAAGACGACAAGGGCGAAGAGCAGTATGAAACCGACTGGCGCAAGTTCGACTGGTACCACTCCGGATATGAGCACAACGCATGGTTCGCCGCGCCGAACGACGTCGAAACCTTTGAAATTCGTGACGATTCGGTTTTTATCACAGAGACGACGCCCTATTCGCGGGCGACAATCCGGCAGGTTCCGGGCGGAGTCCACGGCAGACACTGTATGCGCGTGGAAAATCCCTCCGGCGCGCCGGGCGGCATGGGGCAGCGCGGCAAAGTGCTGAAAGCCGGTGAGGAATACCGCTTTTCCGGATATTTCCGCAACGCGGACGAAGCTGACGTCAGCGTGACCGTCGCCCTGCACAGGGACGGAGACTTTACTGCCCCGCTTGAAAAAGCAACATTCATTCTGACCGCCGGCGATACGGAGTTCGGTGAATACTCTCATACGTTCAGACCGGACGCCGACTGCCGCGCCATGCTTTGCGTCTGGATAGAGAACGGCGCGATAGAATGCGACTGCTTCTCCCTAATGCCCTCTCACACCTGCGGCGGCTGGCGTACGGACGTTATCGAAAAGGCAAAAGAGGTCGCGCCGCGCGTCATCCGCTGGCCGGGCGGCTGTTTCGCGTCGTTCTACGACTGGCGTGACGGCGTGGGTCCGCGCAACGGCAGAGACCCGTCCGAATCCTACTTCTGGGGCGGTTTTCAGTATAACGACGTAGGCTCTCTTGAAATGGCGGAGTTCTGCGAGGCGGTGGGCGCGCAGCAGATGATATGCGTAAATATGTTCCATCCCGACAAAAAAGACTACCTTTACGACGACTGCGGCAGACGCTTCCCGGAGTTTACAGATATAGAGGAGGGCGCGCGCCTCGCGGCTGACTGGGTGGCATATATGAACGCCGACACCTCGCACCCAATGGGCAGACTGCGCGCGTCGCACGGCAGAGAAAAGCCCTTCGGCGTGCGTTTCTGGGAGATAGACAACGAGACCTGCCGCTGGTTCAACGCCAAAACCTACGCGCAGGCGGTAAAGGTCTACGCCAGGGCGATGAAGGCTGTGGACCCGACAATAAAGATAGGTCTGACAACCTACGCCATCGGCGGCAGCGACGACATCCGCGGAATGCTGGAAATAACCGGCGAATACGTCGACTTTTTCGCCGACCGCGGACCCGAGGAGAACAACCTCAGGCAGAAACTGTCCATCATACGGGAATACAACCGGCAACACGGTTCGGATATAGGCTACTGCAACACGGAGTGGCTGCCTTATGATATGTTCTGCTTCAACGTTGACGCGTTCAACTGGACGGACGGCAACAAGAGCTTTATGTTCAGCAAATGGCGCTACGCCATGAACACGTTCCGCCAGCTTATGATGTGGCAGCGTCAGGGCGGCGACGTGTGGTTTGTGAACTTCAACAACTTCGCCAACACCCACGCGCAGAACGTTCTGGACTCTCCCAAAGAGGGGGCGTTCATAACCGCCTGCGGGCGCGCGCTCTCGCTTATGTCGCGCTCCCCCGCCGCCAGGGTACTGAAAACGGACGGATATGAGCCAAAGCTCCTTGACACCGTGCAGGCGCAGGCTTCATGGGATAGAGACCGCACGCGTCTGGTCCTGTATCTCTACAATCTGGAGGACGGCAGACAGACGCTGACTTTCGATTACTCCGCGCTTGGCGTAAGTCTCAAAGAGGGCACCGCGCAGACCGTCTTCGCGGACGACCTTTACGATATGAACACGCAGAGCGACCCGGACCGCATACGCAGTATGTCGGTCAACGTCGCTCCCGACAACGAAAATAAAACGGTAACGCTTACCGCACCGCGCTACTCTTTCACGATCGCGGTACTGTCAGCGGACTGACGGGGGGAACATAAGATGAAAAACGGGCTTTGCCGGCTTTTTGCCGGAGTAAACGACGGGGACACCCTGACGCTTGAGAAGGGCAAGATCTACCATATCCGCCCGGAGGATTCATACGACCTGAAGGGCTATTACGTCAGCAACACCGCGAACACGTCCGAAAAGCCCCTCGGTCAGCGCAACACGGCAATGCTGCTGCAGAACAAAAAGAACGTCACGATAGACGGCAACGGCGCCGTCGTGATGGTGCACGGCAAAATGACGCCGTTCCTTTTTGACCGGTGCGAAAACGTGACCGTGCGCGACCTGACTGTGGATTACGCCTGCCCGACAATGACCGAATTCACCGTGCTCTCAAACGAGGACGGGGTGTGCCTTCTGCGCTTCAATCCCGACAACCGTTTCCGCATTGACGGCAATACCCTGTATTTCCGCGGCGAGGACGGTCCGGACGGCGCCCCCTACTGGGAGCAGGAGTCGGACGCCGGCAACCGCTTTGTCCGGATTTACGATCCGGCGGCGAAACTCTGCCGGGGTATCGGCAGCGATCAGCTTTCGTTTACCGAAATTGAGCAGACAGACGAACTGACAATTCGGGTCAGACTGAAATATCCCGACGCCGATTACGTGCCCGGGTACGTGTTTCAGTCAAGAAACATCATACGCGACCAGACCGGCGGGCTGTTTCAGCGCTGCAAAAACCTGGAGTTACTGCGTCTGCGCGTAAAATTTATGCACGGGCTGGGGATAGTTTCGCAGTTCTGCGAAAACGTGGCGTTCCGCGACTGCGATCTTACCCCCGGAGAGGGCAGGACCGGCGCGAGTACGGCGGACTTTTTCCAGTTCTCCGGCTGCCGCGGCAAACTCATAGTCGAAAACTGCGTTGCCCGCGGCGCGCACGACGACTATATCAACGTTCACGGAACGCATCTGCAGATAACGGAGCTTTCCGGGGACTGCCGGTCGATGACGGTGCGCTTTATGCACGATCAGACCTGGGGCATGCAGGCATACGAGATCGGCGACAGACTGGAATTCATACGCTGGGACACCTTGAGACCCTACGGCGAAGCTGTCGTGACCGCCTTTGAGAGGCTGAACGGCAGCGATATACGCCTGACCCTTGACCGACCTGCGCCGGAGGGAGTAATTGTGGGAAAAGACGTCGTGGAAAACGCCACCTGGACTCCCGACCTGTACGTTCACGGCTGCGATTTCGGCCCGACGCACGGCAGGGGCGTTCTCTGCACCACGCGCGGCGAAGTCATTGTGGAAAACAACCGTTTTTATCACCTGAGCTGCTCCCCCCTCGTGGTGGAAGACGACTGCAATTTCTGGTTTGAATCCGGCTACACGACTCACGTCATCTTCCGGAATAACGAGGTCATCGGCTGCAACAGCATGCTCAACTATATTGACGCGCCCGTGATACGCTACTCACCCAAGGTCATGAATGAAAACAGCCGCGAATTCGTTCACGGGAAACTCACGCTCACCGGCAATACGTTCCGGGAGTCGTACACCGGAAGGCACACGGTCAGGCTGGAATACCTTGAGAACGCGGAGATACTTGACAACACTTTTGACGCGCCGCTTATGATATCGGCAAAAATGTGCGGCGACGTGCGTCTTGAGGGCAATCATACGCCGAAAAACTGTCAGGAGACCGGATAATGGACGAAAACAGCAAAAATACAAAAGCGCAATTGCCGGAGATTCCGGACGCCATGTGCGACACATGGGCGGCGACTGACGGACTCGGCAGAGCCCTGCCCTCGTATGAGGAGGTCGGCGGCCCGCGAAACAGGTTTGTGGGGATGTTCTACTGGACATGGCATATTGGTCAGAGGCATCTTGAGCAACAGCCCGTCAACGTAAACGATATCATCGAACGTTTCCCCGAAGCGTCGCACGACGTTGACCACCCCGCGTGGGGTCCGCAGGGCGTGTCCAATCACTGGAACGAGCCTCTTTACGGGTATTACCTGACGGACGACCGGTGGGTGCTGAGGCGGCACGCGGAACTGCTTGCCGCAGCGGGCGTGGACGTTATCATTTTTGACAACACGAACGGCACCGCGACGTGGAAGGACTCCTACGACGTGCTGTTCGAGGTGTTCGCGCAGGCGCGCCGCGACGGCGTTAATACCCCGCGGATATCGTTCCTGCTGCCGTTCTGGGCGTGCGGCACCGACCGCGCGACCCATCTGCGCAAACTCTATAATGACGTCTACAAGCCCGGACGATACAAGGACCTCTGGTTTTTCTGGAAGGGCAAACCCCTTGTCATGTGCTCGCCCGAGGACCTGTGGGATTCTTCCGACCCGACGGATAGGGAGATACTGTCATTCTTCACCTTCCGTCCCGGCATTCCGGAATATAACGTCTCCGACGCGCAAAGACAGGCGGAGGACAGGGAAAACGGACGCCCGTTCCGTAGTCAGTACTGGAGCTGGCTGTCCGTATATCCGCAGGCGATAAACCGCAATGAGGACGGTACGCCGGAACAGATGGCTGTCAGCGTTGCGCAGAACTGGAGCGCCGAACGCGGTCTGACCGCCATGAACGGAGAGAACGTATTCGGCAGGACCTACGCCTCCGGCGGATACGACAAAAGACCGGACGCTCTTCTTCGCGGCGCGAACTTCGCGGAGCAGGCGCGTCGCGCCCTCGCAGTCGATCCGGAATTCGTATTCATCACAGGTTTCAACGAGTGGGTCGCGGGCCGTTATAAAGACTGGTACGGAGTGACAAACGCGTTCCCGGACGAATTCAACGACGAGTTCAGCCGCGACGTGGAGCCTTCAAAGGGGAAGCTCAAAGACCATTATTATTATCAGACCGTCGATTTTATCCGCCGTTACAAGGGCGTAAGACCCGCCCCGCGGGACAGTGAATACCGCCGCATCGCAACGTTTGACGACTGGAGAGACGTTCCCTGCGTGTACCGCTCATATCCCGGCAACACATTTGACCGCGACGCCGCGGGCTACGGCGGCATACGTTATACCGATTTGAGCGGCAGAAACGATATAGTTCTGGCAAAGACCGCGAGCGATGAAGAGAACGTCTGTTTTTACGTTGAGTGCGCGGATGAACTCTCGCCCTGCGCTGACAGAGACTGGATGCGGCTCTTAATTTCCATCCCCGGCGCGGGCTGTACGAAAGAGGGCTACACGCACGCCGTAAATACGTCGCCCCCGTCGGACGGGATAACTGACGTCGTTCGTTTTGACGGCGAAAAAGGCTGGAGCAAAGCGGGCAGCGCCCGTATAGATATCGACGGCAACAGGCTTATGCTCGCCGTACCGAAAACAGCACTTGGCATAGACGGCGACAGCTTCGCGGTGGATTTCAAATGGACCGACAACATCCACGCGGATTTTGGCGCCGCCGACTTTTACCTGTACGGCGACACAGCCCCCACGGGCAGATTCAACTATCGTTACCGCTTTTGCAAAACTGATTTTTAAAGCCGTAAGAGATTCACGGTGACGCGATTTAACCGGAGAAATATAAATGAACCGCTATCATTTTAAAACAGACGGAAAAGACCTCAGTATAGTCTTTTACACAAAAGACACCGCGCGCGTCACATACGGCGATCCGCCGGAGGAAAGTCTTATCGTCACAGCGTCGCCAGAAGCAGTCGACTCCCACGCGGTGGAGACCGAAGGCGAATACCGCGTATGGACGGATTCTGTGACCGTGCTCATCCGCAAAGACGATATGTCAGTCAGATTCTTCAGTTCCGACAGACAGCTGCTCCGGGTGTCTGCGCCCAAATTCGAGACCTACGAACAGACGCGCTATTCCGGCGGTTCCCTTGAAACGCGCAGCACGGTAGACGGCGAGAAGGCGACCGCCGTGGGCGGCGAGACGGTATCCGCCGGCTATTCGGAACACGCCCGCCTGTCGTTCGGGCTTTGCGGCGGCACGCTCTTCGGCATGGGCAGTCACGAGGAGGGCTTCCCCTGCCTTAACGGGCATTTCATCCCCATGTATCAGGAGAATATGCGCATCGCGGTGCCGCGGTTCGTATCCGACGCGGGCTGCGCCGTCCTGATAGACAATACGTCCTTTATGACGTTTGACTGCGCGGAGCATGACGCCGCGGAGCTGTATATCGACTGCGCCGAATGCGTGGATTACTACTTCACCGCGGGCGATTTCAAACGGGTCTGCGCCGACTACCGTTTTCTGACGGGCGAAACGCCCATGCCGCCAAAGGCTGTTCTCGGATATATTCAGTCAAAGTGCCAGTATGAGAAACAGGATGAGCTGCTGGAGGTAGTATCAAAATACAGGGAACTCGGCGTGCCTCTTGACGTGATAGTACAGGACTGGCAGTACTGGAAGCCGGGTTTCTGGGGCGATAAAAACCTTGACACGTCGCGCTTCCCGGATATGACGGACTGCGTAGACCGTCTGCACAAAGCCGGCGCGAAGATTATGATATCCATATGGCCTAATCTTGGCGGCGATTCCCCGAACAAACTTGAATTTGAGAAAAACGGTATGCTCCTTGGCAACGGCTCGGTCTACAACGCCTTTGATCCCGCCGCGCAGGACTGCTACTGGCGGCAGGCGAAAGAGGGACTTTTCCGCCACGGGACAGACGCGTGGTGGTGCGACTGCACCGAACCTTTCGAGGTCGGCTGGGGCGGCGAGACAAGAGGATCGCTTGAGCAGCGTATGGCAATGACTGTCGGAGAATTCAAAAAGTACATAGACGACAGACTGTTAAACGCCTATTCGCTCTTTCACACGTCCGGCATATACCGCAATCAGCGCGCCGAGTCGGACAAGCGGGTATATATCATGACCCGAAGCGGCTACGCTGGTCAGCACCGTTACGGCGCCGCTGTCTGGTCCGGCGACATCTCCGCGACGTGGAACACGCTCAAACGTCAGGTGCATATACTGCAGAACTATATCGCCACGGGCGAAGCATACTGGAACAGCGACGTGGGCGCGTTTTTCCACGATACGCAGGCGCCGTGGTTCTGGAAGGGCGGATACAACGACGGCTGCGCCGACGACGGTTACAAAGAGCTGTACGTGCGCTGGATGCAGTTTGCCGGTTTTACGCCGTTTATGCGTTCTCACGGTATGCACATAAGCAAGGAAATCTGGAATTTCGGAAATCCCGGAGATACGTACTATGAGGCGATAAAATCCGCCATCGAACTGCGATACAAACTTATGCCGTACCTGTATTCCGTATGCGCCGCCGTGACAAAAAAAGGCGAAATGCCCGTGACTCCCCTCGCGCTGGCGTTCCCTGACGACGATGCCGCCCGCGTGACTTTTGACGAATATCTTTACGGCGCAGAACTGCTTGTCTGTCCGGTTACGGACCCGGAGATAAAAAGCATGCGTGTATATCTGCCGCGCGGCGACTGGTATGATTTTTACACTCATAAAAAGTATGAGGGCGGCAGACATACGGAAATTGCAATAGCCACCGACCGTATTCCGCTGTTCGCCAGAGCCGGCGCGATAATCCCCACAGCCCCCGTTATGCAGTATACGGACGAGTTGCCGGACGCGCCTTACACGGTACTGCTTTTCCCGGGTGGAAACGGCGAATTCAGTCTGTATGACGATAACGGAACGGATTACGGCTACGAGCGCGGCGAATACAGTCTTATCAATATCGCCCGTGACGACGCGTCCGACAGTGTGAAGACGGAGCAGCTCGGCAGCGCGGCGTTTGCGCATCCGCTGCGTTTTGAAAAGATAAATCCCGCGTAAAACAGGCTAAAAAAACGGAAGACACACAAATGACAAACGTTTTTGATATAACGGATTTCGGCGCGGTGCCGTACGGAAAGACCGACTCCACCGCCGCCGTACAGAACGCGCTGGGACGGCAAAGGGGAATGTATGTTCGAATCCAATCCCGGCGGTCCGGCAAAAGCGGACCGATCCGGACGTTGATTATAACGGCGTGATATCGTTCACAAAACGGAGGTATCGGATATGCTTCGCAAAGTCTCTTCATTTTTACTATCACTTGTAATGGCGGTGTGTATTATGTCAATATCGGATATGTCTTTCGCGGCGGCGGAAAAAATCCTGTACGTAGCGCCGGACGGCAGCGATATCGCCTCCGGCTCAATAGGAAAGCCCCTGGCTTCGCTCGCCGGGGCAAAAGAAAAAGCTAAACGTTATTCGGGCGGCGTGACCGTTTGCTTCCGTGAGGGAACGTACACCTTCGATGAAACAGTCCGCTTTGACTCCTCTGACAAAAAGAACGTGACTTATAAAGCGTATGACGGCGAAAAGGTCGTTTTTACCGGAGGCGTGCCTTACGCCGGATTTTCCGAGGGGGAGATAAACGGTGTGCGGGCGTTTTACAGGTCGGTCGGAACAGACGCGGACTTTAACGTGCTGTTCGGCAACGACGGTCTGCTCCCGCGCCCGCGCCTGCCCGAAACTGGCTATTTCCACGTAAGATCCGTGTCGGAGTCCGACAGGCTCAATCCGGAGCAGGAGACAGACGTCTTCCGGTCATACGGCGCGATGTACGCCGATCCCGACGACCTCGCCGGCGCAACGCCGGATAACGATACCCTCGTGCGGATTCTGCACTACTGGAAGGATGAGATGATAACAGTCACCTCGTATGACTCCGAAAGCGGCAGACTTGCTTTCAGCCGCCCTTTGAGTATGCGCGTACAAGAGGGCGACAGGTACTTTCTGGAGAACGTCCGCGAGGCGCTTGACAGCCCGGGCGAATGGTATCTTGACAGAGCCGGGGGAATACTGTGGTATATCCCGCGTCAGGGCGAGACAGCGGAGAACCTGACGCTGTGGGGCTCCTCGCTTGAGACGCTTATCGATATCGACGGCGCGGACGGCATAACGTTTGAGAGAATCATTTTCCGCGGAAACGGCTTTAACATACCGGGGAACAACAAAGAGCAGGATTTTTCCAGTCAGGCGGCGTACGACGCGACGCCGGCGCTGTCTGTCAGGCACTGTAGCGCGCCTGTTATCAGAAACTGCGAATTCAGGGATATAGGCGCCTGCGCCGTCTTTATGGGCAAGGGCGTGAACGGCGCGGTTGTGGACAGCTGTGTTTTCAACAACCTGGGCGCGCAGGCGGTGTATATCCGCGGCGTGAACGAACCGGATTCCCCGGACGCGTCAAAAAACATAACCGTCACAAACAATCTTATAACCTCTTACGGCAGAACGTTCTTCAACGCGGTTGGCGTGCTCATTATCCACGCGAACAGCGTCAACGTATCGCATAACGAGATAAGCGACGGTTACTATACCGCCATCTCATGCGGATGGATCTGGGGCTACGGCGAGAACGTCACGTACAACTGCAAAATCACCGACAACCTCATTTACAACATCGGGCAGGGCTGGCTGTCTGATATGGGCGGCATATACACCCTCGGCGTTCAGCCGGGCACGGTTTTATCCGGCAACGTCATCCACGACGTCGCGGCTGACCCCGGTCAGGGCGGCTACGGCGGCTGGGGCATTTACCCTGACGAGGGCTCGTCGAAGATACTTATCGAGAAAAACCTCGTTTACTCCTGCGGGAACGACAGTTACCATCTGCATTACGGCGCCGACAATACCGTGAGAAACAATATTTTCGCGCTTTCATCACAGAGCCAGGTCAGAGTGGTGTCGCGTTATGAGGAGCATAAGACCGCCGACTTCACAAACAACGTCATACTGACCGACGGCGCGGCTCCCGCGCTCAGTTACCTTCAGGCGCCCGAAGCCTGTGCCGCGGAGGGCAATATTCTCTGGGATATGACACGCGGCAGAAAACTGTACGTATCCACCGGCGCCGAAGAGGATGCAATGCCGTTTTGCGCCGCGGAGCGCGCCGGACTCATCGGCGAAAATATGACCGCCGATCCGGGTTTTAAAGACGCCGGAGCGTTTGACTTTACCCTCGGAGAGGACTCCTTCGCGGTTCAGAACGGATTTGAGGCATGGGATTACAACGAAGCCGGAACGCTGTCCGGCTCCGTTATAGGCATTGACACACAGGGCGGTATGACCGCATACAACGACGGCGCGACACACCGCGAGCCGCAGGGCGTCCGCCGCGTGAGAGCTTTCTTCAGAGGTTTATTCTATACGATCAGAATGTTTTTTGTCAGGATAAAGACCTGTTTCAGTCAGAAAGAGGTATAACTCCGTCCGGATACGGCTCCGTGACTTAAAAAGG
>JAILQN010000327.1 GCA_024699005.1 Clostridia bacterium
GCTCGGCAAGAGGCAGAAGACTTGTCACCCTGCCGGGGGAGGATATCATACGCCCCACCGCCGATAAGGTAAAGGGCGCGATTTTCAGTTCTATTCAGTTCGAGATAGAGGGCAGACACGTCCTGGATATGTATGCCGGCAGCGGCGCTCTGGGGATAGAGGCTCTTTCCCGCGGGGCGGAATCCTGCGTCTTTGCGGAGTTCAACAAAAAGGCGGTCGAGATCATTAAAAAAAATCTCGGCGCCTGCGGTTTTTCCGACAGGGCGAAGGTCGTGAATTCCGACGCCGTTTCTTATCTCAAAACCACGTTCGAGGGCTTTGACATTATCATTGCCGATCCGCCTTACAAGAGCGGACTTGCGCTCAAAACACTGAACGCCGCAGCGCAATGCGCGCGGGAGGGCGGTATCATCGTGATCGAGACCGCAAAGGAAGAGGAATTGCCCGAAAGAGCGGGCAGCTTTGCTCTTGCGAAACATTCCGTTTACTCAAAGACGGCTGTTTTTATTTACAGGTATGACAGTCAGCGAACTGACGGTTAAAAACAATATGAAAAAACAACATCTGGCGATATGTCCCGGGTCGTTCGATCCGGTAACATACGGGCATCTGGATATAATAAACCGCACAGCGGGGCTGTTTGACAAAGTGATAGTGCTTGTGTCGTTCAATGCGCTTAAAAACGGCGGCACTTTTACGATAGACGAGCGGGTCGATTTTATCAGGCGGTGCATTTCCCTGCCTAACGTTGAGGTCGACCGTCATGACGGACTGCTGGTGGATTACGCAAGAGCGGCAGGCGCGTCTGCGATCGTGAAAGGATTGCGCGCCGTTTCCGATTATGAGGACGAGTTTCAGCAGGCGCTCATCAACAAACAGCTCGCCCCCGAAGTCGATACCATTTTCATGGCGACAAATTCCGAGTATATGTACCTGTCCTCGAGCGCTGTGCGTCAGGTGTGTTTTTTCGGTGGGGATATATCGGCATTCGTCCCTCCGCAGATAGAGGCGGACATCATAGCAAAAATCAAACATCAAAAAGGAGAGAGATAATATGGCAAACGTATCATATGAGCAGATCATCGCAAATATCGAACAGTTGCTGAGAGATGCGAGACCCATGAGAATGAGCGGTCTTGTAAGAGTGGATTCAGGCAAGATACAGGATCAGCTTGATCTTTTAAGGCAAAATATACCCGACGAGATCATTCAGGCCCGCAGAGTCATAAACGACCGCAAACGCCTTATGGCTTCCGCGCAGGCAGCATCCGACAAAGCCGTTGAGGACGCCAATGCCAGAGCTTCACAGATCATAGCCGAGGCTCAGTCCCGCGCGGCCGCCATGGTGGAAGAGACCGCGATCGTCCGCGATGCACAGTCCCGCGCGAACGAACTGAGCGCCGCTGCGGCTGCCGATACTGCGAATCTGCGCGCCCAGGCTCAGGAATACAAGGATCAGGTCGAAGCGAAGGCAAATCAGTACTACAGCGATACCATCAGAAAAGCTCAGTATGACAGAGCCCAGCTCAAACTTGACGCTTCAAATTACTGCAAGCAGATCATCAAGGGATTCAGGCTTAAGATAGGCGAAAGCATAGATTATTTCTCCAGTGTCAGCTCCGCTCTTGACGGCTCCGAACAGCGTCTTAATAACTATATCACACAATTCGAGAACGATATGAGCAATTTTTCGGATGCGGTTCAGCAGAATAACGGGGAGACAGCAGATGAAACTTAAAGACAATTCCGGCATTCTTTGCCCGAAATGTGTTGACAAAATAAAAAAATATCTCTCTCTTCTCATCCGTGAAAGCTATACGGAACTCGGAGAGCTTGAGTGCATAGCGTACAAAACAGCCGAGCCGGTATCGTTCGCCGACAGGTTTTCCGGAGTCAGGCAGGATATACGTCCCGGCGACAAATGGGGCGAGAATCGGTTTGACTGCGCCTGGATGCGGCTTCAGGGGGAGCTTCCGGAGGACGCGGACGTCCTTATCCTCGATCTGTCCGGCGAGGGCCTCCTTTATACCGATGAGGGAGAGATCGTTCAGAGCATAACCTGCGGTTCTTCGGCTTTCGATCTGTCGCTCGGCTCGCCCAAAAAACGCATCGTTCCTATCTATGATTCTCTTGTAAAAAACGGCAGGATCTCTTTCTGGGTGGACGCCGCTGCGAACGACCTGTTCGGCAATCTGGCAAACGACGGCAAGGCTATAATGATGTCCGTCGCTCACCGCAACGATTCCGTCAGGGACCTGTCCTATGATGTTTCGGTCCTGCTTGACACAGCTTTATATACAAAAGACGAAGAGTTTGCCAAAGAGATCATCGAAAAGCTTGCCGGCATTGCTTCCGACCGTATCACCGAATCGGAGGCGGAGGAGCTGCTTGCGGTCACCTCCGAGCTTATAGCAAGGGGCGACGACGACCTGTCCGACTGTATGACGCTCTATGCCATCGGTCACGCACATCTTGACCTTGCGTGGCTCTGGCCCGTACGCGAGACCTGGCGCAAGGGCGCCCGTACCTTCGCGACTCAGCTTCGAAACCGCGAGCTGTACCGCGACGCCGGCTATATCTTCGGCGAGTCCCAGGCTCAGCTTTACCGCTGGATGAAGGAGCGTTATCCTGAGCTGTACGAGCAGGCGAAGAAACTTGTCGCCGAGGGCAAGTGGGACGTTCAGGGCTCCACGTGGGTCGAGCCTGACTCCAATCTTACCTGCGGAGAATCCCTGTGCAGACAGTTCTTCTACGGCAAGCGTTTCTTCAAAGAGGAATTCGGTCTGGAGCGCGATATTTTCTGGGTGCCGGACTCTTTCGGCTATTCCGGCTGTCTGCCGCAGATCATGCGGCTTGCGGGAGTCAAATATTTCCTGACTCAGAAAATGAGCTGGAATATATATAATAAATTCCCGTATCAGTCGTTTTACTGGAAAGGCATCGACGGCACGAGCGTGCTGTCGCACATGCTGCCTGAGGAGACCTACAATTCCGGTATGCGCGGCCACAGCATCGCTTTCGCCGAGCAGAACTATCACGAGAGGGATATCTCCGATAAGTCGATGATGCTGTTCGGTATTGGCGACGGCGGCGCAGGCCCCGGCTACGAGCATATCGAGCAGGCGGTGCGTTTCGCGAATATGCGCGGCATGCCTAAGGTGAAATTCTCGGACAGCGAGACTTTCTTCAGGGACTTTGACGACGGCGTGACTCCCTATCCGACTTTCGAGGGTGAGTTATATCTTGAACGTCACCAGGGCACATATACTACTCATTCCGACAATAAAAAATACAACCGCAAGTGCGAATTCGCCCTGCAGAATTACGAGAAGCTCAGCGCAGTTCTCCCGTATGGCTCCGCCACGATATCCCACGCCGAGCTTGAGGAAATGTGGAAGGAGATCCTGTTCTATCAGTTCCATGATATCCTGCCCGGTTCATCCATCAACAGGGTTTATGAGGAGTGCGTCCCGCACTATAAGCAGATATACAACAAATTGACAAACGCCACCGCAGCGGCAGCCACGGCGATGGCAGGCGGCAAGGCGGTCGTGAATTTCAATTCATTCCCGTATGACGTCACTCTCAGGCACGGCAGGAAATGGTACCGTGCCGCCGTTCCTGCTCTGGGTATGGCAAAGGTCGGCAAGGACGACGAGATAAAGACCTTCAGCGCGCAGTTTCGTCACAACGCCATAGAGAACGACAAGGTCGTCGTCACCTTCAGAAACGGATTTATCTGTTCGATCTTTGACAAGACTCTCGGCAGGGAGTTCATCCCGAAGGACAAGCTTGCTGCGGTTCTTTCTCAGTACGATGATTACGGTGATTCCTGGGATATGGTTCGCGAGTGCGCGGTTTACGTCCAGACCAAAAAAGACGCTGTGTGTACCGCGTTCGAGGCGCGGACCGACGGTCCGAAAGCGATTGTCGAGGCGGCTTATGAGGGCAAGGGCTTCACCGCGAAGCAGACTTTCTATATCATAGACTGCGACAATACGGTATACTGCGATCTGAAGGTCGATCTTAAGATCATCCGTTCAATGATAAGAATCGCATTCCCGTTCGACGTAGACACCGAAGAGGCGACTTTCAACATCCAGTACGGACACCTCAGACGCCGGATGACCGAGAACAACAGTGTGGAGCTGGCTCAGTTTGAGGTATCGGGGCAGAAGTTCGCCGATATGTCAGACGCCAATGGCGGCGTCGCGCTCATCAACGACTGCAAGTACGGCTACCGCGCGAAGAACGGCGTTCTTGATCTGAACCTCGTACGCTCTCCCGAAGGCAATCCCGGTCACGATATCGACCTCGGCGAGCATGAGATACATTACGCCATCATGCCCCACGCAGCGGGCGACGTTACCGGAGTCTACTCCAGGGCGTATTACGTGAACAATCCGCCTGTCATTACCGACGGCGATCCCGTTGAGTCTTCCGCCTGCGGCGCGTATTCTTCCGACAATACCGCGATAATCATCGACACCGTCAAGATCCCCGAGGACGGGAACGGCATCATCGTCAGGGCTTATAACTGCACGGAAGATGATCAGACTGTCTCCATTTCCTTCAAGGGATATAAGGCGGCGGAGATCGTGAGCATTATGGAAGATAAACTTGCCGACGCAGGCGAATCCTTTGCTTTCCACAAGTTCGAGCTTAAGAACATCAGGTTTGTAAAAGCATGACGGCGAGTCCGGCTTGCTGATCAAAACAGCGATCCCTTCGCTTGCTGAAACGGCGAAGGGATTTTTTTTCATTTTTGCAACCTTTTCCCTTTCCTGATCGTATTATTGTTGAAGGGCCTTCAGAACGTGATAAAGGAGTGAGGCTATGCGATTGCCGACCGAAACAGTCATTGAAAAATACAAACAGAATCTTTATGCCGCCGCCTTTTCGGTGTGCCGTTCCCGCGAGGACGGAGAAGACGCCGTACAGGATGCTTTCATCAGGTACCATACGTCCGTGAAGGAATTTGAAAGCGAGGAGCATATAAAAGCGTGGCTTTTAAGAGTTGCGATAAACAGAGCGAAGGACATAGCATCTTCCTATCACAGAAGAAATACCGTGCCTTTGGAAGAATACACGGCGACCGTACCGTTTGAATCGCGGGAGGAAAGCGATCTTTTTGAGGCGGTGATGAGGCTGGATAAGAAGTACAGGACCGTGATCCATTTATTCTACTACGAAGATTATCAGATAGATAAGATCGCGGATATACTGGACAAAAGCCCGGGGACCGTAAAAAGCCGGCTCAGCCGGGCCAGACAGCAGCTTAAAGAGATACTTAAGGAGGAATGGAACAATGACTGACAGAGAAAAATACAAAAAAACCTTCTCCGCTCTTCAGCCCGAACGGGACTATCTTGAAAAAATCAATAATACGGGGGTAATCAAAATGAATGAAAGAAGACGCGTCAGCGTGCCTAAACTTCTTGCGGCATGCATCGTAATAATCGCGGTTATCGCCGCATTGTCGGCAGCGGCCTACGCAGTGGATCTGGGCGGTATTCAGAGGAAAATACAGATCTGGACCCGCGGTGAACTCACCGACGTGGAGCTGAACATCACCACCGACGGTCAGTATACGGTCTCCTATACGGATGAAAACGGCGAGACCCGCAAATCCGAGGGCGGAGGCGTGGCTTATGATTTCTTCGGCAGAGAGAGGCCTCTGAGCGAAGAGGAGATAATCGAGCATCTGAACGAGCCGCAGCTCATGCAGGAGGACGACGGCAGAGTGATGCTTTACTGCCGTGATCAGAAACTCGACCTTACCGATGAATTCGAAGACGGAGTATGCCACGTCAAACTCACTATCGACGGAAAACCGCTCTATATTACCGTAAGCAGGGAAGGCGACACGGGTTACTCCATGGGTACTTCGCCCCGCTCCTATCCCAAGCCGTAAATGATATAAACAGAGGGGTTTTAACCCACCATTCCTGTACCGGACGATACACAAGATAATATGAGAGGTCGGGAGGATTTTTCATTCTCCCGACCGATCGTTTTTCAGCCTTCAGATATTGCCCCGGATATCAATTCTCCAACAAAAATCTGTATGCGGGAATTACTTCTATCCTGATACCGTTTTCATCAATAGTACCAGCCTCTTCTTTTGTGACTACGATTGATCTTGCAGTGTTGCCGGCGGAAACAAGCTTCTTTATTGATCTGATCTCTCTGTCATAACTGCCGTCGTTCAGACTGCGGCACACCTGAATGGCAGTTTTTGTTTCGGGAATCCAGAAATCCACGTCTATACCGGTTTCAGAAGATCTGAGACAATAGATCTCTTCACCGTATCGTCTGTGCAGCGCGACGGCGACAGCGTTTTCAAGCAACGCGCTTTCTCTGTCCAAAAGGAACAGATTTGTCAGTCCGGTATCTCCGAAGTAGTATTTGGGATTGCTCTCTTTGTCCGCAAGTTTTGCATAATAGGTTTTTTATCGGAAAAACAAGATAAGCCTGTATGTCGAGTATGCTATACAATATGGCAATGATTTTGTCAAGTATACCCGACATATTATTCAGGTCTTTGCAATGATTAAATGTAATAAAAGAACAGAGTCGTGTGATCGGTTATCGGTGATCACACGACTCTGTTGATCAGGATGTGCGCTTTACTGTAAATAAAGCTGACAGCCTTCAGTTATGGCCTAGGTCTCACTCATCGCCTGACCGATAAGGCCTAACATGAATTCCATCGCTCCCTGTTTCCTGTATCCGGAGGGGATATCGTATACGGATTTGTCAGGATAGGGATAGAACTTATCAACGTTGATTATAGAGGTGATAGTTCCGTTGTCGGAGAACTCGATGCGTTTGAGCTCGCCGTCCAGAGTATAGCACGAGACTCTGCGATTATCCGTTTTGCTGTCAAATACGTATACCAGGTACTGCGTAAACATGATCGATTTGACGCCCACATCGGACGGTTTCGCTTCAGAACCGCCGAAGTCTTCGATGTTGAATGAGAGTTTGAACTCATCGGCGCTGATATCAAGGCCCGGGATGGCGTTCAGACTGTCGAAATCAAGATAGGTTTTTTCGGTCGGATCGACAAGATATGCTTTGCGCACAAACTTACCTGTGGGTTTGCCTAAAATGTTTTTCTTTTCCTCATCTCTCGCGATAAGGATGACTTCGCCCTTTGTGCCGATCTCTGTGCCGTCCATGGACATCCTGATGCTTGAGCCGTCGGTATAAACCGTGGCTTTGTTTTTGTCTGAACCGTTGATCATCTCGCCCTCGAAACCGAAATTGCCGTCAAGAAGCGCCTTTACGTCCTGAGGCACCTCAGGGAAATCGTCCCCGGGTTCGCTGGTGGGTTCGCTTGCAGGTTCACTGGCGGGTTCACTGGCAGGTTCGCTCGCGGGTTCACTTGCAGGCTCACTTGCGGGCTCGCTTGCCGGTTCACTGGTGGGTTCGGTTGTGGGTTCACTGGCAGGTTCGGTTGCAGGTTCGCTTATGGGTTCGCTTACGGATTCACTCGCGGACTCGGCCGAAGAGACGGTTTCGAATTCCTGCAGGAGCTTTGCGGAATAACGAAGTATCTGCCTCGCGTCGTCGGCGAGAATTATCCCGTTGCCGTCAACGTCCGCGGCAGCGGCCTGCTCTTTGTCAAGTTCCTCAAGCTTTGCGGAAGCTCTGAGCGCCAATCTTGCGTCATCGGCGTAGACCTCGCCGTTGCCGTCAACGTCGCCGGCGATGTTCGCGGACGCGCCCAACGCCAGTACAAGCACGGCTATCGCGATAATGACCGCTATCGAGATGTATTTTGAAAATCCTTTCATGATTATCCTCCTTTGTTTTTGTATACCTTATTATATACTATTGTTCGGATGATTTCAAGATGCTTCGATAAAACAATATGAAAATGCCGGGAGATGCTCAACGGTGATCCCGCCGGCCTCTGATTTTATCGCTTTGCAGTGCACGCCGTTGACTTCTCTGATATCGCCGCTGACGTTCAGTTTTAAATTGTCTATCGCGTCGGCGTGGCAATTCCATATGCCTGTTACAAGCTTATTCCTGCCGCGTTTTGTCTGGATATAAAGGTCGGGGTGACCGAGCGCAAAGGCGGACAGATCGGGGATCTCATTTGTTATTATTTCCGGCAGGCAGTAGTTGCGCCAGACAGGCTCGGGGCATCTGAACGCCGCGTCCGTGCCCAGTTCGGAGCGCGGAGTCGCGGAGGCAGTCAGCACAATGAAGTTTTTATAGCGGAAAACGGCGGGATACTTTTCTTCTCCGCATATATATTCCGCAAGGATCCGAGCTTCTTTCCGGACAGTCACGCCCCGGCAGAAAGGCGCGTCGGAGTCGATATCACAGGCGTCGACGTATTCGTCCCGCGCGATATAATGCTGGTACTTCGGTTTGATCCGGTCTCCGAAACCGGTTATGCCGACGTCATAGCCCTTTCCGGTCAGGATCCTTGCGGCGGTGATGTCCAGTATGAGCGGTTTTGTGAAAGCTTCGGTCGGCAGATACTTTGCATTTTCGCCGAACGCTATTCCGGCGCAGCCGGTTCCGGCGTAAACGGACGGGATTCCGTTTGCCGAAAGCACTTTTGCAGCCCAGGAGAAAAACAGATCGGGTATTGTATCGATCTCTTCATTCAGTTCTGCATCTTCGAGCCTGTTCATGAATTCGTACACACGGACGCCCGCGCCGTCGCAGCCATCCGTCAGATCGTCGATATATCCGTTATCCGGCAGAGAGGCGTAACCGGTTTCGTAATTTGTTGATCCGACGTAGTCGAGGGCGTATTTCTGGATGCCCGAAAGTCCTCCGGAAAAGCGCAGCGCGGTGTCGAAAATGTCGAGGAAGGACGCCGGCACCTTGAACCGCGGACGCGGATAGGTATCGCCCTCGGACACGACCTCCGCGTCGATATGCTTCCACGACGCTTCCATGCGTTCCAGCTCGATAATGTCCTGCAGGCGGTTGCCCCAGGCCTTCATCGGCGCCCAGTACGGTGCGCCTATAAGCCGGATATAGGGTTTTGTATCGCCCGCCAGAAGCTTCGCGAGGGTGAAAGAGTCCGTGCCGTCGGTGTCCCAGACAGACATACAGGAGCATATACCTATTCTCATATCGGGGTTTACGTCGTCGGCTGCGGCTCGCATGCGGCGGCAGAAGCCCTCAAGGCTCTCGCCCCAGGAACGCATGACCGCGCTGCGCAGAGGGTTCGGCTTGCCGGTAAACGCCGCTTTGAAAATATCCTCCGGCAGCTCCGTTTCGGTGAGGCCCATTTTTTCGGCGATCAGGCGTCTGTGGTATTTGCAGACGCAGCCGAAACCGCTGTCGATATGCCCGAAACGGAAATCGTCGTCGTACAGTATCATTTCCGGCTTCATCCGGGCTATCTGCCGCACGACGTCCGAAGCATAATCGAGATAATCCGGATCGAGCGGACAGGTGTTCGCCTTCGACTCGCCGCGGTTGCCCTTTATGGGAGTAAAGTCTTTGAAGTTGACCATGAACGCCCAGTACCATACGCCTGTGAGCATTCCGTTCGAATTGAAATAATCTATCGTATCCGCAAGCTTTTCAAAAACAGCGGAATTGTCCCGCGACAGGGTGCCTATCGCAAGCAAAACTCTTTTTGCGCCGATTTGTCGCGCTGCCAGAAGCGCTTCTTCGCGCCTGAAGCCGGGAGAGTTTAATACAAAGGGAACTGTTATATCATACATGGCTTTTTCAATAATGAATGCTGAATAATGAATAATTGCGGTTCATTTTTGCGGAGCAAAAATGTGTTATAAGTTGTCCGGAGTGGGAGTCCCGTCTTACAGTGTTTAAGCGACCGTATGAAATTCAGAAACGTTTGACTTCTTACTTCATACTTAAAATGAGTACCTTCGTACTTATTCCAGTGCTCTCTCTATCGCATCCCCGATATCCTTGGCCATGAACATGAAGCCGGCGCCGGTCGGGTGGCAGCCGTCCTGGGTGCAGATGTCCCGCAGATAAACGGGCAGATCCCGGGCAAACAGACCGCCGTCGATGAAGCAGACGTTTTTGTCACCGGCAGCGACGGCTCTTTTATAGGTGGCGCGGACGACTTCCCGCCTTCTTCTTGCGTCATCATCCGACGATGCGTTGACGGGCTCATGGAAATCGGGCCTGGTCACAAAAATTATCGGCGTATCGGGCTGCGCATCCCGGATGATTTTATAAAAAGGCTCGTGAGTCTTCTGCAGCATTTCGGACGTTTCTGCGTTGTGATCGTAGTCCATCACAAATACGGACATGTCGAGCGATGCGATATACTCCGCCATCACCGGTTCGCCTTTCGCGCTGCCGGAAAAGCCCAGGTTCGTGAATTCCGTGTCCAGCCGTCTGGATATCAGCGCGGAATAGGCAAGTCCCGGTCTGCCGGCGCTGGCGCCCTGGGTTATGGACGAGCCGTAATAAACCACCGGGCGCTTATGCTTATAGGACGAATGAGCGGACAGCGTCGCGCCGTCCTCAATGCCGATCTCCACGTCGGCGACGTCGCAGTAGATCGGGAAAAATACCGTCAGCTCGCGCTCTTCGGACGTGTCAAAATGAATTTCCCCGCGGGAGATTTTATCCTCGCCTATATCCGCGACAAAGGAGCCGCAGTATCTGCCTCCGTCATCCGAACCGGCGTACAGATCAAAACCGAACTGCGCCATGGGCGGCATATTCGGATATTTCCAGACGTCGGTGGGGTAGACAGCCTTCAGACCGATGACTTTTGAGTCGGTCCTGAATCTTACTCTGCCGCCGGCAGTGTTGTAATTGAGCCACGCCACGCCGTCGTTGGTGTTTTTCGCGATATCCTCCGGAATCCGGCTGTATCTGCTCCCGTCTTCGGGCATGATCAGACCGTGTACGGAGAAAGGTTTTTCGGAAATTTTGTAATACTTCATTTTATTCTTACCTCACGATTATTATTGAAATCACATAAACCGTGTGTTAATATGATACCGGACAGTATATGTCAATAACACCAAACGCAGAAGAGGTATGGATCATGGATTATTCAAGAACAGAAATCAAGCTCCGCGCAAAGGATAAACTGAAAGGCAACTTCGGCACGGCGGTAGTAGTCTGCCTGATCTACATGCTTATAATAAGCGCGATCTCGGGGATATTCTCAATTCCCTCCATGTACAAAACAGTCATGAGATCGATGAATAATGATCAGACTCAAACAACCGGCTACGCATTTGACGGGACAGGTCTTGAAAACGCCGACGGGACAGAGTCTCTGGATGAAATATTTGACGCTTACAATATAAATAATAATACAGGCGCATCCCAAAGTGATCCAATGATCGAATTCACAGAGAGCTTCAGTCCTCTGTCAACTGTAGGCACTATCATTACCCTGCTCGTATCAGGCCCTCTGGCTTTCGGCATGGCGGCGTTCTTTGTCCGTCTGACAAGGAAACGCGAAGCGGACCTGGGCGAGCTTTTCTCCGGCTTTAAAAAATGCCTGGGCGAATCCGTGCTGCTGGCGTTACTTATCGGGATATTCACATTCCTGTGGTCTCTTTTATTTATCATTCCCGGTATCATAGCCGGTCTGAGATACGGAATGGCTTATTTCATACTCGTCGACAATCCCGGAATGAGCGCGAAGGACGCTCTGGATCAGTCAAAGGCAATGATGAAAGGCAACTGCGGCAAGCTGTTCGTTCTGAATCTGTCCTTTATCGGCTGGGGTCTGCTCTGCGTATTGACTCTGGGAATCGGTTTTATATTCCTTCAGCCTTATATGGAAGCTTCCGTTACGGAATTCTATAATGAGATCTCCGGAAAGAACAACGAGCCCGCTTTTGCGGAAGGCGATTATATGGTCCACGCGGAGCCTTTTGCGGCTCCGGAAGCTGATTAATGTGAAATGTGTAATGTGTAATGTGCAATGCTTGGCAGAATAATTGCAAATTGCACATTGCTAATTGCACATTGAAAACGTCAGTACTCCGCCGTCCATCAGCTGATCATGGGTGATATACGGACCGGTAACGGTCTCGCCGTTCAGTGTGACGGAGGAAACATATACGTTCTTATCGCTTTGATTTTCCGCCTTTACGGTCAGCGTTTTTCCGTTCGGGAGAGTCAGGGCAGCCGACTCCACACAGGGTGAACCTATCCAGTAAAGATCGGTCCCCGCCAGCGGATAGAGCCCCATAGATGAGAATACGTACCACGCGCTTAAGGTCCCGCCGTCGTCGTTGCCGTCCAGGCCGTCGGCGCCGGCAGCGAAGCGGTTTTTCAGCGTCCAGCGGACCCACTTCTGAGTGAGGTCCGCTCTTCCTGCGTTTGCGAAGAGATACGGAGTGTGCAGATCGTGCTGATTGCCTATCCAGTAGCCGGAGCCCGGGTCCGCCGCGCCGCGGGTGAGCGAAGCGTCTTCCATGAAGTCTTCCAGCTCGCTGACGAAGAGGTCGTTGCTGCCGAAAAGCGAGATCATGCCGTCTATATCCTGCAGCGCGCTCCAGCGCCAGTGACGGGCGCTGCCCTCGCAGTAGGGTCTGGAATAATCCGTGCCGAAGATCTCGTCGTAAAAAGAAGTGAGCTTCGGTTTGAGCTTTCCCCAGCTGCCGTCGGAATTCTTTGCCCGGAAATAAAGGGTGTCCGCGTCCCAGACGTTGCGGTAATTCATGGCGCGGGCGGAATATTTCTCAGCGGTCTCCGTTTCGCCCAAAGCATCTGCAAGGGCAGCGATCGCGGCGTCCGCCCAGGAATATTCAAGCGTGCGGCTGACGGAATACTTCTCGGATTTTTCGCGCACGATATCGTCCGGCAGATAGCCGTATTCGTTGTAGATATCCGCCATCTCCCTGTTTTCGCGGTTGTCGACGGTCTCCGCTGATTTGATCATATATTCCAGAGCTTTGCCGTAGTCGACTCCGTCTATCCCTTTCAGACAGCTCTCGGTGAACACAAGGTTTGCCGGGCTGCCGATCATGGAACCGGTGTATCCCTCGCCCATAGGCCAGCGGGGCAGCACCCCGCCCTGATCCGCCATAAGCAGCAGGCTTTTAAGGGAGTCAGTCTGTACGTCCGGGGCGATAAGAGTATAAAGCGCGTGCGTGTCGCGGGCGGTGTCCCAGAGAGAGAGGTCCGTCCTGTAAGTAAAGCCCTCCGCAGTGTGTATCTGTTTGTCAAAGCCGACGTAGCTGCCGTCGTAATCCGTAAAGTCCGTCGGCATTATCATGGAGTGATAGAGAGCGGTATAGAAAATCTGTTTTACGTCCGCGGCGGCTTCCGTTTTTATCGCGCCGAGTCTTTCTTCCCATTCTTCGCTGACATTCGCGGCGACTTCGTCAAAGTCCGATTCGCCGCATTCGGCGTATAGATTCTCCTTTGCGTTTTCCGCGCTTACAAAGCTGATGCCGGCGCGGATCGTGACGGACTTATCTTTTAAATCGCCGAAGTTCAGCCACAGCCCCGCCTCGTCCCCGGAGGCGGTCGTTTCGTTCTTGTCTCCGTCGGCGGTGTGCGCGGTCACGCCGGTGATCGGCTTGTCGGCTTCGGCGTAATAGTAACACTTAAGTCCGCCGAAGCGGTCCGAAAAATCCCCGAGGATAACAACAGAGCCCGTGATGACGCCCGAATCCGCGTCAACGGTTATCGTCGCGTCCCGGGTCTCGCAGTCGCTGAGGGAGGATGCTGCGTTCACGAAAAGCGATGCGTCTTTGTCCGTTCCGAATGTATAGCGCATATACCCTGCGTGAGCCGCAGCGGTCATTTCCGCCATAGCCGCGGCGCCGGGCAGATAGACCGCGTAGTATCCGGGTGACGCCGTCTCATTGATATGGGAGAAAGCAAGCGCTGCGGGTTTACCGGACGCCTGTCTGCCCACGGCAGGGGTCACGCGGAACATACCGTAATCACGCGCGCCGGTGCCGGACAGCCTGCCGTAGCTGAACCCCAGAATATGCCGGTGCTCGTAATAGTAGCCTGACGTATTTGTTTTGAACAGATACAGCCCGCCTACGGCGGCCGTGTCCGGTCCCAGCCTTACGCAGCCGAAAGGCGCGCAGGCAGCGGGGGAGAGCATGCCGCATGTCCACGGTATTCCGCCTGTGCCCGTGAACAGATCTACGTACTGACCGTATTCCCCGGCGGGCGCCTCCGGCATTTCGGAGTATTTCAGCCCGCCGCCGGAAAACGCGGCGGAGAAAAGCATCTCCCAGACGACAAACAGTGAAACGATTTTTCGAAGAATCGACATCATGCGAGGGTCCTCCTTTATGTGTGAATTATCTATATCCTTTATAATATGTCATGGACATTTTGTCAATATGTCTTGGACATGTCTCAGACATTTACATGGACGTTTGCGTTCTGCCCGGGGAAAACGCCGGAACCGGCGTAAATCCCCGATGAGACAGCTGTCTGGATTTTTGATTACAATATTAACAAATTTGTAAAATATTATTAAAAATTCAGTCAAAAGTATTGACAAATACTTTGAGCACGTGTATTTTTGATAATGATAAATAATGTCTTAAAATATCCGTAACGTCTCCGTTTTTGCGGGGGCAGGGTATCATTTTTCGGAGGGATCATACATGCAAACAACTTCTAATTCAAACGTCCGACCCGGCAGACGCGCGCTCAGTGTGTTTCTGTCGTTCCTTATGGTGCTTTCGGCAGTGTCCATAGGGTTTGTGTTTGACACATCTCTTTTACCTAAAGCGGAAGCGTTGACCTCGCAGAGCGCGGGGAGCTACTACATCAAAGTTACCGCGCACGATACAGATAAAACGACCAGAGACAGCTGTAACAACAGCGCCGGATATATGGTCGTGCCGACGAGAAAACAGGATGGTACAGATGGCTCTACCTGGTCAGCAACCGTAACAGCCGGACAGTGGGACAGTGACGGCGGTACATGGACTTATACCAGCGGCGCCGCGACCGGATTTCCAAAGCATCTGAGAAAGGTTCAGACTAATTCCGCCACGGCAACAGACTGGATAAAAAATAAAAATAGGACGTGGACATCAAATATTGAGTTTAAGATATATGTATCTTCGGATAACAGTAACTGGACAGAAGTGTTATCATATAGCGAAGATACAAGCGCCGGCGGCAGCTGGTCATATACGAACGGTGTTGATTCGTCCAAGTATCCTACGCTGAATTCCGTCGGCATATCCGGTGAAACAACGGTTTATACAACCGGCAGCACACAAAGTACATATACGGTCACAAGCGCGAAAGATCAGTACGGCGTAAACTGGGGCTTTTCAAGCGTATCATGGGCAAGCAGTCATTCGGCGGCATCCATCAACAGCAGCGGTGTTGCGACCTTCGGATATAATAACGGTAATCCCTACGATGTAACGTTTACGCCTACACTTAACAATGCTGCCGGCGGGAAATCAAAAAACACTATTTCCGTTCACGTCGTTCCGTGTGAACCCCTGACTTTAAACACAGAGAAGGTCGTAACACAGTCGGCAGGTAAGTATTTTTCATTCACACCCTCTTCATCAGGCAAGTATATTTTCTTTACCTATGACAGCGACAACACACCGGATCCATATCTGCACGTATACCCTCTTAACAACGGTGCACTCGGAACGGATACGACAAAAGATGATATAGGTGACAATAAAATAAGGGAGCTGCTGAGCGGGTCCCAGGACAACATGGGTAGTTGGCAGAGTTATGTCACAGTAGACCTGACAGCCGGCACCACATATATTGTACATGATTCACGAACCAGTTCCTCGTCGACCTATCCCATGAAGGTCTGCAAAGCCGTCGATATAACCTTTGATGCTGCCGGCGGCGCGACCACGTTCACCAAGACCCTGCCTGCCGGACATACTCTTTATCTCGGGCAGACGGGATTGACGCGTACCGATCATACTATGATCGGCTGGTGCGCGACTGCGTATGATTATCAGCGGAGGGAGCCGCGGGAATATACCGCAGCTCAGACTATTACGGTGCCGAACTCCGACACAACTTTTGTCGCTCTCTGGAATCCGACTGATCCCACGGCTGCGAGTATAAATACAGATATAACGGCGTCTGTCGGTGCGGCATATCAGATCACGTATTATAAATTTACGCCGTCTGAAACAAGAAAGTACATCTTCTACAGTAAGGCTACGTCCGGGGATCAATACGGTGTTTTGTATAAGGCTGCGGACTGGGCGAACAGCGGCACGATCTTTGCCTATGACGATGATTCAGGCAATGCAAATAATTTTTCCATAAAGAAAGAACTTACAAAAGACGTCGTTTATCTCCTGGGTGTAAAATACTATGGTACAAGCACCGGTTCATATCCTTTCCGCATTGAACCTGTGTACGATGTTACATATGATGCCAACGGCGGCACCGGCGCTCCTTCCGATCAGGAAAAATTTGTCGACGTAGACCTTACTCTCAGTACGACTGAACCGACCCGCGATTACTACACCTTCAAGGGCTGGGATACCAATTCCGCCGGAACGACTGTCGTATACGCTGCCGGTGATACATATGATGTAAATGCCGATCTTGACCTTTACGCGGTTTGGGAGGGCAATACCTATGCCGTGACGCTTGACAACGGAAATGCTACCGACAACGGTACTTCCGCGGTCTATGAAAGATATGCCGACGGCATCTACAAGACCAATTCAAACGGCACGCTAAGCAACAAAATGACCGCGAGCGCGAACAATATCACAATACCCAAGCGTGAGTACACCGTCAGTTACGATTTCGGCGGCGGAAACGGAACGGCAACCGACGCGCAGAAGAAAGCGACATACGCTTTCAAAGGATATTACGACGGCTCGACTCAGATGATAAACTCCACCGGTTATATCACTTCGTCGTTCACCAATACGAAATATACTACCGCGACAACCCTTAATGCAGACTGGACCTCTGCAAGTGTGACTCTGCCTTCTCCGGGCACAAAAACAGGATACACTTTCGACGGCTGGTACACAAATTCCGGTTTCACGGGAACGAAGTATAGCGCCGGCACGAGCTATACGCCCACGGCAAATACCAGTTTCTACGCAAAATGGACGATCAATAAGTACACTGTAACATTTGTTGACGAGGACGGCACCACTGTTCTTAAAGCCGCGACAGAATATGACTACGGCACTCCGGCGGCAGATATCGTAAAGCCTGCCGATCCGACCAAGGCTGCGACTGCTCAGTACACGTATACGTTCTCCGGCTGGTCTCCGACGATCGCCGATGTCACGCAAGACGTGACCTATACTGCTACGTATTCGAGCACGGTCAATAAATATACGGTCACCTTTGTGGATGAGGACGGCACGACGGTGCTGAAAGCGGCGACGCAGTATAACTACGGCACTCCGGCGGCGGATATCGTAAAGCCTGCCGATCCGACCAAGGCTGCGACAGCTCAGTATACATATACGTTCTCGGGCTGGTCTCCGACGATCGCCGAAGTTACGCAAGACGTGACCTATACTGCCACGTATTCAAGCACTGTCAACAAATACACCGTCACTTTCGTGGATGAGGACGGCACTACGGTACTGAAAGCTGCGACAGAATATGACTACGGCACTGCGGCGGCGGACATCGTAAAGCCTGCCGATCCGACCAAGGCCGCCACCGCCGAATGGACGTACACTTTCGCAGGGTGGACTCCGGCGATCGCGAACGTCACGACGAACGCGACGTACAGAGCGACATACACGGCGACAAAGAACAAATATACCGTCACTTTCGTGGATGAAGACGGCACGACGGTGCTGAAAGCTGCGACGCAGTATAACTACGGCACTGCGGCGGCGGACATCGTAAAGCCCGCCGATCCGACCAAGGCCGCGACAGCTCAGTATACCTATACGTTCTCGGGCTGGTCCCCGGCGATATCTGCCGTGACCGGCAACGTGACATATACCGCGACGTACACCTCCGTTGTCAACAAATACACGGTAACGTGGAAGAACGCGGACGGGACGGTACTTGAGACGGATGAGAACGTGCCGTACGGAGATATGCCGGAATATAACGGCACGACGCCGACAAAAGAGGCGACGGTTCAGTATACGTATACCTTTGCGACGTGGAACCCCGCAGTCACGACTGTTACAGGCAACGCTACGTATAATGCGACCTACACGGAGACTCTCAGATCATATAACGTCACGTTCATGAACGACGCCGTTGAGCTTCAGTCTGGCGACGTGGCTTACGGTGCGAAACCGTCATACACAGGCGCAACCCCGACAAAGGCTGCGGACGTTCAGTATACATATACCTTTGACGGCTGGACCGTGACCAATAATCCCACGGGTACGGGTCTTACGGTCTATGCGACCGCGGATATCCCGACGGTCAACGGCGTTGCGACGTATTACGCGCATTTCAGCAAGACGGTGAATAAATACGATATCACCTTTGTGGATGAAGACGGCACGACGGTTCTGAAGGCCGCGACCAAGTACGATTACGGCACTCCCGCAGCCAATATCTCCGCGCCTTCCACCCCGACCAAGGCGGCGACGGCTCAGTATACATATACCTTCGCAGGCTGGTCTCCCGCATTGGCGCAGGTGACCGGCAATCAGACCTACAGAGCGACATATTCAGGCACGGTCAATCAGTATACGGTCAGCTACGCGAACGGAAACGCCACTTCGGGCACTCTGCCGGCGAATGAGACCAAAGATTACGGTCAGAGCGTGACCGTGGGCACAAACGCCATGGCAAGGGCAAACGCCTCCGGCGTCAATATCACGACGACCTTCGATCAGAACTACACCGGCAAACCCGCCAACACGTCTGAAACAACGGTAGTTGATATCTCCTATACTCCCAACGGCTGGAACACCGCCGCCGACGGCAACGGCACGGCGTACGCGAACGGCGCGACCTATACCTTCGACGACGATCATCTCAGCATGACTCTGTATCCGGACTTCACAGCTAATGCGGCGTTTCCGAACGTCACGACTCCGGATCCGACAAGGACGGGCTACAACTTCGCCGGCTGGTATGATACTCCGGAATGCGACGGCGCAAAGATTGCCGACGGCAATGCGACCATAACCCCGCAGGAGAGCAAGACCTACTACGCGAAGTGGACGGCGATTTGGTATGATATCACGTACGTACTCAACGGCGGCACGAACCACGCGGATAACCCGCTGAAGTATACGACAGAACAGTCTGTCACTCTTAAAAACCCGACAAAGACCGGATATATCTTTGACGGATGGACCCCGTCCGGCAGCATACCTGTTGGTTCCATCGGCGACAAGACCTTCACCGCCACATGGCACGCGGATCAGGTCAAATATACGGTCAATCATTATCTGAAGGATCTCGGGGAGAATACATACACTCTTGAAAGCACTGTCGATACCGACACGGCGGAGGCGGACAGCGCGTTCACCCTTGCTGACGCACAGAAGACGTACACCGGCTTCAGTTATGATCACGCCGAGGTGAACGGAACGGCCGCAACGACCGCGACAGTCGCCGCGGACGGCAGCCTTGTGTTCGATCTGTATTACGTAAGGGATACGTATACGGTAACGTGGAAGAACGACAACGGCAGCACTCTTGAGACAGACGCCGGCGTAGAGTACGGCGCTGCTCCGGAATACAACGGCAGCGCTCCCGAAAAGACTGCCGACGCGCAGTATACATATACGTGGAACGGGTGGACTCCGGAGATAACAAACGTTTCCCGCGATATCACATATAGCGCTACGTACGCTTCCACGGTCAACAAGTATGACGTCACCTTCGTTGACGAGGACGGCACCGTACTGAAAGCGGCGACGAAGTACGACTACGGCACGGCAGCGGCGGATATCGTAAAGCCCGCCGATCCGACCAAAGATGCGACGGCTCAGTATACGTATACGTTCGCGGGCTGGTCACCGGAGATAGCTGAAGTAACCGGCGACGCGACCTACACGGCGACGTATTCAGCCACGGTCAATAAGTATGACGTCACCTTCGTTGACGAAGACGGCACCGTGCTGAAAGCGGCGACGAAGTACGACTACGGCACGGCAGCGGCAGATATCGTAAAGCCCGCCGATCCTGCCAAAGATGCGACGGCTCAGTACACCTATACGTTCTCGGGCTGGTCGCCGGCGATAGCTGAAGTGACCGGCGACGCGACCTACACGGCGACGTATTCAGCCACGGTCAATAAGTATACCGTAACGTGGAAGAACGAGGACGGCACGGTTCTTGAGACTGATGAGAACGTACCCTACGGAGAGACTCCTGAATACAACGGCAGCACTCCCGCAAAGACTGCGGACGCGCAGTATACCTATACGTTCGCAGCCTGGAATCCGGCTGTCAGCAGCGTTACGGGCGACGCTGTCTATACCGCGACGTTTGATCCTCATCTGAGATCATATACGATCACGTGGAACAACTGGGACGGAACTTTCATAAAGAGCGATACGGTCAATTACGGCGTAACGCCCGTATATTCGGGTGACACGCCGACCAGAGCAAGGACACAGGAATTCACCTATACGTTCGACGGCTGGGATCCGGCTGTGGTTTCCGTGACCGGTCCGGCGACGTATACCGCTCAGTACAGGTCGGCAACGAATCAGTATACGGCGACGTTCGACGCGAACGGCGGCTCGGCGGCTGATCCCGCGTCGGTCACAAAGGATTACAATACTGCGATCGGCACCCTGCCCGCAACAGGCCGGACGGGCTACCGCTTCGACGGCTGGTTCACAGACGCGGAAGAGGGCGAGCAGATCTCCGCGGAGACGAAGATCGTCGCCGACGTTACCTACTACGCACACTGGACGATCATTGACTACGTCATCAGCTACGATCTGAACGATGAGAACGGCGACAGCAAGGCGACGAACAACGCTGACAACCCGGCGACCTACACTGTGGAAACTGCGACGTTCACGATAGCCGCCCCGACAAGGTCCGGTTACACCTTCAAAGGCTGGACCGGAGACGATACCACGATAACCAAAGGCTCCACAGGCGCAAGAAACTATACGGCCACATGGGAGATCATTGATTATGTCATCAGCTACGATCTGAATGATAATGACGGCGACAGCAAGGCGACGAACAACGCTGACAACCCGGGGACCTACACTGTCGAAACTGCGACGTTCACGATAGCCGCCCCGACAAGATCCGGCTACACCTTCACAGGCTGGACCGGCGACAATACGACGATAGCCAAGGGCAGCACGGGCAACAAGTCCTACACCGCCGGCTGGAGCAAAGACACCTACACGATCACTTATGACCTGAACGATATCTCCACAGCCGGCAATCCCGAGCAGGTCAATCCCAAGACGGGCTATACCGTTGAGGACGAGAGTTTCACCCTTGTGAACCCGACCCTGAACGGTTACACATTCATGGGCTGGACGGGAGCCAACGGCGAGACTCCGGAGACGACGGTAACGATCGAAAAGGGCATCACAGGCAATAAGTCATACAAAGCCAACTGGCAGATCAATAACTATACCATCGGTTACGAACTTGACGGCGGCACCGTCAACGGCAACAACCCGACAAGCTACACCGTTGAGGACGGCGCAATCACTCTTTTCAATCCGACAAAGAACGGTTATGACTTCACGGGATGGACCGGCACGGACATCACCGGATCAAGCAACAGCGTGACGATCCCGGCGGGCTCCACAGGCAACAGGAACTTTACCGCAACGTGGAATATCGTCAACTACTCGATCAGCTACGATCTTGATAATCCGTCCGAGACAACCACACCGGTACACACCGATCCCGTAACCGGTTACAACGTGAACACCGAGACCTTCGATCTTGTGAACCCGACCCTTGAGGGCTATACCTTCGCTGGCTGGACGGGTTCGAACGGCGATACTCCGGCGACGAGGGTAACGATCACGAAGGGCAGCACGGGCAACAAGGAATACACGGCGCACTGGACCCCGGCTCCTGTCAGTTACACAGTCGAGCATTACAAACAGAACGTGGCG
>JAILQN010000014.1 GCA_024699005.1 Clostridia bacterium
GACGAGTATATCGAATCCCTGCCGCAGCGCCTCGCGGCTTACAGACGCATAGCCGCGATCGATTCCTACGACGCTGCGGCGGACGTCATGTCCGAGCTGCGCGACCGTTACGGCAAAGTGCCGGACAGCGTGCGGTGGCTCATCGCCGTGGTGCATATACGCAACGCCGCCATCCGCCACGGGATCTACGAGATCCGTCAGGACGACGAGGGGCTTAAAATGTACGGCAGAAATACCGACCCGTCCGTTATCTCGATACTTGACAGGACCTTCCCGAAGCGGCTGCGCCTGATCATGGGCGCAAAGGAGGGCATGTTCCTCTCCCTCGCTCCGGGCGACAAGCCGCTTGACGTGCTGACGAAGGCGATGAAGGCGCTGGGGACGTAGTTGATATGGTGGATAGTGCTTAGTGGATAGTGTGTTGGTGGATCGCACAATAAAAAGCAAAACCTTGCACTATTCACTATCCACTATCCACTATCCACAATCTGTTATCCGCTGTTCCGAAAGGAGACGATCCCATGTGCTGCAGATTCTACGTTTACAGCTCTTCTTCCGACGAGCGTGAACGGAAGATACTTTCGCTTATGGAGCGGGATTATCCCGGCGGTTATAAGACCGGCGAGATCTTCCCCGGCGATACGGCGCCCGCCGTTCTCGGGGAAAACGGCAGGCTGCGTCACGCGCCTGCGGTATTCGGGTTCCCCGGATTCGGGAAGAACCGGCTCATCATCAACGCCCGTTCGGAGACAGTCGCGGAAAAACCGGCTTTTGCCGGAGCTTTCCGGGAGAGCCGGGCGATCATTCCCGCGGACGGCTTCTTTGAATGGAGCCGCGGCGGGGAGAGGAAAAAATATCTGTTCACCCTTGAAGAGCCGCGCACGCTCTGGCTCTGCGGATTGTTCGTGATCGCCGATGGGCAGTACAGGTTCGTTATCCTCACCCGTCCCGCCAATGAGTCCATGATCGACGTACACGACCGGATGCCCGTGATCGCTCCGCCCGACGGGGTGCGCGCGTATCTGACAGATCTTAACGCGGCAAAAGAGATCGTCGAGTCCGCGGCTCCGGCGCTTTGCCGGCAGGCGTGCGACGCCGGAGAGTTTGAATTATAAAATGATGGGACTGTAAAAAAATCGATGAATTGACGCTTCGCGTCGTGAATTGGCTGTCGCCGTGAATTGCCGCTTCGCGGCGTGAATTGCGTCGCGAAGCGACGCATTAAGAGCGGGCAAAGCCCGCACCCATATATAATAATAAATGACCTTTTGAAACATGAAAAAATGCGCGTCAGCGCAATTCATGACCGCAGGTTTCCTGCGGTCAATTCATGCACGAAGTGCAATTCACGCGCCGAAGACACAATTCACAGGGTCTGTAAAAAAACTGCGTTTTTTTACAGACCCGTTGTTTATTACAATAATTATTTGATCAGCGGTTTGTGGCAGAACGTGCAGTTCGTATCCGTAAGCGAATTCTTTTTGCTGCAGAACATGCACAGTACCATTCCGTCGGGACGCTTGTCGTATTTCTCAAAAGGCTGGGGGAACTGAGGCAGATAACGCACCCGTTCGCCGATCTGCAGATAATCGTAAGCGTTCAGGTTGACCTCTTTTTTGCGGAGTTTGCCGTCGTCGCAGTTTACGTATATTCTGTACTTTCTGCGGGTAGTCCCGACGTGATCGCCCGATCTCGACATTTCGCGGGTCACTTTCTTGTCCGCGACGGTGCCCTCGAAGGGTTTCGCAACTTTCTGTTTTATCGCGTATATCACTGTGGCGATAATAAAAATCAACGAGACGAAAACGCCGGCAAAGGCTGCCATATAGATTTCCATCCTGGGCGAAACGGCGCCGTAGATAAGAAATCCGATGATAGGCAGGAAAATCATAACGACTAAAACTATCCGGTTATGCGTTTGTTCTTTTTGATGGCTCTGACGACCTCTTCGGAATCGATCAGGTCCGAATAACCCGCCTTGCCGAGTTCCGGATCCATCGGGGCGTTCTCATTGAAAAACGCCTGCTCCATGGGCTTGAAGGAATCGACCGGCGCGCCGCAGAAACGGCAGACCTGCTCGGAATCGTCCAGCTGTGCTTTGCAGTTTTTACAGATGATCATGTCTTGTCTCCTTTTTTTTTCTGTCTGCGGTTAAATTATAAATTTTTTGGGGAAAATTGTCAAGAGATATGCGCCGGTCACGAAAAGCATCCCACAGATCGGCAATATGCATTTTCAACCGTTTCGGCAGAGCAAACGGATAATCCCTTATAATATAATATTTAAACGTTTATCTGTTGACTTTTGCTTATAAAAATGATATAAACAAATGTAAGGTTTTTCTGAAGAGGTATTGACAAATGCAGCATGCCGCATACAACTTTAGCAGACAGGCAATCAACCACTGGATTATTGCATCTGAAGATACGTATATAAATAAATATATGCCACAGGATCAGTTTATCCTGTGGTGATTTTTTTGATAAAATGGTTTTTTGAAAAAATCGAAAGAACATTTTTACTATATCGATTGATGGGAGAATCAGGATTGCATATAAAAGAAAAAAGATTATCATTTTGCTTGAAATTCGGTGTTGTTTTTGTTTGTCTTTTGCTGTCGGCTGGTATTTTGTCTGTATCCGCCAAAGGAACCGGAACGGTTTATGCAGATGATTGTGAATTGATATCCGGACAAAATGTGCTTATGCCGGTCCTTATAAAAGATAATCCGGGATTTATGGGTTTTTCTTTGATCGTTCAATATGATTCCGAAGCGATCCGGGCAAAGAGCGTTGATGCCGGCGGGTTGTTGTCAAACGGGTTGTTTGATTTCAACATCTCACCGGATAATCAGGGTAAAATCGAAATCATATTTACAAACACCGGAAATATTGAGAATGACGGTGAGTTATGTGTTATCTCATTTGACGTGATCTCAACGCAAGCGAAGGATTCGCAGATTGATTTCGCCTTTAAACAGGAAGATACTTTTAACGAGGATTGGGAAGACGTATTGCTCAATACTGTTCCGGCGGCGCTGAAAATCAGGCTTCCGGCGGCAGCAGCAAGTGCAGCTGCCGCACGGTCCGGTGATCCGGAAACGACAGTATCGTCTTCTGCCGGCCCCAAACCGGAAGTTCGCGATAATAAAGGCTCTGCGGGCAATACAGCAGTTTCGGAAGAGAGGACGACCGGCGAAATATTGCAGGTAAGCACGGACAGTGAAAACCGAGAAGCCGAAGCTTATTCCGTAGTCAAGATGCTTGACAGTGTTTTATCGGATTATAATATCGCCTCATTAAGCGAGATACCCGAAGAGCAGAAAGAAGAGGTCGTATCCGTGATCGGATCGGAATTACACCGGATTGCTCCGGAAAAATATATCATATCCGATGATCTGACGGCAGAAGAACAGATATCCGAATATCAGCAAATATATGATTCCGCCAAAAAAATAACGGAAGACACATCTGATAATAACGGCGCAGATCAGGCGGACGGCGGGAGCGGTAATATCATATTTATCATCGTCGCCTGCGCTGTCACGGCTATTTCGGCTGCAGTTATAATATTCATAATAATAAAAAGAAAACGGAGGTCAGCACAGTGAAAAACGTGAGATCGGTCGCCGCGGTTTCCATGGCGATCCTGATTCTGGGTTTAACTGCGATCGGTTGTTTTGCTGCTCAGGCAAACACGGTATATTCCGACCTGATAACAGCGGCGCCGGATACGGAGATCGAGGTTCCGGTTTATATTGCCGGCAACACGGGATTGATGGGATTTGCGTTGGAATTTGAATATGAGGGCGCAAAGATCACTCCTGTGAGCGTCAAACGCGGCGAGGTCCTTGCCTCCGGGATGTTTGATGACAGTATCGGCACCGGGACGGAGGATTCCTTCAAGGTCATATGGAGCGGCACCTCGGACATGAAGGAGGACGGAGAACTGTTTACGGTCACGTTCGCGGTGGGCGATATCCCCGCGCAGGATGTGATTATCCGCATTACCGCTTCCGCGAAGGACACTTTCAATGAGAAATGGCAGGAAGTGCGGCTGGACTGCATGGACGTGACCGTCGGCGTCACCGGAGAAGGAGCGGAGCTCAGTGAAGAGCAGATCGCTTTAATAAAGGAAATACTCGGATATTTCAAAAAAGTATTCGATATGATGATAAGCTCATTAGAGGGCAGATAAACGGAGGATACACATGAAAAGGATACTTTCTTTATTTTTGAGCGTACTGATGATATTCTCGATTATTCCTTTGACGATATTTGCAAAGGAAGATAATAAGGACTTCTCAGTCGAGACTTCCGATTATGAGATCACCGGTACCAATTCATTCGGCGATATAATGTCGGATGCTCTGAATGAATACCGTGCGGACGATACGGGGGCGGATAACCGCATCCTGGATACTCAGTCCTCCGGAAATACGGTCTCGGTCAGCGTGTCCGCCACAGATGACTGCAAAGTCGCAGTCGGGGCATATGATGAGGATTCGGATAAGCTTGTTGCTTCCGGCACCGGGAATGTCTCCGCAGGTGAAAGCACTGTGGATGTCAGAATGAATAAGAATCTGCCGGAACATTATATCCTGCGTTCGACCCTTCTTGACGGAAATAATGATCCTGTCGGTGAAGTTTACACCGATGATCATAATACCACGGTTTATGAGGAATTTAACAGCAAAACGACAGATGATTTTGCGGGTCATCAGGTTCTGGACCTGGACGGGGACAGCAAAGACAATTTCGCCGTATTCAACAGTGAAGTCGTCATTCTGAATGATGATAGTTTTGTGTCAGCTGATGAAAGAAACGGTATCACTACATACACTTTTGCCAGGTCCGAAGATACCGGCTCAATCTCAAACGGTGATGTTTTCGCTTATAATACGGAAGACGTCAATGAGATGGTCGTTGAAAAAGTAGTAGATGTCAAAGAGTCTGCCGACACGGTCACGTTTACCGTAGAAGACGCCAAGATGGATGAGGCCTTTTGTTTTGTCAAGATCCATGTTGAAATGGATGACGTTTTTAAAGATGCCGATTCCGCTTCGCAGGAGGCAAAACTGACTCCCGTAAATCCGAAACTGAAGAGTAAGAGTGCCCAAGGGGGTGATACTTATTCAAAAACTTTGCCATTTAGTAAAGGACCGTTTTCCGGATCTGTTACTCTTACTGCAGGATTTGCTTTCGTTCTGGAATATGAAAAACACAAATATGCCGTGGCTGCATTGGCGATTATGCCGTCTGCCTCTGTACACGCTCAGATGGAGTATAAAACAGGCAGGAAAACTGTTTCTATTGCAGAGCCTTCTGTATGGGTTTATGGTATTGAGTTTAAATTTGCCGTAAAATTAGTATATGAAGCATCTGCCAAGATTTCATTTGACGCAAGCATTTCCGCGAAATTCGGCTTTACATGGACTTTGAGTTCCGGATTCAGAAATAATAGTTCAAAACCGGTCGTCAGATCAAGCGTACAAATCGAGGGGCATTTCTATTTGGGATTACAGTTGCAACCATCGGTTTCTTTGTTGGGATGCGCTAGGTTGAAACTGACAGGTGAAGCAGGGGCACAATTGAACGCGGTCGTGAGAGGAGAATATGAAACAGGAAGAACAGAAAAACACGATTGCGGGGCACTATGTATAGCTGGAGATGTAGATGTAAAGATCAATGTGGACGCTGGCGTACAGTTGGGTATCTGGGACTGGACGCTTGTAGATAAAACATGGAATGTCTATTCAATGACATTCGATAATGTGCTTGTATTTCATTACTCGATAAAATATAACGAATTCGATTGGGGGCCATGTCAGCATTACTCTCATTATATAACAGTGAAAGTGACCGATGAGTCCGGAAAACTGATACCGAATGCCAAAGTGGACGGCAAAGCAACAAGCGGTGGAATACTGAACGCCTGGTATACTGACGGTCAGCATATACTGACTGTTTCCGCGAGCGGATTCGAGACAACAAAATTCGGTATCGGTGTTGATTCCGCAAAAACATATTTTGTAAAGCTTGTAAAAGGTTCTTCTTCTACCGTACGCGAGGAGTACGACGGGTCTTACACATCATACAAAAAACGCTCCTCATCCGGTTACGGCGGTGGCGGCGGTTCGTATCTCCCGCCTCTCACATACACCGAGCCCCGTGAAGGAGTGATTCTTTCAACCGCTTTGGCGGGACAGAGAAGAAGCGACGTCGCCTGGGTGCAGCGTGAGCTTAAGAATTTAGGATATAATATCGAGGCGGACGGTTATTACGGATACAGAACAGAGGCTGTTGTCAGGCAGTTCCAGGCTGATTATTCCCTGCCGGTCACCGGCAAGGTCAACGCGAACGTCGTCGCGATCATAAAACATCCGATAAAACAGGTCGGCGCCCCCTCAAATATAAAGCTGACGACCCCGGCGGAGATCGCGTCGGGCGGTATAGCGACAGTCACATGGGACGCCGCGACTAACGCGACCGCGTACGATGTGTTTGTCTATAATTCCGCAGGCGCGGAGGTTGACAATGAGATTGGCACGAAGTCAACGGTCTGTTCATTCGTTTTATACGAGCCCGGTTCCTATACTATTAAAATACGCGCCAAAAATGACAGGTTTACCGGGACAGAGGTTGCTCTGGGAACAGCGATCACCGTCAGGAGCAAGATCGTTGTGACGTTCCTTGACTGGGACGGGACGCTTTTAAGCAAACAGTTTGTGGAATACGGCAAAGGCGCCGTTACTCCCGCGGCTCCCGAGCGCGACGGTCATACGTTCCTGAAATGGGATAAGGATTACAGCAAGCTCACAGAGAATACAGAGGTCCACGCGCTGTACGCTCCCAATCAGTATACAGTGACCTTCCTTAACACGGACGGCAACGTTCTGAGTTCCTCCAAGTGTACTTTCCTTGAAAGCGCCGCAGCGCCGGATGAGAGTCAGATAACCGTTCCTGCCGGCTGCAAATTTATCGGTTGGGACAGGGACTTCAGTTCCGTTACGGAAGATATCACCGTTAAACCGGTCGTTCAGTATGAAAATGACGATCTTCCGATAATAATCGAAAGCTATACGGTGGCCCGGGATGAAAACTACGGGTACAACATTTCCGTAACTGTAAGGAACTACGATAAGAAGAGGACCAACGGACGTGTCGTCGCCGCTCTCAAGACAAGCGACAACCGCTTTGTAACCATGACCGAATCGTCCGCGTTCACGCTTGCAAAATCGAACTTCAGCACAAATACCATTCAGAAAACCACGCTGGAAATATTCGTGCCCTGCAAAGAGGATATCGCGTATATTGATTTGTTTGTCGTCGCCGCCTATGACGCGCTGATCCCCGTTTCGGCTGTGGCGAGGTATGACGTTGCGGCGGGAACACAAACCGCAGCGCATGATCCGGCAGGGAATGCCGCAAACGCGCGGGAGATCTCCGGTACGGTCGACAGCTCTCTCAGCGGAAAACAGGCGATCCTGTTTGTTTACAAAAAGGGCGACGCCGCCGATTTTACCAACGAGTTCATCGATCAGACGGTCATCGGCGCGGACGGAAGTTACTCCTTCGGATTTGTGCTCCGCGAAGAACCGGATTTCAATACCGGTGATTTCACGGTCGTTTTAGGCATTGAAGGCGCAAAGCAGGCGATCTTCCTGGATAAGATCGAAGCGCCGAAACCGATATACACGGTGACTTTCAAGGATTATAACGGGAAGGTGCTCAGCACCCAGAACGTTGTCCGGGGCAACAGCGCTTCTCTGCCGACGAAGAACCCGGAGAGAACCGGATACACCTTTGCGGGCTGGGATTACTCCAACTCCTCGATATATGAAGATCTGACCATCACAGCTATATACGTCCCGATAGTGTACACTGTGGTTTTCATCGACTGGACAAATAAGCGCTTTGATATGGAAGAGTACAGATACGGTGAGCGGCTTATCGCGCCGGATCTTACGTCTCCCGATGATTATAACGCCATCGGCTGGGAGGACGTCGCCGAGAATACGGTCGTCACCCGGAATATGGTCATTACCGCCAGATACGAGAAAAAGACGTATACCGTTAAATTCTACGATTACAACAACAACGTCATCGACGAGCAGATCGTTGAATACGGTGACGAGGCTGTCGCCCCGGAGCTTGAGGATGACGCCGGACACGTGTTCTACGAATGGGATCAGACGGACCTAGATGATATCAAAAAGTCGCTGGACGTGCATCCTCGCTTCAGATACGCCGAGGACACGGCGACCCCGACAGCCAGCCTGAACAGCGGGATCTATACGGACACCGTCAGGTTGAGTTTTGCCGATACGACGGATAACGCGATCATTTTCTACTCTGTGAACAACGGTGATTTTGCGGAATATAAGGCGCCGGTCAGCATATCCGCTACGTCAGAGGTGTCATATTACGCAACTTCCCTTGGGAAAAATGACAGCGAAGTCGCGACAGGTTATTATGTTATCAACAGAGCAGAAGACGAAGCGAATTGGAAATATCCCGTTTCCGTATTTGACGGGGATGAACGGATCGGTGTCTATCTGCTTCCCGCCGGCTCGGCAGTCAGTTCCGGAACCATTCACATAGACAGATCCGGTTATACGTTCGGCGGTTTCTTTTCTGACAGGGAACTGAAAAAACCGGTGAACGGCGCGCTGACTTCATCAGCAACCGTTTACGCAAAATTTGTTCCCGTGCAATACACTGTCACGTTTAAAGACGCCGACGGCAATATAATCGAAACTCAGAACGTGGATTACCTCGAAGCCGCCGTTCCTCCGGATGAGATCAGCGTGCCTTCCGGCTACATATTCGCCGGCTGGGATAATAATGATTTTTATTGCGTCACGCAGGATCTTGAAGTCAGCGCCGTGATCGCTGACGAAAAGACGTACGCGAAAATAACGCTTGACAGAAATACCTATACCATGATGGAGGGATACTCGCATACGCTGACAGCAACTGTGCAGGGCGCCGAGGGTATGGAGGTTTTCTGGCAGTCCGACGACGAAACCGTTGCGACGGTTGACGCCTACGGCCGTGTCACCGCGCTGTCGGAAGGCATTGCTGTTATCACGGCTACGATCCTTGAAAAGGGAATAGCGGATAACTGTTATATCACGGTAACCGCCAATCCGGAGATGAGCGTAAAGCTCAATGAAGGTTCTAAATATGCGTCCGTTGACGGTTATATAATCGGCGTCAGTCCGTCGGATAACAGTGTCGCGTCGGTCCGTGCCCAGATAGAGACTCAGGATGTCAGATTTATACTGAACGGTCAGGAGCTTTCCGACGGTGATATCGTCACCACCGGGACAAAAGTCATTCTTTACAACGGCGAAGGGAATATCCTGGACGAAAAGATCATAGTCGTCGCAGGCGACGTGGACGGCGACGGATACGCCGGGATTTCGGACGCGTCGCGCATAGCCAGAAGCATTATCGGCAGGGAGGCTCTTGATGGATGTTATCTGCGCGCTGCCGACGTCAACGGAGACGAAAGTATAAACAACCGCGACGTATCACTCGTCATGCGGTATAACGTCAACAAAGAGTCGATCTGATCATATATGGGGTGAATGAACATGAAAAAGATTAATATACGGTTGGTTTCGCTGCTTCTATGCGCGGTTTTATTGGGGTCGGCGTTTGTGCTTCCCGGATCGCCGGAGAAGGTTTTCCCGGCGGTAACCGCGGACGCTGCCGGCAATTTTTACATGATAAACGGCAAAGCGCTTTCCGTAAACAGCGTTGACGATCCCGGAACGGGGAATAATACAGAATATATCAAAGCCTTATATAAATACGTATGGGGCATGGAGTATACGGACGACTTTTCAAGTTCCGACAATATACTCAAAAACATGCTGTCGGAGGAAAGAGCCCTGACGCCGGATAATCTGAAAGTATTTGTGCAGAGATGTCAGCCGGGGGCCGTGCTGAAGGCCGAAACCATAAACGCGCTTGCGTCAGACAGCGATAACGGTCACTCGGTCTTTATCGTGTCTTATGACAATAACGGTTTCAACGTTTTTGAAAGAACGGACGAGAGGAAGGAATCCTATTATACCTGGGAGAGATTCTGTGAGATCTATTCATTCTCCACGGTCCGTTTTATCAAATGGCCGAACAGTTATTTTGCGTCTTCAACTGTTCAGAACGAAACGGATTACAAAAAACCCGACAGGACGCTGTACTATGACGCCGCCGATCCGCTTTTCGGCGAGGACGTCAGATGGGTGCAGCAGAAGCTGACGGACGCCGGTTTCGCTATCGCGGTCGACGGATATTACGGCAAAAAGGCGGAGCAGAAAGTCAAAGAGTTCCAGGAATTCTTTTCCCTGAGTGTCACAGGCATAGTTGATGCCGCGACTGCCGATATGCTGGAAAAACCGGTAAAGATCCCCGATCCGGTTGAGCTGAGACTGAACAATAAACAGGACGCTCACCTCTCCCGCGGGGACATCCTCACCGTTTCCTGGGAAAAGGTCAGATTTGCGGACAGCTATAAGGTCATGCTCTATAACAACCGCGGAAAGCTTGTTGACGAGCTTGATAAAATCACCGGAAACGAGGCGTCTTTCGTTCTCAAAGATGCCGGAACCTATACCGTAAAGGCGTGCGCGCAGAATGAACTGTACACCGGCAGGGTATCGACTCTGGAGCAGAAGATCAAAGTCCACAACACTTTTACCGTGCAGTTCCTGGACGAGGACGGGACGCTTCTCAACAAACAGTCGGTAGCATACGGTATGGACGCAGCGACGCCGGCGTCGCCCAAAAAGACCGGATATTCCTTCGTGGGATGGGATCAGGAATACACCAACGTGACGTCGGCTGTCACCGCAAAGGCGAAATACGCCAGAAAAACCTTTACGGTCACGTTTGTCGACCCGTCCGGAAACGTAATGGGATATCCCCAGAAGGTCCTGTACGGAAACTCGGCGGTCCCGCCGGATACCGGGAATATCGCCGGCTTTGTCGGCTGGAACAGGGACTTCAGCTTTATTGAAAACTCGATCACGGTAAAAGCGGTAGCGTCCGAATCTGCAGCCGGTCTGCCTGTAAAGATCACAAACGCCGCAGCCTCCCGCGAGGAGGAATCCAGCGGATACACCGTAACGTTTACGGTGGTAAACAACACCGATACCCGCGTTGTCGGGCGCGCAGTTGTCGCTCTTAAAACCACCGCCGGCAAGTTCCTTACGCTGACGGAGTCTTCCGCCTTCGTCCTGAGGGCTTCGGAAAACGGTCTGATTGAAAAGAATATGACCGTGTTCGTTCCGTATTCCGGCGCCGCGACTGTAGCGGAGATATACATCGTTGAAAACTTCAACGATCTTGTGCCGATCTCGGAGGTCGCGGTCATAACGGAAATATCGACGGCGAACAACTATACCGACTGGCTTCCGGATGAGCAGGCTCCGGAGACATATTATTCCGTCACGGATTACCGTACTGAATACAGCTACAGAGAAAAGGAAAAAAAAGAGAGCAAGTCCAAGACGATGACGGGATATACACAATACAACTCCGCCATTACATCTTACAACCTCAGTGGCTGGAGCGACTGGTCGGCTACTCCCATCTCATCAAACAATTTAAGAGAGGTTAAAACCAAATCCGAATCTTGGGTTAATGGTTACAATATTCGTGAATGGAATACGCAAAAACAAGTGGGACGGAATTATTATCGCCATTATTGGGATTATGACCATGGGCCTGAAAGAATTTCTTATGGTCAGTTCTACAGAGACGATTGGGTTTCAACATCTGCATGGTACGAATACGAATCTGTAGCTCCCGAAGGAGCATCATCCGGAAGTCAATGGGGATATAATAAAGCCGGTCAATGGGGGCGTTATGACTGGGAAGGAAAAATCTGGTTCGCGTATAACACTACGTACGGTTCGACAACATACTACAGCTATCAGGATAAAATTCCCGTTTACACCTACTACTACTACAGGTGGAAAGAATGGTCCGATTGGGATACAAAGTCTGTGACGGCGTCGGATGACGTTGAAGTCAGAACAAGGCAGACAAGACGGTACGAGGTGAACGACCCGACCGAGGTCAACACCGGAAAAACGAGAACCATCGCCGGCGCGGTCGACGCTTCTCTGGCGGGAAAGCAGGCGACGTTGTTCATATATAAGATCGGCGAGGCTTCCGACTACACCAACGAGTACGTCGGGCAGACGATGATCGGCGATAACGGTAACTACCGTTTTACCTTCAAACTGAGGGAGGAGCCGAGCGTGGATACCGGTGATTTTACGGTCACCCTCGGCGTGGAAGGCACCAATACAGTGTTTGAGCTGGAGCCTATCAAAGCGCCGCTTAAGGTGTATACGGTAAACATCTGTGATTTTGACGGGACGATCATCGACACGCAGACCGTGAAACGCGGCGAAAGCGCGAGTCTGCCGACCGTCAATCCGGAAAGACCCGGCTATACTTTCGCGGGCTGGAATTATTCCAACGCTTCCATTTATGAAGATACGACGATAACCGCGCTTTATGTACAGGATGAATATACCGTGGTTTTCATTGACTGGACCAATGAGCTGTTTGAAATAAGGACCGGTTTTAAGTACGGCGATCTTCTGACCGTGCCGAGTCTCAACACGGATGATGCTTACAGGAACGGTGATGAAAGTCTCGGCGTGTGGCAGGGCGTTACCGACGGTATGGTCGTCACCGGGAATATGGTCGTGACAGCGGAATATCAGGAGAAAACCTTTACCGTCAGATTCTATGATTATGATAAGAATATAATAAGCGAGCAGGAGGTTAAGTTCGGTCAGGCTGCAGAGGCGCCGCAGGTCCCTGCGGATGAAGACTATATGTTCATCTCCTGGGATAACTATGATTATAACTTCGTTACAAAGGATATCGAAGTCGAACCGGTCTACTGCTTTACCGACACAGTCGAAAAGCCGACGGCGAACCTTGTAAGCGGAGTATATTCCGCAAATCAGACGCTGGTTCTGAACTGCACCACTGCCAACGCAGTGATCTGGTATTCGATAAACGGTTCCGCGGAAATGGTTTATACAAAACCGATCACCATATCCGCCACGTCGGAAATCGAGTATTACGCATCGGCTCTCGGCGCCAACAACAGCGAAAAAGTCAAGGCCTATTATGTGATCAACAAATCCGGCGATGAGTCAAACTGGAAATATCCGGTAACGGTTTATAAGGACAACGCCGCGCAGGGCACTTATCTTGTCGGCAAAGGGGCAACGATCGTTTCGGCGGTTCCCGATTTTGATATGCCCGGCTATGATTTTGACGGGTACTTCAAAGACGCGGCTCTGACGAACGCGTGGAGCAATACCGGAAATACCGTCAACGCTTCCACGTCACTGTACGCGAAAGTGTCCCCGAAGACTTATACTGTCAGATTCCAGTATGAAAACGGCACGCTGATAGAACAAAAGACAGCGGAATATATGGGCAGCGTCGAGGCTCCGGAAAACGTGGCGACAGGCGCAAACGAGGTGTTTATCGGCTGGAATACGGACAGCTATACCTGCGTTACCGGCGATATCGTTGTCGAAGCCATTGTCAGGGATAAGTCCCAGGCGGCGTCGGTCACTCTCAATAAAACCGAACTGACGATGATCTCGGGTATGTCATATGATCTTGTCGCCGACGTGTCGCCGGAAGATTACAAAGAAAATACGATTATATGGTCGTCAAGCGATGAGAACGTGGTCACGGTCGACGATAAGGGAACCGTAACGGCGGTGGCTCCGGGGAGCGCGAAAGTATCCGCCACGCTTTCGGGAGATACCGTATTTACGGCGATCTGTTCCATAACTGTATACCCGAACAAATCGGAGGACATCTGCGTCCTTCCGGGCGCGAAACTCAGAGCCGTCGACGATCTTCTTGTGGGTATCCTTCCCGGCGAAAATACGGTTTCCGACGTCTTAGCGCAGATTGATTCCGACAGTCTTGCCGCCTACTCCGGCGAGGGCAGAAAACTTGACGAAAACGACGCTCTTGAAACCGGAGCAACCGTCTGCCTGGTTGACAATAACGGAAAGATCCTTGACGCGTTGACCGTCGTGGTCACCGGCGACGTGAACGCCGACGGCGTTGTAAGCAATAAGGACGCTGCGAAGCTTATGCGTTATATGGTCAATAAAGAACAGCTGGACGATATGGCGCTGATCGCTTCCGACGCCAATGCGGACGGGCACGTAAGCCTTCAGGACGTCGCGGTTCTTCAGCAGTACCTTATAGGTTTGAAGACCGCTATGGGTTAACCGGATACAGGAATTGATTATGTATAAGAAACAGAGGATCATTATGAAAAGAGCGCTGTCTTTATTAATCACTTTAACAATCGTTGTTTTGATGATTCCGGAAATGGGATTATTGTCACAGGCTGCGAGTACAACAGACTGGGTTTTAGCGTCAGCTGCTCCGGGTTGGGCGTCAATAACGGATCGGAAATACACATATACGCTTCGAGAGTATACATCAAGCGGAAGTTCTTCGCTGTCCGGATGGACTAAGTATGACACAAAACGTACATCCTGGGGCGGATGGAGTGATTGGCTTTCTTGGGATCCGTCAGACGGAAGAAGAGATGTTGAAACGCGTTCAGTATATGATCATACAGAATACCACTATTATCGGTGGACAAACAGCAATCACTCTGCCCTTTATACTTATAAGACATCATCTTATAGTTGTACGATATTAGAAGAAACATGGTTCAGCTATGAGCTTCCGGTATCACCGCAAAAAGGAGATCCCATCCGGTATGATGGTTCCGATACCTGGCCAAACAGATGGGTCAGAGCAAATTATGCCGGCAATTATTCCACAGATACAACTTTCACCCGAGATATATACCGCACAGAATGGCGTTACAGGGATCCCGTTTATACATATTATTTCTACAGGGATCTTTCGAAGGAATCAACATCTAATCCTTCCGGTCTGGCGAATGTCTCCAATATAAAAGAATGGGTCAGGTATCGGAATGACACATATCAGCTGAACGTCAACTTCACGTTTGATGATGAAAGATTTGACGATGGAGTAGATGGGTGTACATTTGACGTCTATATCAACGGCTCGCTTGCGGCAAATGACAGCAAAGATTTCAGCGGTACATATACTTACGGATCTTCCTATGAAATCAAGGATATAAAGACTCCTGTGGGGATAACTTACACCGGCGGCAGCCTGACCGGCAAGATAAACGATAATACCGAGGTCTGTCTTGATTACAAGACCCTTACCTGGGCAGATCAGGCGACTTTCGGCACAAATATATACTATCTTTTCAATACATATTCCCCATGTACGTGGAGTGACGCGCAGGCTTACTGCGAATCACAAGGCGGGCATCTCGCCACCGTCACATCTCAGGAGGAGATGGATGCGATAAAACCTCTTATCACAAATAATACCTGGCTCGGAGCCACGGAAGAGGAGCAGGATGGCACATGGAAATGGGTGACCGGAGAGGAATTCGCTTATACCGATTGGAATGACGGTCAGCCAGATAACTGTGACACCGGCGAGGACCGCCTTATGGCTTATTCAACGAAAGCAAATATCAAGTGGAATGATGTGTCGGCGACCTATACGCTGTCAAGCTTCATAATGGAGACCTCACAGCCTATGCCGGATGCCCCTGCGGATGTTGCTTATTGGGATGGACATCTTTATGAACTGTACACAACTGCACTGTCCTGGGACGCGGCGAAAAGTTTCTGTGAGGAGAGTCGCTGCGGTCATCTTCTGACGATAAACAGTGCGGAGGAACAAACATTTATTGAAAAAATGCTTTTGAGCGATGTGAAGCAAAGCTATTGCATCGGCGGAACGGACGCAGAAACGGAAGGTAAATTCAAATGGATAACTTCCGAACCCTTCACTTACACGAACTGGGACAGCGGGGAACCGGATGATCTTAATGGTCAGGATTACCTGCATATGTATTCAAATGGCAAATGGGGTGATGACTTTAATTCTCTTCATCAGACAAGGGGATTTATCTGCGAGATCGAAGATCCCGATGCCCCCGATGTCATATACGGCATAAGCGGCAGCGAGTATGAGACTAATGCTCTTGAGAATAATAAGACTTTTACGGCGATAGGTTCCCGCATAGAAAGCGACAACTATTCTTATGATTATGTGCCGGAAGTCAGGAAGCTGATCGTTTATAAGACTAATGGGTATAAACCTATATGGTTGGATATCCAGACTAGCCAGGTTAAAAAAGTAGTATTCTCCGAGGGCGTTACTTATATCGGAGGAATAACGCTTTTTGCTTTAGACAATGTGGATTCGATCGTATTTCCGTCGACTCTGACAAGCGTAGGCACGAAAGCTTTGTCAAATACGCAGTGGTATAAAAATCTGGAGCCGGGTATCGTGCTTGTGAATTCGATATTGTACGCTTATAAAGACGCTCCGGAAGAGAACAATATCGTGCTTAACACCGGTGTAACGAGTATATCCGGCAATTTCTCGGAATCGTACAAGGAGAGCGGAAAAAGTCCGGAGGGTATACAGATTTCCGCGACCGTTACCAAAATCGATAACGGCGCCCTTGCCTACGCCGCGGATCTCAAAACGCTGACGGTGCACAGCGGCAATCCTGCGTATAAGGCGGTGGGCAACGTTCTTTACTCAAAAGACGGAACAAAACTTGTATGCTATCCCGCCGGGATCTCCGCAGGCAGTATCACCGTCCCCGACTCGGTCACGGATATCGGTTCGTATGCATTTGCAGGTTGCGAGAGCCTTACGGAAATAACTCTCGGTAAAAATGTAGCGACCGTCGGATACAATGCTTTTAAGGACACGTCTCTCCAGACCATCCGCGGATACGCCGGGAGCTATGCGGAGCAGTATGCCGCGGAAAACGGTTATACGTTTATTCCGTATACCTCGACCGTAACGTTCGATTTCAATGACGATCAGGGAACGACACAACAGAGAACCGTCAATACCGGAACGGCGATAGGAGACCTGTATGTTCCGGGTATGGAGGGTTACGAATTTGCGGGCTGGTACCTCGAGACCGATGATGAGGATATCGAGATCACCGCTGATTATATAGTCGACGGAGATATCACGGTCTTCGCCTATTGGGATCCGATCCCGGAGGAAGAACCTTATATCAGCTCCATTTCGGTAACATCGCTGCCAGAACAGGTGAGCTATTTTACCGGAGAGCTTCTTTCGACCGAAGGTCTTACGATCACAGCAACGTACAGCAACGGCAAAACGCAGCTTATTGACAGGGGCTTCGCCTGCGCTCCGGCCTTGCTCAGCGCTCCAGGAACTCAGGAGATAACAGTGATTTACGCGGGGCTTACCGATACTTTCAATGTGACTGTAGTAGATGTGGTCCCGATATCACTTACTCTTACAAGTATGCCGAATATCCTGACGTATTTTGTTTCGCCGGAAACCGAGAGCATCGGAGGATCGTTTAATCCCAAAGGGCTTGTCGGCGTTGTGGAATATAACAACGGCACAAGGCGGCTTATCCGCGACACGTCGGTATTTGAGTATATATATGATTTCAGCGAACCGTCAGATTCGACGAACGTTACCGTGAACTATCAGGAGAGAGACACGGTGGTCAGCGCGTTCTATCAGGTTCGTGTGCTTGAAAAACCGAACGTATACTCCGCAGAACTCAATGCGGCAACAGGCGAAGAAATCGCTGTTCCGATATATATTTCCGGCAATACCGGTCTGATGGGCTGCGGTATAGAGTTGACATTTGATCCTTCCGTTCTTACGCCGGAAAGCATCTCGAAAGGAATAAACAGCGGCGATCTGACATGGGACAAGGGTTACGGGACCGATAACAGCGTGAAGATCTTCTGGGCGGATTCCGATGAGTATACAGGAACCGGATTGTTGTTTACCGTTTATTTCAGGGTCAGTCCGAATACGGATAAGTCTCAGACAACCGTTGATATTTCCGGATTGCCGGAAGATTCTTTTAACGCCGGTTATGAAAACGTGCAGCTGAACTGCAGCGCGGCAACGGTCAATATCACACATATCGCGGTCCCGACGGTTTATTCATTTGATACAACGGTTGAAGCCGGCAAGTATCTTGACGTGCCGGTCCTGGTCAGGAATGATGTCGGAATGGAAGATATGACGATCATCACGATGACATACGATACCTCCAGATTCGCTTACGTCAGCCTGACGAACGTATCCGAAGACACATACCGGGTCACGAATCAGAACGGGAAGCTGAAGATATCCGTGAAGGGATTCTCCGCGTCGTCTGATGACAGAACATTGTTCAAAATCAGGTTCAATGTGCTGGATAATGCTCAGGGAAACACTTCGATAAGACTGGAAACAGACGACGACAGATGGAAGTGTGAAGATATCAGAATCAAAATATCAGAAAACACAGATCCGGTTATCGTTATTGTTAATGATGCTGCCGTTGCAACAGGCAAAACCGTTGATATCCCGGTTGAAGTGTCTCAGAACCGCGGTCTGATGGGGTATCACTTCACTTTGGGTTACGATGCCGATCAGTTCTCGTTGGATTCAGTTGTTGCTGATCCGGGATGGGGCGGCAGTTTTGACTACAATGAAACGGAACCCGGTTCCGTAGAAGTGATCTGGAGCAACAGTGAAAATGTATCTGTGGATGGCACAGTATTTACATTGAAGCTTAAGGCGCTGGAAACTGCAAGCGAAGGATACAGTGCCGTTAGTTTGAGCTTTTCGGAATCCGATACATACAATGAGAACTGGCAGAACATGAATATGGACTGCCGGAACGGGACAGTGCAGATCCGTTCCAGACTGCCTAAAATAATCGATCAGCCTGTGAACGCCAGGGTCCTTGTCGGTCAGAAGGCGACATTCTCCGTTATCGCCGAAGGAGAGGATCTCTCCTATCAATGGCAGGCCTCCTCGGACGGAGGAAAAACCTGGAATAATTCAGGTGCGTCTTCCGCCAAGACCGGGACACTGAGCGTAACTGCGACAACATACACTGTTAAAGCTCTTTACAGGTGCGCGGTATCAAATACCGACGGAACGGTATTTACCGATTCGGTTCGGATAATTCCGACGCCTATTATTACAAAACAACCTGAGAATGTCACTGCGGCAGCAGGCGTGAGGGTTTTATTCTCCGTTATTGCCGCCGGAGCTGATTCATATCAGTGGCAGGCCTCCTCCGACAACGGAAAGACCTGGAAAAACTCCGGTGCCGCCACAGCGGCGACGTCGAATCTCAGTTTAAACGCGACTGTTGCTACAACAAAGGCCATTTACAGATGTGTTGTGTCAAACGAATACGGTTCAACGTATTCAGAAATCGTTTATATAACATTGCCTGACACGGCGCCGATAATCAGGGTTCAGCCGGCTAATGTGACTGCCCAGACAGGTGATAAAGCTGTGTTTATTGTTGTCGCTCCCGGCGCGACGTCATATCAGTGGCAGGTATCGTCTGACAAAGGAGAGACCTGGAAAAACTCAGGGGCTTCTTCCGCAGTGACGGCGAGACTCAGTGTAAACGCGACCGCAGCCACATCAAAGGTTATCTACAGATGTATCGTTGCAAACAAATACGGTACGGTTTATTCAGACAGCGCGTACATAACTCTTACGGACGCGGCGCCGATAATCAGGATTCAGCCTGTAAATGCGAGCGCAGACACCGGGGAAGAAGTTTCGTTCACGGTGGTTGCTCCCGGGGCGACGTCATATCAGTGGCAGGCGTCATCCGATAACGGCGCAACGTGGAAGGATCTGACCTCGACTGCGAGCGCGGCTACCGCGAACGTGAAGCTTAACACAACGGCATACACTTCGAGGGTGCTCTGGAGATGTGCCGTTACAAACGACTATGGAACAGTCTGTTCAGACAGCGTTTATATAACCCGGACTGACGCGGCGCCGATAATCAGGACTCAGCCTGTAAACGCGAGCGCAGAAACCGGAGAGAAAGTATCGTTCACAGTGGTTGCTCCCGGGGCGACGTCATATCAGTGGCAGGCGTCCTCCGATAACGGCGCCACGTGGAAGGATATGACCTCAACTTCGAGCGCGGCTACCGCGAACGTGAAGCTTAACACAACAGCATATACTTCGAGGGTACTCTGGAGATGCGCCGTTACAAACGACTATGGAACAGTCTGTTCAGACAGTGTTTATATAACCAGGACTGACGCAGCGCCGATAATCAGGACGCAGCCTGTAAACGCAAGCGCAAACACCGGGGAAGAAGTATCGTTCACGGTGGTTGCTCCCGGGGCGACGTCATATCGGTGGCAGGCGTCATCCGATAACGGCGCAACGTGGAAGGATCTGACCTCGACTGCGAGCGCGGCTACCGCGAACGTGAAGCTTAACACAACGGCATACACTTCGAGGGTGCTTTGGAGATGCGCCGTTGCCAACAGATACGGAACAGTCTATTCAAGAAGTGTTTATATAACCCGGACTGACGCAGCGCCCGTAATCCGGACTCAGCCGGTGAATGTAAGCGTCAGGACCGATGAAATGACAGAATTCAGTGTGATTGCTCCCGGCGCAACATCTTATCAGTGGCAGGCGTCATCCGATAACGGAAAGACCTGGAAAAACTCCGGCGCTTACAATGCAACGACAGCCAATCTCAGTGTATACGGGACCGCCGCCACATCAAAGGCCATTTACAGATGTGTTGTTTCAAACAAATACGGCACCGCTTATTCAGCCAGCGCTTATATAACCCTGACTGACGCGGCGCCTGTGATCAGGACTCAGCCTGTAAACACGAGCGCAAGAACCGAAGAGACAGTATCGTTCACGGTGGTCGCTACCGGCGCTACGTCATATCGGTGGCAGGTGTCCTCTGATGACGGCGCCACGTGGAAGGATCTGACCTCGACCGCGAGCGCGGCTACCGCGAACCTGAGTCTTAACACAACGGAATACACTTCGAGGGTACTCTGGAGATGCGCCGTTACAAACACCTACGGAACAGTTTATTCAAAAAGCGTTTATATAACCCGGACTGACGCAGCGCCTGTAATCAGGACTCAGCCTGTAAACGCGAGAGCAAAAATCGACGAGACAGTATCGTTCACGGTGGTGGCTCCCGGGGCGACGTCATATCGGTGGCAGGTGTCCTCCGATAACGGAGCCACGTGGAAGGATCTGACTTCAGTTGCGAGCGCAGCTACCGCGAAACTGAGTCTTAACACAACGGAATACACTTCAAGGGTACTCTGGAGATGCGCCGTTGCCAACAGATACGGAACAGTCTATTCAAAAAGCGGTTATATAACCCGGACTGACGTGATCGGGACTCAGCCTGTGAACGCGAGATCGAAAATGGGAGAGAAAGCATTGTTCACGGTGGTGGCTCCCGGGGCGACGTCATATCGGTGGCAGGTGTCCTCCGATGACGGAGCTACGTGGAAGGATCTGACCTCGACTGCGAGCGCGGCTACCGCGAACCTGAGTCTTAACACAACGGAATACACTTCGAGGGTGCTCTGGCGATGTGCCGTTACCAAAACCAATGAAACAGTCTATTCAGACAGCGTAAGAATCATGTTGACAGACTGAATCAACAGGAGGATCACAACGGGCTGCCTGCCGGAATTCCGGCAGGCAGCCCGTTGTTGAGTTTGTTTTGTTTAAGCGGTCAGCTTATTGAAGAAATACATGATCCTGTGGAACAGGGCGATCATGACCTCGAAGAAGGTATTGCCGTGATATTCGCCGCAGTAGGCGCAGAGGTCGGCTTCGGTGTAGTGGGGCGAAAGCTCCTTTTTGCAGACGTCACACCAGCCGTCGTTGTTTTCGTCCTTATGACCGGTCGCCTCAATCGCCGCGCCGGTCACGAAAAGCATCCCACAGATCGGCAATATGCATTTTCAACCGTTTCGGCAGAGCCGGCGGATATTTTATAAAAACGACCTGAATGATTTCAACAAATCCCACTTTTATTTTGAAACTCGTTTGAACCGATCCTTCACAAGCTCTTTAAAGTGCCGTCCCTTCTCCTCAAAGTTCTTATAGACATTATAACTCGCTGCCGCAGGTGAAAGGATACACGCCGTTCCAGGCCGGGTGTGTTCCGCCGCCAGCGAGACCGCTTCCGACATATCCGCTGCTTTGAAAACAGCGGGTTTTGTATTTTCGCGCTTTGAGAGGGCGTCCGCGATCTTGTGCCCCGTCTCGGGCAGGCAGATCACGTTTCCGATTTCGGACGCGGCGAGGTAATCCTCAAATTCGTCATAGCTTATTTCCCTGTCCAGCCCGCCGACGATCAGCGTCCCGACAGGGCAGACCTCGTTTTCTACCGCCCTGATCCCGCATTCGGTGGAAAACGGCATGGTGGAGATCGCGTCGTCGTACCATATAACGCCGCCGTACTCCCCGAATCGCTCCAGACGGTGCTCGATCCCCCGGTAATTTTCAACTGCCGTCCGGAGAGCGTCTGCGGAAGCGCCGAAAACCTGAGCTGCGCGGTATGCGTATTCTATATCCTGCCGGTAGTGGTCGCCCGGCAGATTCTTTGATTTCGGCAGATCCGCGACGGAACCTCCCAGCGGCACCGCGATCTTACGGGAAGGCACCGACGCAATATCGAGCCAGGGAGCGACTCCCTGCGTTTCATTATATATAAAGGTGTCGGCGTCAGTCTGATAACGGACTATATTCAGCTTGGCGTTCACGTAGCCCGCCATTCCGCCCTCGTAATGATCGAGATGTTCCTCGAAAATATTGGTCAGGACCGCGACGTCCGGCGAGGACCGGGTAAACTCAAGCTGATGCGAGCTCATCTCTGTGACCGCGATCTCATCCGCGCCCATATCGATGTGATCCAGCACCGGCACGCCCATATTGCCGATCAGACCGGCTTTTTTGCCTGCTGCCCTGAGTATTTCATAAGTCAGGGTCGAAGTGGTGGTCTTGCCCTTCGTGCCGGTCACGCCGATCACCGGGCAGTCGCGGAAACGCATGAACATATCCGTCTGACATGTTATCTCGGTGGAACCGGGGTAATGCACGCCCAGAAAAGCTATGCCGGGAGTTTTGAACACGACGTCGTATTTCCCGAGGTTATCAAGGTATCCTTCCCCGCAGTCGTATCCAACAAAGGGATCGTCAACCTTCACGGGGTTCACGTCTCCGATCGTCAGCGGTTTTTCCGGCAGACGGCTTCTTATGAAGTTGTAAGTGGATCTGCCCTCGCGCCCGAAGCCGAGGATCAGTATCGATTTGTCCCGTATGTAATTGATAAGATCTGATGCGCCCATAATTATCTCTGTTCCTTGTTATTTTTTACCTTTATACCCCATTAATCCACTCGTGTCAAGTCAGTTAATTTCGGCATATGTCACAAGGTCGATCCAATACCTGTTCGATTTAAGTTCTTATAATAATTTATGAATAAATTGTTAATTTTTGCTTGACAAACTTTGACAAAGCAGTTATAATGTTACCGATTTAAAGTGAATGAAAGTCTGCATATCCGGCTTTTATCTCTTTTCAAGGATTTTGATGTCGCCGAAGCGTTTCGCGGAAGACCGGATCTCTCCGTTATCCGTGCCGGCGGCGCAGCAAAAAAATCAATCCGGGGTTCATCGCCCCGCGTACCTTCAAGGAGGAACTTATTATGACAGGAACCAAACGCACCGCTTTCTCCCGCGTGATAGTAACCGCGCTGGTCATGTGCCTTGCGCTGGGCGGCTTATTTATGCTTGACGGCATATTGCCCAAAGCAGGAGCGGCGACGTACAACGTCAACGTCGCCAGCTCGAACAACTGGGCGTCTGCCATCCAGGGCAAATCATCGGGCGATATAGTGAATATCACCCTGACCGGGGACATCACAGGCGCAACGTCGCTCACGACCATCCCGACGGGCGTCACCGTCAACCTCAATATGAACGGGCATACGATAGCCTATGATAAGGAGACTACAAGCGAGTCCATTTATGCGACCTCGTATACTGACGGCACCTATGCAAACGGCACTTACTGGGGGCTTATCAGGAACAACGGTACGCTTAATATCAGCGGCAACGGCACTATCCGCAACAAGCTTATGTCCTACGACCGCGAGCAGGGCAATGAGTCCAATGCTCCGCAGAAGCTTGCCGCTATCGTCAACAACGGCACGCTGACTCTCACCTCCGGTGTCAATGTCAACGCTTACCTGTCAGCAGTTGAAACCAAAAACGGCAAATATCACGATATTTTCCTTTACTGCGTGGGTATATATAATATGGGCGGAACCGTTACGTCAAACGGTGCGATCGACTGCGGAACCTTTGTCGCAAGCTCCAACGACGGCGGCACTTTAGGAATCTCAGCGACCTCATCGTACTGCTACGGTTTTGTCTATGGTATATGCGGCGGCAACGTCACAATGACAGGCGGCTCCGTTAATATACAGACTTACGCCGGAGGCTATAAAGCGTCGGCGACCTGCGGCGAAAAGGATCACCATAACGCTTATTCTGTCGGCGTATATTCCAACAACGCAAAAATATTGGGGCCTGTCACCATCACCGCGAAAGCCGCCGAATACATGGGAAGAAACAACAATGATACATGGTCAAGCGGACAAAGCGTTTCTTTTGCCTGCGGCGTCATGTATACAGGTTCTAATTATCCCGTGATAGGCGGCGGCGCATCGATCGACGCTTACTACGAACATTACAAGGATAACGTTACCATTACTATTCCCGGATCCACACATTCGTTTGACGAATGTCACACCGATAATGATCCCGGAACATATCACAGGCGCTCAGTCGCGGTCGGAGGCTTCAGCTCGGTAGGCAATATGACCTATGGTCAGCACGCCTCCGAACAGACTCACGGCTCAGGCTATTTCGGTTCGGATGACCTCGCTCCCGCATCCAGCAAATACTACGGTGAAGAGGTCTATCGCTCAGGGAAAACAGGCAACAACTACGCAACGGACTGTTCATCGGTAAACAAGGTTTCGACCAGCAAGAACAGCCACGAGACCCACGATTCCACCAGCGCAAAGCTGACCAACGGCACTGTCTCCACTTCCCAGTACGTTATAATCAACCGTTACTACAACCAGACAGTCACTCCCGCCAACCTTGTAAGAGCTTCCTTCAGACGTGACACCACCATAACCGCAAGCGAGCCGAGACTTGTTCAGAGCAGCTACAACACCGGCATTTTGGACGCCACCGCTACTCAGAACGCGATCTACGGTACCAGCGGCTCTGTCAACAACGTCTATTACTACGCCCTCAGCAGCGTTGCCAGCGATGCCGTTGCGGCGGGCACGTACTACAACAGGAACTTTACTGTCGATTCAAACAACAACCTGACGACTCTGACGAACTGGAACGCGGCGGGCAGCCCGATGACCAACGCCGGCGTAGGGCCGCAGACAGGCAGCACTCCGAGGATCACGATAATCTACGTCAACTACGTCATCAAAAAAGCGACCGACATCAAATTCGTCACCGCAGACAACGATGCGAGCGTCACAAACCTGACGAACGCCGGCGGTACGGTCACAATGACCTACACGGGCAAGAAAGCCGTTCCCGGCACCGATTTCCAGGTCAAGATCTATGATACCTCCAACCAGAACGACGTCACAAGCGTCTACACGGTCGACGGCACACTTGCGGGGCACTCAAACGGCAAGACGGGCGTACAGTACAGCTATATTTCCAACGGCTCGACCGTGAACGGTCTGCCCAAGAACGCCGGCGAGTACGAGATCACAGCCACAGTCTCGTCGGATACGGTTTACGCGTCCTCCGGCACATACAACCGTAACGGCAGGACCCAGACTTTCACTCTCAGAATAGAAAAAGCCGACATCACCTGCACCGATATCCAGGACGCCTACACGGGCACATACGGCGCGACCACCGGCAAACTGTCTTCCGGCGCCGACGGCATCGTTCCGCTTTACTCCTTCACCGCGAAGGGCGTCAACAACGAGCGCCCCGCCGGCAGCTGGACCGTTGACGAGCAGAATGAAGTCAGGAACGCCGGAGAATACACCAGCGTGGCGGTCAGTTTTGCTCCCTCAGGCGCGGATGCGAACAACTATAACACCTTTACAAAATACGTTTCGATCACCGTAAACAAGAGAGACGTGACAATCATTCCGAGTGTCAACACGCTGACCTACGGCGCGGATCCCGCATCAATCGCTTATAACATCGCATTTGACACTCTTGCCGACGCGGACGCCGACAAGGAACAGGGCTGGGAAGACGGTTCGTCCTATCAGTTCCTGGTCAACGGCCAGTGGGTCGACTATTACAAAGGCCTGCCGGCAGGCACATATCCCATCAAGATAACAGACTTTGCCGGCTCTCAGGACACCAACAACATCTGGACGATCCAGGTGGGCACAGCGACCGTCAACAAGGCTACTCTGACCGTTAAAGCCAACGACGATACGGCAACCTACGGCGACGGTGTGCCGAACTACGGCGCAGGCAGCGTTATTTATTCCGGATGGACCGTCGGCACCGATAACGAGGGTTCCGCCCTCACCGGCGCTCTGAGCGTGACCACCAACTACACCCAGGGTTCGCCCGTCGGCGTTTACACCATCACCCCGTCGGGTCAGACCGCCGCGAACTACAATATCGAGTATATCAACGGCAGTCTTACGGTCGGCAAGAGGAACATTACCGTCACTCCCGACGCCGTGACAGGCATGACCTACGGCGCGGAGCTGCCCGCGATCACATACACCTACACAGGCTTCTACGGTTCCGATACAACATCCCTTATCTCCAACACTCCGACGTATACCACACCTTACACAGCAGGCACGTCGCCCGTCGGCTCCTATCTGCTGACCGCTGTTGTTTCGAGCCTCAGCGCGCAGAACTACTCCTTTACGGCAGGCACAAGGAATTTCATCGTCGCAAAGGCGACCCCGGTCATCAATTCGACACCGACCGCAACGATAGTCAATACCCAGTCGCTTGGCGAAGCCGTGTTCAGGAACGGCCGTCAGACGAATCCCAACAATCCCGTGACCGAAGTTCCGGGCTACTATGAATTTGACGACACCGCCTTCGTACCTGCGTATGTTCAGAGCGCGACTCCGTACGGCGCGAAATTTGTTCCCACCGATTCGGAAAACTACTGCGAAGTCACCGGTCTTACGGTCAATCTTTCGATCTCCGCGAAAGCCATCACAGGAACACCCGTCATCTCCGGCTCCGCGATGGTTGACAGCACTCTGACAGTAAGCCTTGACGGTATGAATCCTTCCGCGATCTCCGCCTACAGCATCATCTGGTTTGACGCCGGCAGCGGATATCTCGGCACAGGCGCCTCTTATACGGTCAAGCCGGCAGACGAAGGCAAGAAGATCTATGTTCAGGTTACAGCCATCGCGACGCAGGGCTTCACCGGCAATGCGAGCTCCGACCTTACAGCCGAGGTTATTCAGGCGCTTACGCCCGCAAGCCTTGAACTGCTCAATATCACGGTTCCTGCCTCCAGCCAGTACGACGGAGAGGTCCGCGAGGCGGTCGTAACGGCAAAGAGCGCTTACGCTCCATACATCGGTGATATCACGGTCTATTATAACGGTTCAACTCAGGCTCCGAAGAACGCAGGCACCTATCAGGTAACCGTCAGCATCGGTACCCCGGCCAAACCCGCGGGCGGATACACGTCTCAGTATTACGGTCCTGTCAGCGGTCTTGTGGCAGGCACGATCACGATCACAAAACGTGATTTCAACCTGAATTACACAGCTTCGGACAAGGTTTATGACGGCACGACCACAGCTACGGTATCCATCAATGCGGTAGGCAAAATCGGTTCGGACGACGTTGCGTATGACGAGAGCAGGGCAAAATTCAACTTCGACTCCGCCTATGTCGGAACAAACAAGTCCGTCATCGCGAGCGGCCTGACGCTTACAGGCGCCGACGCCGGCAACTACAATCTTGTCACCGCGTCCACAAGGAACGCGAACATCACAAAAGCCAAACTTAACGCCACAGCCGTAGCGGAGACCGGCAGAGTATATAACGGCAGCGCCGTGATCAATGTGACTTTCACAGGCATCAGCGGCTACAAGGGTTCCGACTCCGAGGCGACTGTACAGATACAGCCCGGCACCGGCACCGCCGCAAGTCCCGACGCTGGCAGCAGACCGGTTCTTGACATTCAGGCGCAGCTCACCGGCACATCATCCGCGAACTATGAGCTCAACATCCTGAACGTTGCCACCTGCTTTGTTGAAATCGCACAGGCCCCGATAGCTCATACCTTCCCGTCAAACGCCACCATCGAATTCGGCAAACCGCTGTCCGAAGCGGTCTTCAGCGTTGCGGGCTCCGGCGACGGCACTTTCGCTTATGAGAACGCCGCGTCCACGATCCCCGAATCCATCGGTATTTATGAGAATTACGTAGTAGTCTTCACACCGACCGACAGCGTGAACTTCCTGAGCGACAGCCAGCCTGTCCGCCTTACGGTTACCACCTGCACGGTGAACTACACCGTTTCGATCACGGGCACGCCGGAAGTCGGAGAAACGCTCACAGCGTCCACTCAGGGTCTGACTTCTGTTCAGCTGAGTTATCTCAGATATCAGTGGGTCAGGATCGCCTCCGACGGCACGTACTCAAAGATACCCAACGCTGTCCAGCCCACCTACACTCTGCAGGAAGCGGACGAGGGCTACACCGTTGCGGTCCTTACGACATTTGACCCGGGTTCACCGTTCGTATTCGCGGACGGAACGACTTCCACCGTCAGTGGCACGACCGGCATAATGTCCGGAGCGACAGTTGCCATCAAGGCGATAGCGCTCAGCTGGTGGCAGAAGATCCTCAACTGGTTCAGACGCATCATTGCGGCGATCTCCGGTCTGTCAATGACGATCGGCGGATAACAGCTGATAAAACGTATCTCCCGCTTACCGCGGGAGATATGTTTTTTAATGAATAATGAATACTGAAAACCGAATAATGAAGGGCGGGCTTTGCCCGCACCCGTTATTATATTGTTTTTGACCGATCGGGGAGTAATCCTTACAATTCTTTCAGCACGATCCTGGTTTCCCCGGGCTGCTCGCCCGGTTCTACCCGCAGAACGTCCGGATTGCTGCGGAATTTCCAATATATCATATCTCTTATCGCCGTGCCGCCTCTGTAGCCGTGCACGGCGATTATCGTATACACGCCGCTGCCGGCGTTCCGGACCGCGCTTTCAAGGCGTATCCGCGCCTCGTCGACCGTTAAGCCGTGGAGGTCGACTTCCCTGACAAAACCGCTCATATATCGACGGGGCACACTTCGTTCAGGCAGAATTTTGACTTTCTGTACGGCTCGCGGTCGATCCACGTGCCGTTGGTGAAGTCCGGCACGGGCACCGGCATACCGCCCATTGCGACGGACTGCTCCGAAAGATAGGTGATCGCCATAAGCGCGGCGGTATCGTAGGTGTCTATCGGCGCTTCCCCGGCGCGCACCGCGTCCGCAAAGCTCTCCAGGACAAGATAGTCCATGCCGCCGTGACCTTTTTTTACGCCTTCGCCCAGATATTCTTTCCAGAGAGGATGCTCGAATTCCGTTATGCGGTCGTTGAAGCTCTCCCATCTTTCGCCGCTCTCGGTGATCCCCTCGACGGCGAAGAGCCACTGACTGTCCGTGGCCTCAAAGAACACGCCCTTCGTGCCCTCCACAAGGTAATTGCGCCAGTACGGGCGGGGAAGCGAACAGCCGTGGGTCAGGGTGATGGTCTCGCCACGGGCGCATTTTATAATGGTGGTTACGACGTCGCCCTCGGCAAAGTCATAGCCGTAAAGGTCGTAGTCCTCGCCCCGTCTGGTTTTTATCCATTCGTTCAGACCTCTGGATTTGGAGGACATGGACACCAGAGACAAAAACCTGTTGCCGCGGTTTATATCCAGCAGCTTTGCTATCGGCCCCAGCTGATGGGTGGGGTAGAGCTCGCCGTTCCTGTGCTGGAAATTGAACAGCCTGCCGTGGATGTTCTCTCGTCCCATGACGATCTCTTCCCGCAAATCGTGACGGTAGCCGCCCTCGCAGTGGATGATCTCGCCGAACCTGCCCTCTTTAACCATCTTATATACAGCCATTTCCTTGCGGTCGTAGCAGCAGTTCTCCATAAGCATGCAGAACTTTCCCGTCTCGCGGGAGACGTCGACAAGCTCCCGGAGTTCCGCCTCGCTCGCCGCCCCGCCTACCTCCACGCCGGCGTGGATCCCGGCGCGCATGGCGTCTGCAGCTATACGGGAATGCGTTATCCAGGTGGTTGCGATATACACTCCGTCCAGCTTTTCCTTTGCGAGCATCTGTTTATAGTCGGTATAAGAATTCACCTCGTAGCCGGTGTAGTTTTCATGCTCTTTAACGCGCCTCAGCCCGTCGGCTGCCCTTTCGGGGACCCTGTCGCAGACCGCGGGGCAGACGACCCCCGGCACGTCGAGCATCAGGCTGAGCATGCCCGCTCCGCGCCCGCTGAGACCTATAACGCCTATTCTTACGTCCTTCATTTGTTATCCTTTCTGTTATTCAGTAAAGATGACGGTATTTTTTAATGTGCAATGTGCAATTAGTAATGTGTAATTGCGCTTTGGAATTCGCAATACCGGGCTTTCTTCCGCCCCGTTGGATCAGATTAATTATCTTCCGGGGCGGTGTAAAGTTAACTGTTGGGATCTTCGTTCGTCGCAATTGCACATTGCACATTGCTAATTGCACATTGAAATGGTTCCTCCGCCGATCACTTTCTCTCCGTCGTAAAGCACTATCGCCTGACCGGGAGTGACGGCGCGCTGAGGTTCGTCGAATCTGATGATCACCTTATTGTTTTCAACCGTGACCGCGCAGGGCTTTTCCGGCGCTCGGTAACGGGGTTTCGCTTTGCAGTAAACCGTTTCCTGCGGCGCTGCGCCGGAGATCCAGTTGAAATCTCCCGCCGTGACAGTATCGGAATACAGGTCTTTGTTTTCACCTACGGTCACGGTATTGTCCCGCATGTCTTTATCAACGACGTAGACCCTCTCGCCCATGGGCAGCCTGAGCCCGCGCCTTTGACCGGGGGTGTATTTCACGGCGCCTTCGTGCCTGCCGATGACGTTGCCCGCCGTGTCCAGGAAGTCCCCCGGCGGGTAGGTCTTGCCGGTGTAGTTCTCCATGAATCTCACGTAGTCACCGTCCGGCACGAAGCAGATATCCTGACTCTCGCGTTTTTTTGCCGTGACAAGGCCGTTGGCTTCCGCCAGAGCCCGCGCCTCTGTTTTGGTCATATATCCGAGCGGAAAATCCAGAGCAGCGAGCTGCTTCTGGGTGAGCATATACAGCACGTAGCTCTGATCCTTCGCGGGGTCGAGAGCTTTTTTCAGCTCGTATTTTCCGGTGCCTTCGTTGTATTCTATCCTTGCGTAATGCCCGGTCGCCAGCTTCGAAAAGCCGTGTTCCTCCGCGTAGTCGAGCAGGGCGCCGAACTTAAGATATCTGTTGCAGTCTATGCACGGGTTCGGGGTGGCGCCGTTTTCGTAGGTGCGTATGAATTTTTCGATCACGAAGTCCCGGAACTCGGTGCGGTAAGACAGAGTCTCGTGACTGATCCCCAGCTTTTTGCACACGAGGCGGGCATCCTCGCTGTCCGTGTAGGAGCAGCAGGTGCCGAACGGGTCCGCGCCGATATCTTCGTTGCGGTAAAGCTTCATCGTGACGCCGGCGCATTCATAGCCCTTCTCAAGCATCCTGAGAGCCGCGACGGAGCTGTCCACTCCGCCGCTCATGGCGATGAGGGCGCGTGCCATGTGTTTTTCCATTTTTATTTTCATCCAGGAAAGCGTAGAAATAATTAGCAATGTGCAATTAGCAATGTGCAATGAATGGTTTGTGATTATAAATATTGTCGCGCAGCGACCCTCAATTGCACATTGCTGATTGCACATTGCACATTAATCAACGATGTTATTTCAGTAACCGGCAGTCAGCTCACTGTCGCCGTAAGCTCCACCATCACGCTTTCCCCGTCGCGGGCTGTCATATAATAGGGGAGGCTTATCCCCGCATACATAAGCGCAGCGCCGGAGTAGATCTCTCCGTCCATATCGCATTTATAATACTTATCCGGGTCGAGCCCCCTGAGCTTTATACCGAACGGGGTCTCGATCTTTTTGCGCATGGTGACGGCGGTCAGAAGGGCTGTGTTTTTATCGGGGCTGACAAATTCCCACGCGCAGTTGAAATCGTTGTCGAACGGACTCAGGAGCCTGTATAGATCGCCCTGCCTGATAAGGTCGTAATATTTGTGATAATCCGCGACGCTCTTTCTGACTTCTTTCCGCTCGTCCTCCGTCAGCTTGACGGGGTCCAGCTCAAAGCCGCCCGTGCCCCAGAGCGCGACGGCGCCCTTGGTGGCGTAACCGGTGCGCGGGCAGGCGGAAACATGTGCGCCCATAGCGGAAGCCGGGTAGCAGAAGGACGTACCGAACTGTATGGTCAGACGCTCGATCGGGTCGGTATTGTCGCTGCACCAGATCTGCGGCATATAGTAAAGGATGCCCGGATCAAAACGTCCGCCGCCGCCGGAGCAGCCCTCGAACAGTACGTCGGGGAACGCTTTCGTCAGCCTGTCCATAAGCTCATACGTGCCCATGATAAAGCGATGGAAAAACTCCTTTGAAAGATCTTTCGGAAGGATCGCCGAGCCCGCCTCGGACAGATTTCTGTTGAAATCCCATTTGAGATAATCTATTTTGAAATTGGACAGCACGCCTGCCATCTGATCAAAGATATTGTCGCGTACGTCCTGCCTTGACATGTCGATGACGTACTGATGTCTGCCCAGGGACGGCGTTCTGCCCGGCACGTGGACCAGCCAGTCCGGGTGGGCGCGGAACAGGTCGGAATCCGGCGAGATCATCTCCGGTTCGTACCAGATGCCGAATTTAAGGCCGAGAGCGTGGATCCTGTCTACAAGGACGCCCAGGCCTCCCGGCAATTTTTTCTCATTGACGTACCAGTCGCCCAGGGAGTTCGTATCGTCGTTCCGCCTGCCGAACCAGCCGTCGTCCATGACCAGCATCTCGATGCCGAGCTCTTTGGCGTGCTCGCCGAAAGCGACCAGTTTGTCGGTGTCGAAATCAAAATACGCCGCCTCCCAGCTGTTGATGAGCAGGGGGCGTTTTTCGGTTTTGTATCTGCCGCGGATAAGGTTGTCCGAGTACAGCCTGTGGAAGGTGCGCGACATCTCCCCAAGGCCCTCGTGAGAGAACACGCAGACCGCTTCGGGAGCCTGAAAGCTCCCGCCCGGCTCCAGTTTCCACTCGAAGTCGTCGGGATTGATACCCATGATGACCCTCACGGAGGCGTTGAAGTCGACCTCCGCGGAAAAATCGAAGTTGCCGCTGTAAACCAGGTTGAAACCGTAGGCGTCTCCGTGTTCTTCGTCTCCGCCGGCGGAGATAAGAGCCGCGAACGGGTTCTGACAGTGCGAAGAGGAGCCTCGCTTGGAATGTATTCCCTGCAGCCCGTGGGCGAGCGCGCGCCTTTCAAGCTGTCTCTCGCGCACGTGCCTGCCCCAGAACGTGATAAGATCGTAATCCATCGTGGGCAGGTCGAGGCAGAGGCTGAAAACACGCTCGATATCAAGGGTATTGCCGCCGGCGTTTTCGACCTTCACGCTCCTGACGATCGCATCAAGTTTATTGAAAACCGTATAATAAAGGGTAACGACCGCTCCGGTATAGGCGTCGCGGGTGATCAGTTCAAGAGTATCCGCTTCGCTCTCATCGTTGAGATAAATCTGCGGCAGGGGAGAGATATCGGGCTTGCCGGCATATATCCTGTGCCCGGAATAACGGATATCTGTGACGGTGTTGCCGTCGGGATTGCGTATGGCGAGAGCCGAAATGCGCAGGTCGCCGGAACCGTTCACGGAATACTCCATAGGCTCGACGTCCGTAGAGAATACCTCGCCGGGTATGTCCGCGCTCGCGGGACTGAACGATGCGTTCACGAACCGCCGCATCGCGCCTTTTACCGCCGTGTCAGGGATATACCTGCCGTAATAGCAGTGAAGCAGATATCCCGCCTCATTTATTCCGATTATATAGGTTGATTGAGGAGTGTCCAGTTTGAAAAGCTTTTTGTCGCCGTCATATGTTATCATAGAGCCAACCTCCGCATTTTTTGTTTTATATTATCAATAATGGGAGGAAAAGTCAAATGATAATTAGCAATGTGCAGTGTGCAATGTGCAATTGGGTCCGGAAAAATATAGAAAGCAAATAAATACCGCCCCGTAAAACGCCTGAATAATTCAACGGGGCGGTGAAAAGCTTTTTTCTGTGGTGATGTGCGGCGCAATTGCACATTGCACACTGCACATCGCCAATCGTACATTAACAGTATCCAACAGCAACAGCGAAGCACATGACCGCCGCGGCGACTATGCCCTCCAGCACGAACAGCTTCCAGCTGAAGCGGAGCCATTTTGTGTACGACACGCCGATAAGCCCGATGGCGATTATCATGATCCCGCTCGTGGGGTAAAGCAGGTTCGTAAAACCGTCAGCCATGGCGAAGGTGATCGCCACGGTGTTGGAGCTGATGCCTATAAGGTGCGCCAGGGGAATGACAAGAGGCA
>JAILQN010000049.1 GCA_024699005.1 Clostridia bacterium
TGACGGCGTCCTTCCCGTGAACACCGTTTCCGATCCTCTTGACGACTCGTTCAAAGCCGATATCATGAGCGCTGTACCTGCAGTTGAGAAGGCTTTCGACGAATTCCGTATAGCCGATGCAGCCGAGGCTATCCTGAACGCAGCGAAACGCGCCAACAAATATATCGACGAAACGGCCCCATGGGCGCTCGCAAAGGATGAAGCCAATAAGGAAAGGCTTTCTACCGTACTGTATAACCTTATCGAGGCTATCAGGATCGTCGCGGTAGAGCTGAGTCCGTTCATTCCCGAAACCTCAGAGAAGATGCTTGAACAGATCGGCACCGATATCGCTTCTTATGAGAGCCTGAGCGCCTTCGGCGCGCTTGAGGCGGGGCATAAGGTCGGCGTTGCCGAGCCGTTATTCGCCCGTATAGATACCGAAGCTCTTGCCGCCGAGCTTCAGGCGGAGCTTGCATCGAGAGAGAATAACAAAAAGCTGGCCGAAGAGATCGAGAACGCCGAGCAGATCTCCATAGACGACTTCGCGAAATGCGATATCCGTGTATGTGAAGTGATATCTTGCGAAAAGATCAAAAAGGCAAAAAAACTTCTGAAATTCACTCTCAACGACGGCACGGGCAAGGAACGCGTGATCGTTTCGGGGATCGCGGCTTACTACCAGCCCGAGGAACTTGTCGGCAAGCACGTTGCGGCGATACTGAATCTTAAACCCGTAACGCTCTGCGGCGTGGAGAGCAGGGGAATGATCATTTCCGCGGAAAGCCCGGACGGGGATCTGCACGTGATAACCGCTCCGGACAGCCCCGCCGGCTCAAAACTCTGCTGAACAGGCCGGCAGTCAACAGTTATCGTTCCTGGACTGTTACCTGTTTACTGTCACCTGTTACATGTCACCTGATGAAAAACATATTCGATACTCACGCCCATTATGACGACAAAGCGTTCGATACCGACCGGGAAGCCCTTTTGAAAGGGCTTCCCGAAAAGGGTATTGTCGGAGTGATAAGCTGCGGCACGGATATCGCTTCCGGATATGCAAATCTTGCCCTCGCGGAAAGATACGATTATATCTACGCCGCTTGCGGGATCCATCCTGAGCAGGCGACTGATATTGCTGACGGCGATTATGACAAGCTGATTCTTCAGCTTAATCATCCCGAATGTGTCGCGCTGGGAGAGATTGGACTTGATTATTACTGGGATATTCCGAAGGACCTTCAGCTTGACGCGTTTGAGTGTCAGCTGGAGATTGCCGTGAAGCTTGATAAACCCGTTATTGTACACGACCGCGAGGCTCACGGCGATACTCTTTCACTGTTGAAAAAATATAAACCCCGCGGGGTCATGCACTGCTTTTCCGGCAGCGTGGAAACCGAACGGGAGATACTGAATCTCGGTATGTACGTGGGCTTCGGCGGCGCGGTCACTTTCAAAAACGCAGTCAAGCCCGTCGAAGCCGTAAGGTTTGCGCCGCTTGACCGTATACTTCTTGAAACAGACTGCCCCTATATGGCGCCTGTTCCGAACAGGGGCAAACGGAACGATTCCTCGCTTATTCCTTTCGTCGCCGAAAAAATAGCCGAGGTGCGTGGGATCACGGCTCAGGAGATCGTCGACGCTGCAGCCGAAAACGCCCGTGAACTGTTTTTTACGTAAATTAGTGTTTTATGTTGAAATTCGATACGAGAGATAAAAAACCGAATCTGCTTCCCGCCGTTATCTGGACGGCTGTCTTCGCCGTATTTTCAGTGGTGATTTTTCTGACTCTCGGTGCGGAATATGCGGTATACGTCAGCCTCGGCGCGACGGTTTATTTTGCAGGACTTATGGCGATACTTGTTTTCGCGTTTGTGGGGCAGGTACATTATAATCCATATTCCTACAACACGATATTCTATTCGGGCTTTTCGCTGTTTCTGATCACGCCTGTTGCCATATTCGCCATAAACACCGTCAGGATGTACAGGATGCCTGATTTGTATACCGCCGAAACGCTTCTGCATAATATAAACGCTTCGGTAATTGTGTTTATGATTTTGTCGCTGCCATTTGCGATAGTATTCTCCGCCGCTCTTTGCCTGTCTAACGTTTCGCTTATACGTCACGAGGGGTTTTCATTCGTAAACATACTCGGTATCGTGTTTTCTTTAGGAATAGTCGGTTTCGGGCTTCTTCTGTTCAGACTCGACTATTATGTTTCCGGCAGTCAGACGTATGTTATGATACATGATCTGCTGACCGGTATTATGTACTGTGTCTGGCTGTACGCGGAATGTATGCTTATAGGCACCATTTTTGCGAATCGGATTGTGCTGCGTTATAAGCCCGGATATGACAAGGATTTTGTGATAATCCTCGGATGTTCCATCAGGCGTGACGGCACGCCCACTCCGCTGCTGCGCAGCAGGATGGATTGTGCTGTGGATTTTCGCAATAAACAGAAAGCGGAAACAGGTAAAGAACTTACATTCATTACCTCCGGAGGTCAGGGGAGCGATGAGGTGATCGCGGAAAGTGAATGTATGAAAAACTACCTTACGGAGCAGGGGATACCGCCCGAAAGGATAATAGAGGAAAACCGCTCGACAAATACTCTTGAAAACATGACCTTTTCAAAAGATATCATTGACAGTATAAATCCCGACGGTAAAGTCATCTTTTCCACAAACGGATACCATGTTTTCAGAAGCGGTATATTTGCAAGGAAGGTCAAAATGCGCGCTCAGGGTATAGGCTCCGTGACCAAATGGTATTTCTGGCCCAATGCATCTGTGCGTGAGCTGATCGGTCTTCTGACCGGGCACAAAGGCAAGCAGGCTGCGGTGCTCATCGGCATAATAATCGTATATTCCGTGATGGTGCTTCTTAAATACAGTTATTAGAGATCCTGGTTTGTATCCGGAATTCTGAGCTTATATTTATTTTCGGAATGTATGATGTAAAATGATATGAGCCAAAAAAAAAGAGAAGATCAACCTTTGGTATGGTATAATCAAGCTACCAAACAAAACCAACCAAATCAAAGGAGAACTTCTCATGAACATAATAGCACAGGAAGCACGGAAAAGG
>JAILQN010000026.1 GCA_024699005.1 Clostridia bacterium
ACAACAAGCCCCTCATACTGATCGTCCTTTCCAATATGCTCATGTCCACCGGCGGTCTTTACAACGTGTTCACCACCTATTATTTTGCCGAGGTCGTGCAGCTCAATTCCCTGAAGCTGCTTATAGATATTCCGGGCGGCGTCGTGGGGATAGGGACTTATCCGTTCATTCCTGCGATAAAACGCAGATTCGACAACAAGCAGCTGATGATAATCCATTTTTTCGCGAAGGCTGCCATCGGCATCATCTGCTTTTTTGTCGGTTTCAGACAGTACGCGAACAAGGTTGTCGCGGTGCCCATACTTATGCTTCTGAATATCGTCATAAGCATAGTGCATACCGTCAGGAACATCATCTCCACCGAGATGATAGGGGACACGATAGATTATATGGAGCTTAAGACCGGCGAGAGGAACGAGGGCGTATCCTTCGCCGTATCCTCTTTCTTCAGCAAGCTGACGGGTTCCGTCAGTAACTCGATCGCCACCGCCGTGCTTCCGGTGATAGGTCTGACCTATAATACGGTCAACGGCGAACAGGTCGCGGTCAAGGGCGAGAAGACGGATTTTTATATCTGGATGTTCTACGTGCTCGTTCCGCAGCTGCTGAATTTCCTGGGCATCATACCGTTCTTCTGGTATAACCTGACCGGAAAACGCCTTGAGGATATCCGCGCTCAGCTGGCCCAGAGAAGGATGAGGATGCTTGATGAGATCAGCCGGAAGGAGAGTGAGCGCGAATGAGAAAATGCCCCAAATGTCAGGAGCGGGTATCTCCTTTATATTTCAAAATCAACTGTCCTCACTGCGGCGCCGATCTGATGTATTATAATTTTGACGAGAGGCTCGGGGCGGACGCCGCAAAAGCCGCCGCGCAGGAGGAGAAGGTGAACCGGGTGCTGGGCAAGTTCCGGAGAAAACCTTCCGAGAGCGGAGAACGGAGTTCGGAGAGCGGAGAGTAGAGAGTGGAGTGAGGAGATTGGAGAGTGGAGATGGATCCTTCGCTTAGAACTTAGAACTTGGAACTAAAAAGAACTTGGAACTATCAGCACTCTGAACTTTTTTATCAAAAACTCTTTACAAATTTGTTATTGTAATGTATAATATCCACAAAGAGAGGCTTGAAGCTAAGAGCTAAGAGCTAAGAGCTAAGAGCTCATGGCTGACAGATCTCTCTCCATTCCATGAAAGGGGATGTATTTATGAACATCACAATTCAGGGCCGCAACTGTACGCCCAGGGAATCCTTCAAAAACCGCGCGGAAAAAAAGCTCTCCAAGATCGACAGATTCTTTGACAAGGAGGCTGACGCGAAGGTCGTAGCCACAGCGGAGAAGTCCTACAAGACCGTTGAGGTCACCGTAAACAACAACGGCATGATCTACCGCGCGCAGGCCAAGGGGCCGGATATGGAGGAAGAGCTTGACAAAGCGATCGACACCATTATCCGTCAGATCCGCAAAAACAAGACAAGACTCGAAAAACGGCTTAAATCCGGTGCGTTTGACGAGTACGCCGCAGCGGAGGAGATCCCGGAAGAGACGGAGTTCGAAGTCGTCCGCACCAAACACATCGTCGTCAAGCCCCAGTCCGTGGAGGAGGCCATCCTTCAGATGAACCAGCTTGACCACCGGTTCTACGTGTTCCTTAATTCCGCCACCGATTCGTTCGCTGTGGTCTATAAACGCGACGACGGCGGCTACGGGCTTATCGAGCCTGCCGAAGAATAAGGTCCCGCCCGATGGTGCTGACGGATATAAAGTCGCTGCGCTGATAAATAAATAAGTGAGGCCGCCCGCATAGCATACAAACGCTGTGCAGGCGGCTTTTTAAATGGTTTCCACGGAAATGCGGGTCCATAGCTGTTGCTGTGACTGCTGATAATACGTCATACCGATTGCAAATACAGTCATGCCTGATACTCCTCCCGGCGCAAGCGCCACCCCCCTCGCGGAGGTGGGCTTGGAAAAGGCTCCCTCTCTGAGGGAGCTGTCGGCGAAGCCGACTGAGGGAGTTGATTTCCTGGTCATCCCACTTTGACCGGTAACCCCTCCACCGGCGCTGTTTTTACTTCGCTTTGACCGGTGACCCCTCCACCGCTTCGCGGTCCCCCTCCCCTTGGCAGTGGAGGCTTATATGGTCGCGTTCGCTTCGCGAACGGTGATCATTTATTTTTCGTACAAATCTTATCTTTTTGACATCACTGCACAGCAGCCCGTGTCAGCGTTTCTTCTTGCTTGTCCACTTCAGGACAAACGAGATCCATCTCGGTGACCCTTTAAGGAACGAATCCCGGTTGCGGAGATCATCAAAGAAGCTCTGTATGGCGCTTATGATTTTTTGCAGCGCGGCTGCCGCAGCCTCGCTTTCATAATTACTTTCCACAAAACCCACCAGGTCCCTGTGTGTTTCCGCATAATGAGCGGCGTAGGACCCCTCTTTCGCGCAGATCACAGGCTTTTCCCTGCCGCAGTTGACAAACACGTGTTCCTCGATCAGGCAGGTCGATTCCGGAACGTATATTCTCTTAAGCTTTTCACATCCGGCGAAGGCGAAATCACCGACGGTGGTCACCTCGAAGGGTATCCTGACCTCTTCCAGGGCGGAACAACCGAAGAACGTGTAACTGTTTATTTCATCTATATGCGCCGGCAGGGTGACCGCCTTAAGCCCGGAGCAGCCGCTGAACGCCGCGCTTCCGACGGACGTCACGCTGTCCGGGATCACGACGGTTTCGATATCCGCGCAGTCTTTGAACGCATTCGATCCTATCGCCGCAACACTGCCGTCGTCGGGTATGACGCTGTTTCTGCAGCCGAGTATAAGGGTTTTTGAAGATTTGTCAATAAGGCAGTTCCCGGCGGCGGAGTAATGCTCGTTATCCGCGGCGACGGTTACAGCCTCAAGCCCGGAGCAGCCCGCGAACGCAGACGGACCCACGGAAGCAACGCTTGCCGGCAGATTCAGCGCTTTGATCCCGGAATCACCGTCAAACGCCTGAACGCCGATGGTCTGCACGCCCTCCGACAAGGTGACACCGGCAAGAGCGGCGCAGCCGTCAAACGCGTGGGAGCCTATCGTCTTCGCGGATATGTCCACGCTTTCAAGCTCCGCGCAGCCGGCGAACGCCCAGGACCCGACGGAGGTCACGGTGACGGGGATCGTCACCGTCCTGATGCCGGACTTTTCAAAGAAAGCGTCGTCGGCTATTGCCCCGGATCCGCTGATCGTCAGATTGCCGGCGTCGTCAAGAGAGTAGGAGACGCCCTTGCCGCAGGAGGCGGACTCCGCCGCTTCCGCGAGCGTGAACAGCGCGCCTGACAATGACGGCGCGGCAAACGCTGAGCCGCAAAGAATGATAAACGCGAGAAATACGGATAACAGTTTTTTCATTTTCAATTCTCCTCCCCGGAATTATCCAGTTTAAGCGATACATCCGCGCCGAATTCCTTTTCATCACAGGAGAGCAGCAGATGCCCATGGTATTTTTCCGCGACGCGTTCCACGTTTTTCAGGCCGATGCCGTGATTGCGGGCGTCGCTTTTGGACGTTTTGATGCGATTGTTCTTTATGATGACTTTCTCGTTTACGGGGTTATATACCGACAGCGCCATCATACCGTTGCGAACGTTCGACTCGATATTGATATACCGGTTGCCGTTATATCTTTTCGTACCCTCTATGGCGTTATCCACGAGGTTCGCGAAGACGGTGCAGAGGTCGCTGTTTTCGATCCCTTCGGACGGTATCCGCCCGGTAAAGCCGATATGTATGGCGAACTCCTCCGCGAGCGAGTTTTTATTGTTGAGTACGGCGTCCGCTATAAAACTGCCGGTATTGAACTGCCTGCCGGCCGTGCCGGAAACAGCCTTCACCTTTTCAAGGTAATCCGCCGCTTCCTCCGTCCTGCCGCTGTTCAGAAGAGCCGTCACCACCATCATATGGTTTTTGTAGTCGTGACGGAACTCCCGCAGCTTTTCGTCGTTTTTAAGCGTCTGCTCGTAATGCGTCTGTTGCTGGTCCATTTGTTTAATTATCTGATTCTGCCTGTAGGAAAGCGTGAATATCCTGAATACGAAGTATCCCGCCGCGATCATGATCCCGATCGTAGAGACCGCCCAGATCACGTTGTAGACCGTCGTAAGATACTCCGTGTCCCCGCCTCCGTCAAAGAGCTGGGTTTTTGCGTATACGCCGTACAAAGAGATAACCGCGACGACGAACAGCCATGCGGGCATTGAATCCATGACTTCATGGAGAGGCACAGCCCTCTCTTTCCGCATGGAGAAACCCAGAAGAACGATAAGAGCGAGGTACACGGCGATATTGCATATGACCTCCGCCAGTTCCTGCGAGGGATTATCCTCGTTCAGTCCCATTATCAGGCTTACGTAGGAAAAGACGGCTCCCACCGCGAAGTCAAGCGTCAGTATCGTCAGCAGCGTGCGGAAGACGCGCCTGACCCGCAGTATGATGACCGGCGTGATCAGGAAAAGGCACGTGGTCACAAAGCTTGCCGCAGCGGACAAAAACGCATACTGTTCGTATTCAGGGGTATCGGTCAGGAGCCCGGCTCCGGACGAATAGACGACGTCCGGAGTATTCAGCGCCACCGTCACGGACGTAATCACCGATACCGCCAGCGCCGCCGCGCCTGTGATCACAGTGCATTTCCGGCTGCGTTCCGGGTACATCCGGATGAATCTGACCATCATGATCATGCAGACCACGCCGCATATATCCACCAGTACGTTCGCGATAAGAAGGATTATTCGCATAGATGATTCCTCTTCAATAATGCTTTTTTACAGGAGAGAACAACGGTTATTTCGCTTTGTCAAACGCGTTCTGAAGCTTTGCCGAGTACCGGAGTATCTGCCTGGCGTCATCCGCAAGCACCTTGCCGTTCCCGTCCACGTCAGCGGCTCTGAACTGCTTTTCATCAAGCTCTTCAAGCTTTGCGGACTTGCGCAGGGCGAGCCTTGCGTCGTCTGCGAGCACCTGACTGTCGCCGTTGACGTCACCGGCTATGACGACTCCCGTGCGGATGAACGCGTTTTCGCCGATCTTCACGTCCTGCGGATATCCGACGCTGTCATTATCAAGCGCTTCGCAGCCCTCGAATGCGTATTTGCCTATCGAAGTCACGCCGTCCCCGATGACGAGGGATCTGACGGACTTATCGTTGCGGAACGGCGATCCGTTCTTTTCATAATCCGTCATGGCGCCTTCGCCGCTTATGACAAGCTCTCCGCTCGCGGTGTTGAACACGTAACCGACTTTGTCGCCGCAGGAACCGGAGATCCTGAATTCGACGTTTTCCTTCTCCTCCACGGTCCCGACCGTCTCAAAAGTCCCCGTCGTGCTACCGTCAACGTAACCGAAAGCGTGCTCCTCGCCGCAATAGATGAACGTCGCGAAGGAACCGTCGTCCGCGGGATCGAGCGTGACCTTTGCCGCATCGCCGGGCAATTCATACAGCGTATAGCTGACGCCGTTAACGCTGCCCGCCATCGGATAAGAGTTTACCGCTTCCTTCGAATCCGTCGTCACTTTGTCCAGAGTCCCGGACTCGGCGTAGACGCAGTGGGTCTCGTCATAGCCTTTCACCGCATCAAAATATTTCTGGACGTCTATCAGCTGTATACAGTCGATCGGCGTGCCGAAGCCGGTGTACGGCGCCTGACGGATCTTCCCGTCCGCAGCGTAAAGATAAGTCTCCGTATCGGGATAATTGCTGTCGTATACGTAGATCC
>JAILQN010000063.1 GCA_024699005.1 Clostridia bacterium
GGTTGCATGATATATTTTTTCTATTGCTTTTCAGATGAGACTGTAGTATAATATACACATAATGGTGGGCGTCATCAGCCGAACTGATACTCAACCGGGATGGGAACTTCAATGCTGCCACAATCACATCTCGTCATGAAAGCAGAGACATCCGTATTATCACTGCTCGTTCTTATTTTACCGCAAGACGGACATATGAAGATAAGTTTGTCTTTCCAGTTGATATCCGCTTCACCGATCGCGAAACTGCGCAAGGGATTATTTGCCGTAGACAATTCACAACCCTGGTCGTATTTCTGACATCTAAACTCAGCTTCGATTTTCCACGAATCAATTGATTCGTACATTTCTCTGTAAACGGCTGGTTTTCCGCATTTAGGGCAAACAAGTGTATTTGTGCCGAACGGATTTCCAATGCCGGCTTTTTCTGCATACTTAACACGGACTTGTGGCGAAAACTCAGCATTGCGAGCGATCTTCCCCAGAAACTCCGGATCAGAAATGCGTGAAAGAGCTTTTTCTCTTACAGCGGGATTGTTCAGTGCTGCCATATACAGTTCTTCCTGAGAAGTATTTTCCGGCAGAAGAATAGCATTCAGTTTAGCCTGAGCAGCATTGTGAACTTCATCAGAATATATATTTCCGGGTTCTATAAATTGTTTTAAGCCGCTTGGCAGTTGAGTGTCTCGGATACATTCAGAAGCAAGTTGATTTATACGAGCCCCAAAACTATGCATAATACTCCATTGGTTTTTATCCATTAACCAGCGAGGTCTGTTAAGACGGTACACATCTTCAAGAAGGGAGCGGTTTTTGCACAAATTGGCTGCTTCACTATTACCGGCTTTTACACACTCCTTTATGAGATCATTATACGGCAGCAGATCAAAATTATGATTTTGTGTTTTAAGACGGGATAGGGCTGCTATACGCACCCAATTTAATTCTGCTTCATCAGCGATTAGCTTCAACAGGTCTGGGTTTGTTACACGCTCAAGTGCTTTCATGATAGGAAAATATTTTATATTTCCCAGTGTAATTCCTGCCAGAACTGCTTCTTCTTGTATGCTTTCAATGGCTTTGCTTATAACAAACTGATCTTTTGCGTTTACAGCCACCTCCGCCAATTTTTGAGGGTCAGTGATCTTCTCTACCGCTTTGAGTGCTTTTGACCGGTCATCTGACATCCATTTGGGAGTAAAAAGCCCCATGTGTGAACTCCTTTTTGTCTAATAATACAGCGAGAATCGTATCTGTTACCTAGGTATATATCATTCTGACAGTTTTATCAATTCCTGTCCGGTCATGCAATACTGGCTGTCGAGCGGGCGGCGCTGGACAAGGACACTTTGCGCTCGGATTCTGAGATCCGCCAGCTCGTAAACGTCATCGCCCGGTCCGACGAGCTGATCGGCGCGGCAGCCACCATCGACGAGGCACAGAGGGTCATAACTGAAAAAAACGCCGAAGCCACGGACGCGGCAGCCGGAGCCAGAGCATCCGAGAACGCGGCGGCTGATGCCCTTGAAACGGTGATCGCCAGGGAACAGGAGATATCGCAGATCGCCCTGACATCCGATACGATAGCCAGGCAGGCTCTGGAGCGGGCGACGAACGCCGAAAACGAGTCAGCTGTTACCGGCAGCACTGTAGACGGCCTGGGCCGCGATCTCGCGCGTCTTAGCACTGTCACACAGGGCAAAATCGATGACGCCTATGTCGATGACGGCTTCCTCTACATGACCTCTGACGGCGACATCGTTGCCGGTCCGCTCGGCCCATTCTCCGGAGGCGGCGGAGGAGGCGGAGGCGGCTCGGGCAACAACGCGCATATCACGCTGACAAACAGATCCGGCTTCCTCTCACGCACCATCGCCCAGGGCGACACGCTGCCCCTCAGCGTAAACTGGTCTTCAGAGGAGGACGGCATCCCGACGGGCAACGGCACGATGAAGATAACGGTCGGCGGCGTCGTGAAGGCGGTGCTCGACGTACAGCAGGGCGACGTGACTGTCGACGTCGCTCCCTACCTTACGGCCGGATCTTCCGCGGTGAAGATAAACGTTGCCGACACCTACGGAAACAACCGGACGCTGAACTTCTCGATAACTGTGGTCGTGCTCACGCTGACGTCTTCCTTCGACGACTCCACGGCATATACCGGTCCGGTCAGTTTTCCTTATGTGCCGACCGGTAATATCGAAAAAACAGTTCATTTCATACTGGACGGCTCCGAGATCGGCACGGCGGTGACGTCGGTATCGGGCAGACAGCAGTCCTTCACGATCCCGCAGCAGACACACGGCGCCCACGTATTCACCTGCCGGTTCGAGGCTGAGATCAACGGGCAGACCGTACGGTCGAATGAACTGTATTATGAGATCATCTGCCTTGAGCCGATGAACATGACTCCGGTCGTCACCTGTGATTTCCACGAAACCAGCGTTAAGCAGTACACGACAATCCATATCGGCTTCTCCGTATACGATCCGTCTTCCATGAACGCGGACGTCACGATCAGCAGGAACGGCACCGTTATCTCCGAACAGACCGTCGGCAGGAGCCGTCAGGACTTTTCCGTCCGTATGGATACGGCGGATGATTTCACCTTCGCTGTCGCTTCGGGGAACGTGAGCCGGTCCTTCACTCTCACTGTAACAGAATCCGACATCGATATCGAAGCCGAGACGGAGGCCCTGGCGCTTTATCTGACAAGCACCGGACGGAGCAACTCGGAAGAGACACGCTCCGTATGGA
>JAILQN010000155.1 GCA_024699005.1 Clostridia bacterium
GAATTTCAGGAACAGAACCACAGCTATCGTGGCGACAGTCAGTTTATCCGCTATCGGGTCAAGGATCTTGCCGAGGTTTGAGACCTGATTGAAGCGTCTGGCGATCTTGCCGTCGAACATATCGGACAGCCCGGAGACCGCGAGCACGACCACCGCCCAGACGATATGGTCGTTATAGAACAGCACTGCGAAAACAGGTATCAGCAGTATCCTGATAAAAGACAGAAGATTCGGTACGGTTTTCCAGTTTTCGAAGAGATACGCAAGCTTTTCTTTCATGATGATTCACTCCTTTTCAGGTGAAAGGTGACAGAGGACAGATAATGTTTACTATTGCCTGATCCCTATATTCCGATAACGGCTTTTGCCGCCATACATATATAAGAATATGCAGTGTATTCCGCCATTCCGGATGAAACATAGGACAACAGGATCGCCGCAGCTCCGAATATAAAAGCGCTGATAAATCCCTTCAGTCCTCCGATCACTATTCCGAGTACTGTGTCCGAAGTGCGAACGACGGTCCCTTTCCTTACTGAATTAATAATGATCCTTGCCACTATACGCAAAACAGTCCCTACAAGCAGCGAAATAACGGCAAACAAAGCTATACGAAGAAGCAGTTCGGCAACAGGACGGATCATATTTGTCTCTATCTCTGCGGCGGTCATAACATTGTTTTCTATGGTGTTCGTGATACTCTCGGCAGAGACTATCCCCGATTCAAGGGCATACTCACCGATACCGCCGGGCAGAGACTTCAGAATTCTGCTGATGATATCAGAAACCGAGTTTCCGGCGTCTGCAAAAACGGAGTTTACAAGCGCAAGCGCCTTGGACTGATAAAATGTTTTATATATATATGCTGCCGCCGGAGTTGAGAGTAGTTTTGCGGCAGTAAAAGCCAGAAGAGAACACACAAATTCCGATAGTGTGCGAAGAAATCCACGTTTTGCGCCGATGAACATCATCAGCAGAAATATTGCGGCGGCAATGATATCGATCACGTGTTCTTTCAAAAACAGAGTCATATCCACTTTATCAGCCTCCTCTGCGGTGACATTTTATATAAAAGCAAAAACTGATCTCTCAGCCTTCTCCCGGCCTGCTGAAAGCGGGGACTTTTTTCATTTCTCCCCCGGACTGCAGGTAAATAAAACTGCCTTTGAATACGATATGTTCACACGCGGCATTCAGTTTTGTCTCACCGACAAACAGACCGTCGGCAGTATAGGTCAGCACTCTGTCGGTAATCATGACTGCGGCTCCATTTTTGGAGGAATCCAATCCGATAGCCCTTCCTTCGACCTTGACTGTCGATTTAAGCCCGCCGTTCTTATCGAATATCATCAATATACCGGAATCCCTGAGACCGAATGAGGACAGCAGTATGACCGGCGGAGTTGCGTAAGACAGCGATGTGAACTCTATTTCAAGATCGTCGTCATAATCAACGACCTTTTCAAGCTCGCCGTCAATTGTCCGGTAAGCTGCGGAATCCGTCACGATAAAGAAGCTGCCGTCCCGCAGGATCGTAGCGCCGGCGATCGCTTCGCCGGGGAACTGAAGAACAGGATATGAGGATACGTCGCTGTTTTTTGTATCCACCAGATAAAACTCCGAGTTTACGATCGCATCGTCGGCGCGTACAAGACTGACGCCGATGTACCTGCATGCCTCATCGCAGGTAACGTCTGTAACATAACCGTCGGAGAACCAGTATGTCAGATTAACGTCCTTTGCCTTGGTCGTACCTTCCACCACCTGCGCCTGTCCGGAGTTTGCATAAGCCGAGGGATCAAAGACCATAACGGAGCACTTGTATTCTTCGTCACGCATTGCGATGCAGAACCTTCCGTTGGCGCCGGTGTCCGCGTCAAGAATACTTTTGGGTGCGGAAAACGAGTGAACGACCTTGCTCCCCCTGATAAGGCTGACGGACGTACCGCTGCGGTCAAACAGCAGAATGCATTTCTTTTTCAATGCTATGGATGGTTCGTCGCAGCTAATGGCCTGCAAAACATTCTCTTTTGCGGATGAGCTGAAGCTTACAAGCGCACTATCGGTAAGCAGAAGGATGTCGTTTTTATAAACGCCTGTATCCCTGACAGAAGCGCCCGTGATATGTGCTGAAAACGAAGCTGTACTGCGGCGTTTAATAAAGGCCTCCACACGTCCTATTTGCGGAGCAAGAGTGCCTTTCACAGCGAAAATAACAAGCAGCGCAATCAGGAACATGGCCAGAAACACCGCGCCGGCAATGATATAGTATCTGACGGGCATCCTGCTGGCCGCAGGACTGTTCCTTTGAAGTTCCTCACCGTGAAGAAGCCCTTCCTCCAGATCGAATTCCCCGGGTTCAAGGTCGTCGGCTGCAGGAGGTTCCGGCTCTTCTTCTGCCGGCTCCGGGTCCGGATCGTCGTCTTCTGATTCCGCAGCTTTATCTTCGGCCACGGATTCTTCCAATGCAGATTTCCCGTCATTTCCGCCGTCGGCGTCCGCATCGCCTTCGGAGTCCTCTTCCGGAATACCGGAGACATCTTTCGTCTCTTCCTCGGGTTCATCCGGTTTTTTGTTTTCGGACCCGGTCTCCGGTTCCCGGGAATCTTCAGGCTCCCGTGGTATTTCTTCTGCCGTGGCGGCAGATCCGAACGGCTCCGCCGTTTGTTCTTCCGCTGCGGCAAGTATATCTTCGTTTTCTGTCATTTCATTCTTTTTGTTCTCGTCCATACCTTTAATTCATCACACACTGGACATTGCACATTGTTAATAATACACGCAGTCAAGATACAGTCCTTCCGCCGGAGCCGTGAACCCCGCCTGAGATCTGTCAAGGGAATCGACGATTCCGTGAACCTCGGAGGGGGCGATCCTGCCCTCGCCGACATATATAAGCGTCCCCGCCATAATCCGAACCATATTATAAAGAAATCCGTCCGCGGAAACGGTGAAGGAAATCAGCCCGCCGTCTTTTTCCACACCGGCGGAAAGCACGGTCCTTACAGTACTCTGCACATCCGATCCTGCAGAGCAGAATGCTGCAAAATCATGCGTGCCGACAAACGCCGCAGCCGCTTCATTCATTTTGTCCGCGTCAAGGGGACGCTCTCTGCGGCAAACCAAAGCCGGCATAAAGGGCTGAGGGTAACATTCGTTCCAGATAAGATATTCATACCGTTTGGAGATGCAGGAATACCGGGAATGAAAATCCTCCGGCATTTCGACGCAACCTTTGACGGCTATATCTTCGGGTGTATTCGCATCTACAGCTCTCGCGACGGTTCCTCCGTCCATTGCGGTATCAGCGTGAAAATTGCAGAAAAACTGCCTCGCGTGGACTCCCGAATCAGTTCTTGAACAACCGTAGACCGTAATATGAGTGCCGAAGATGGTCTCCAATGCGCCTTCGATATGTTCCTGCACGGTGTCAGCGTTCGCCTGCCTCTGCCAGCCGTGGTAAGCTGAGCCGTTGAACATGAGCTCGAGTCTTAAATTGCGCATCAGATTACCGCCTTGAAAAAGATATTGAGTACTATGATCCCGGCAAGCATAGCCGCCATTACCGCGTAACTGATATAATCCCTAACGCCTAGCTTCATGACACGCATACGCGTGCGGTTGTTGTCGCCCGTATAGCAGCGGCACTCCATTGCGAAGGCCAGCTCGTAAGCTCTTCTGAAAGAGTTTACGAACAGCGGCACAAATATCGGCACGAGAGCCTTTGAACGCTTTATGATACCGCCCGTATCCAGGTCCGCGCCTCTCGCCTTCTGGGCGTTCATGATCTTGCCTATCTCTTCAATAAGGGTTGGAATGAAGCGAAGCGCTATCGTCATCATCATGGCCAGTGTTCCCACCGGAACGTGTATAAGTTTCAGAGGCGAAAAGACCCTCTCCATACCGTCCGTAAGCATCGTGGGCGACGTAGTGTAGGTAAGGAGCGAAGAGGTCAGTATCAACGCAAATATCCTGACTGCCATAAATATTGCGGTAAATACCCCGCCGTCAGTTATTTTAATCTTCCACCACTCAAAAAGCACTTTACCGTCATTATTGTAAAACAGCTGCAATATACAGGTAAATGCAATTATTATAAAAACCGTCCTGAGTCCCTTCATTATCACCTTGAAGGAAATCTTCGACACGAGCACGCAGATGACGGCAAACGCAAGCACGAGAGCAAGGTTGTAAAAATTCTTGCAGAGGAATATTTCCACGATTGCGATGATTGTCAGGATAAGCTTGCTTCTGGGGTCAAGTTTGTGGATGAAGGAATCGCCCGGGAAAAACTGACCTATGGTAATGTCTCTTATCATTTCCCGGCCGCCTCCTTATATACGCGCACAAGCTCCTCTGTCGCGCGATCAAGGGTAAAGATATCTGTGCTGACGTCATAACCGAGCTCCTTCAGTCTGCGGAAAACATCGGTGATAAGCGGCACGTTCAGCCCGATACGGCGCAGGGTTTCCGCCTGTGAGAAGACGTTTTCGATTCTGTCGTACATGGCGACTTCGCCGTTTGACAGCACCAGAACCTTTTCCGCGCACAGAGCGACGTCTTCCATGCTGTGAGAAACAATGATGACCGTGCTGCCCGTACGTTTTCTGTAAGTCTTTATGAGTTCCAGCATGTTCCGCCTTCCCACCGGATCAAGACCAGCCGCAGGTTCGTCGAGCACGAGTATCTCCGGCTCCATCGCCATTACGCCGGCTATGGCCGCCCTGCGTTTTTCTCCCCCTGACAGATCAAAAGGAGATTTTTTCAGCATAGCGGAAGTAAGGCCCACAAATTCGGCAGCGCGTTTGACCCTTGCGTCGATCTCTTCCTTTCCGAGTCCCATATTTCCGGGACCGAAGGCAATATCGTCATATACTGTGGATTCAAACAGCTGGTACTCCGGGTACTGGAAACAAAGCCCGACCTTGAACCTCGCGTCACGCCTGGTGATCTTATCTGCGTTTATATCCTTTCCGTCCAACAGAACCTGACCGCTTGCAGGCTCAAGAAGCGCGTTGAAATGCTGGATAAGCGTGGACTTACCGGAGCCGGTATGCCCGATAACGGCCAGGAAATCACCTTTGCTGACGCTGAAAGAAATGTTACTCAGCGCCACTTTCTCAAACGGAGTACCGACGGAATATTTATAAGTCAGATTTTTGATTTCAAGTACGGTTTCTGTTATTTCTTCACTCATTTATACTTATCCATAACAGCGGCGAACTGTGCAATAAATTCATCCGCGGACAAAATACCGACGGGCATTGGCACACCCTGTTTTCTGATGCTCCCGGCAAGTCTTTCGCTCTCGGGCAGCTCCAGCCCGGCTTCCTCGATCTCGCGGGCGTGTGAAAACACCTCCCGCGGAGTCCCGTCAAGCGCTATACGGCCGGAATTCATCACAATCACTCTGTCACCAAGGACTGCCTCGTCCATATAGTGGGTGATCAGCACCACAGTCTTGCCCATCCCGTGCAGCTTTCCGAGCGCCGAGAGGACCTCCTCCCTGCCGCGGGGATCAAGCATGGCGGTGGGCTCGTCCAGCACGATACATTCGGGCCGCATGGCCATTATCCCCGCTATCGCGATGCGCTGTTTCTGCCCGCCGGACAGTTTGTGCGGCTCGTGCAGCCGGTATTCATACATTCCGACTGCCTTAAGAGCGTCGTCCACCCGTTCGCGGATCTCAGCAGGCGGGATCGCAAGATTTTCAGGCCCGAAGGCGACGTCCTCTTCCACGATAGATGCGACTATCTGATTATCGGGATTCTGGAATACCACTCCCACGGTCTTTCGCACGTCGAATTCATGACTCTCATCCACGGTATCCATCCCGTTCACAAGCACCTGTCCGCTCTCGGGCACAAGGATGCCGTTAGAGAGTTTTGCGAGTGTGGATTTGCCCGAACCGTTATGCCCTAATATAACGGTGAACGAGCCCCGGACTATTTCGAGATCAATACCGTCGAGAGCCAACGGCTGTTCGGAGTTGTTTTCGTCGGGGTCATAACGAAATGAGACGTTTTTAAAAGAGATAATACTGTTCATATGATCAAATCTCATTGCACGTGCGGGCACGCGCGCTACCGCTCAATTAAGCCAGACAGCCGTTCCCCCGCAGGGAAGAACAAGCCCCGAATCAGTGACGGGAAGCCCGAGGTCGTAGCTTTTTACACTGCCGCCCAGTGTCGGAACAAGCGCGCAGGACAGAATATATTCCATCACCGAAGGCGCAAGCCCCGTCGTATAGGAATTGAGCAGAAGCATCCTGGAATCGGAGGTCAGCAGCTCACGGCACCGCAGAACGAAGTTGTATATCTCATCCTCCAGGTGCCAGACTTCGCCGCCCGGTCCCCTGCCGTAGGACGGCGGATCCATTATGATTATGTCGTATTTGTTGCCGCGGCGTATCTCGCGCTCCACGAACTTCATGCAATCATCAACCAGCCAGCGGACGGGCCTGCCGGCAACGCCGGTGGATACCGCGTTTTCCTTTGCCCAGGTCACCATGCCCTTTGCCGCATCCACGTGGGTTACAGCCGCTCCCGCGTTCAGCGCGGAGACGGTCGCGCCGCCGGTATATGCAAAAAGGTTGAGCACTTTCATTGGGCGGTCTGCGGAGCGTATGACTTTGGCGCACATATCCCAGTTTGCCGCCTGCTCCGGGAAAAGCCCGGTATGCTTGAAGCCCATCGTCTTCACGTTGAAACGCAGGTCGCCGTATCTGATCTCCCAGCGGTCCGGAATCCTTTTATAGACCTCCCATCTGCCGCCGCCCTCGCGCGAACGGATATAACGCGCGTCGGCGCGGGTCCACATGGGATTTTTGCGGGGAGTATGCCAGATTATCTGCGGATCGGGGCGGATCAGTATCACTTTTCCCCACCGCTCGAGCTTTTCGCCGCCGGAGCAGTCGATAAGCTCGTAATCGGTCCATTTATCTGCGATCATATCAATCTCTGAGAAACAACGTTTGCGATCATATCGGCAAGCCGGTCGATCTGTTCCTCATCTTTGCCCTCGAGCATGACCCTTACAAGGGGTTCCGTGCCGGATGGACGCACAAGCACGCGCCCGGATTTCCCGAGTTCGCGCTCCGCCTCCTCAATGGCAAGGTTGATGTCTTCATCTTCCGCAAGCCTCAGTTTACCGAAAGCCGAAACTTTAACGTTCTCCAGGACCTGCGGGAATATCTCGACCTCCGCCGCAAGCTGCCTGAGCGATTTACCCGTAGCCCTGATGATATTGAGCAGTTGGACAGCGGTAAGCTGACCGTCGCCGGTAGTGGCGTGATCCAGGAATATGATATGCCCCGACTGCTCTCCGCCGATGTGATAGCCCTTGGCAAGCATCTCTTCCAGCACGTAGCGGTCGCCGACCTTGGTTTGCTCAACGTTGATGCCGTTCTGCCTGCAGAACTCGAACAGGCCCATATTGCTCATAACGGTGGTAACAAGCGTGTTTCCGTTCAGGCGGTCGTTGTCCTTAAGATATTTCGCGCAGATAGCCATGATCTTATCGCCGTCAACGAGTTCTCCGCATTCGTCCACGCAAAGAAGCCTGTCCGCATCGCCGTCAAAGGCAAAACCGAGCATATATCCGTGCTGTTTTACGTATTCGGAAAGCCCCTTGATATGGGTGGAACCGCAGTTTTTATTTATATTGACGCCGTCGGGTTGGGCGTTGATCACCACGCAGTCCGCGCCGAGCTGTTTGAACAATTCGTTCGCGGAAACGCTTGCGGAGCCGTTAGCGCAGTCCAGAGCGATCCTGAGACCGTAAAACTGTGAATTCGCGGTCGACGCGATATGGTTGATATAATCCCTGACGGCATTCTGCGCGAAAGTGATTTTGCCGACCTCGCCCCCTATGACCTGCGGAGGTTTGCGCACGTCGTCAAGGATGATGGCCTCTATCTCCTCTTCCATGGCGTCGGGCAGTTTGTACCCGTTGGAGCGGAATATTTTGATTCCGTTATATTCGCAGGGGTTGTGCGATGCGGAGATCATCACGCCCGCGTCATACTCATAGGTTTTCACAAGGTAAGCCACTGCCGGAGTGGGTACAACGCCCAGCATAAGCACGTCCGCGCCGACAGAACAGAGCCCGGCGGCGATGGCGCTCGCGAGCATATCGCCGGATTTTCTTGTATCCATGCCGATAAGCACGAGCGGCTTATGATCCAGATTCTCGGCAAGCACCATAGCTGCCGCCCTGCCTATTTTTATCGCGAGTTCGCAGGTGATCTCCGTATTTGCAACGCCTCTGGCGCCGTCTGTACCAAATAGTCTTCCCATTTTATTCTCCTGTTAAATTTTTATCCGAAAAAACTGCCCTGCCCCGACATATTCTGAGCGGAAGGAGGCGATTCGGGTTTTCTCAGCCCCATATGCTCGTAACCCGCCGGGGTAACTATCCTGCCGCGCGCAGTCCTGCCTATAAACCCTATCTGCATGAGGTAAGGCTCGTAAACGTCTTCTATCGTTACGGCTTCCTCGCCTATTGCGGCGGCGATGGTATCAAGGCCGACCGGCCCGCCGTTATAGGAATTGATCATCGTCAGCATAAGGCGGCGGTCTATGGAATCCAGCCCTAATTTATCTATATCCATCCGCGCGAGCGCCAGTTCCGCATCCTGCCGGGTGATTATGCCTGAACCCATGACCTGCGCGAAATCACGCGCCCGGCGAAGCAGCCTGTTCGCTATACGCGGGGTCCCCCTGGAGCGCGAGGCGATCTCATACGCGCCTTCGCTCTCTATATCTATCCCGAGGATCTTCGCACTCCGCTTGACGATGAGAGCGAGTTCTTCCGGAGTATACAGTTCAAGCCGGAGCAGAACGCCGAACCTGTCACGAAGCGGAGCGGAAAGCGCGCCGGCTCTGGTTGTTGCCCCGATAAGGGTAAATCGCTTAAGATCCAGTCTCACGCTCCTTGCCGCAGGCCCTTTACCGATAAAGATATCGATGGCGTTATCCTCCATCGCGGGATAGAGTATCTCCTCTACCTGGCGGGACAGACGGTGTATCTCGTCTATAAAGAGTACGTCACCTTCATTAAGACTCGTCAGCAGCGACGCAAGGTCGCCGGGTTTTGCTATCGCGGGACCGGATGTCACCCGTATACCGACGCCCATCTGATTGGCGATGATGCAGGCAAGAGTAGTTTTCCCGAGACCGGGCGGTCCGTAGAGCAGGACGTGGTCGAGGGGCTCGGAGCGCCCGATCGCCGCGTCTATATAGATCCGCATATTCTCCTTGACCTTTTCCTGCCCTATATACTCCTTGAGCGTGCGGGGCCGCAGCGAGTACTCGGTGTCCTCGTCTGCGGGATTGTACTCGGGTGAGGTCATTCTGTAATCATCCATATTTATAACATTCTGGCAAGCGCCGTTTTTATCATTTCTTCAACCGGAAGTGTCGGATCGACTCCTGAAAGCGCCCGCTGAGCCTCCTGTCTGGTGTACCCCAGGAACTCAAGTGCGCTCAACGCTTCTCCGGTATTGGAAGCGGCGGGTTGCGACGTGAACATCTGGGCGCCGCCCTCAGTCAATTGTTCTTCATCGAGGTTGAATTTACCTTTAAGCTCGTTTATTATGCGCAGAGCCACCTTCGGTCCCACGCCTTTAGCCGCCGTCACGGCCTTGGAATCCCCGGTGGCGACAGCGAAAGCCAGCTTTTCGGGAGTAAACTCCGATAATATCGCCAGCGCCATTTTCGGCCCGACCCCGTTGACGGAGATCAGCAGCCTGAAGGAGTCAAGCTCATCCGCGGTATAAAAGCCGAACAGATCAAGTGCGTCCTCACGCACGGACAGATAGGTAAAAAGCGTCGCTTCGTTCCCGGGCTGTCCGATTCGTCTGAGCGTGTTTGCCGACGTCTGGCATAAAAACCCTACGCCCCCGCAGCTTATGGCAACGGAAGATTGATCGGTCATTATTATCTTTCCTGTTAAACTGTAAAACATAGGTCAGTATATGGAATTAAGTTTTCCGAGCACCGAGCCGGAAGTGTGCGCGTGACATACAGCCATTGCCAGAGCGTCGGCGGTATCGTCGGGCTTTGGCACGGCGTCAAGATTAAGCAGGACTTTGATCATCGCCTGGACCTGCTGCTTCTCTGCCCTGCCGTAGCCCACGACACTTTGCTTGACCTCCAGCGGAGTGTATTCAAAGATAGGTACATTATTTTGTCTGGCGGACAAAAGGATAACTCCCCTTGCCTCCGCCACGGCGATAGCGGTCTTCTGGTTTGTGTTGAAATAAAGTTTTTCAATAGACATAACGTCGGGGTGATGCTTCGCTATCAGAATCGAAAGCTCCGTATAGATCTCGAACAGCCTGTCGTTGAAATCGGTATGCGCCTCGGTGGTTATAGCGCCGAAGTCAATTACTTCAAAACGGTTGTTCTCAAATCTTATTACGCCGTAACCGATGATAGCGTATCCCGGGTCAATTCCTAAAATAATCAAAAACATAATCCCCCATGATCTATTCAATATATAATAGCATATCAAAAACAAAATCTCAATAGTTTTACGCAATAAAAAACTCACCGGACGCGAAAACGCGCCCGGCAAGCAAAAAAGCTGAAAATTACTCGTCGATCTCAATAACAACGCCGGAGCCGACTGTTCTGCCGCCCTCACGGATAGCGAAACGAAGACCGTTCTCTATAGCGATGGGGGTGATAAGCTCAACGCTCATAACAACGTTATCGCCGGGCATGCACATCTCGGTGCCTTCGGGAAGGCTGATAACGCCGGTAACGTCAGTAGTCCTGAAATAGAACTGGGGCCTGTAGTTATTGAAGAAAGGGGTATGCCTGCCGCCCTCATCCTTGGTCAGAACGTAAACCTGACCTTTGAACTTGGTGTGGGGATGAATGGAGCCGGGCTTGGAGATGACCTGACCGCGCTCGATCTCTGTCCTCTGGATACCGCGGAGAAGCGCGCCGACGTTGTCGCCCGCCTCGGCGAAATCAAGAGTTTTGCGGAACATCTCAAGACCTGTGCAGACTGTGGACCTCTTCTCATCGGAAAGACCGACGATCTCAACAGGCTCGTTTACCTTCAGCACGCCACGCTCAACTCTGCCCGTAGCAACGGTGCCGCGGCCGGTGATGGTGAAGACGTCCTCAACAGGCATAAGGAAGGGCTTGTCATCCTCACGAGCGGGAGTCGGGATGTAGGAATCGACAGCTTCCATAAGCTCCCAGATGCAGGCGATCTCGGGGGCATTGACGTCGCCGCCGTCATACTCAAGAGCCTTAAGAGCGGAGCCCTTGATGATGGGGGTGTCGTCGCCGGGGAACTCGTACTCATCGAGAGTCTCGCGGACTTCCATCTCGACAAGCTCAAGGAGCTCGGGATCGTCGACCTGGTCGACTTTGTTAAGGAAGACGATGATATAGGGAACGCCGACCTGACGGGCAAGAAGCAGATGCTCCTTGGTCTGGGCCATAACGCCGTCGGTAGCAGCGATAACAAGGATCGCGCCGTCCATCTGCGCAGCACCGGTGATCATGTTCTTGATATAGTCGGCGTGGCCGGGGCAGTCAACGTGAGCATAGTGACGGGTCTCTGTCTCGTACTCAACATGAGCGGTGTTGATTGTGATACCACGGGCTCTCTCTTCGGGAGCCTTGTCGATATTGGCGTAGTCAACGAAGTCTGCGCCGCCCTTCATAGCGAGGGTCTTTGTGATAGCAGCGGTAAGAGTGGTCTTGCCGTGATCGACGTGACCGATGGTACCGATGTTTACATGCGGTTTAGTTCTGTCGAATTTTTGTTTAGCCATTTTGACTATCTCCTTTTTGTTGATCGGATTTAACCGTAAGTATTATAACATAAATAATCAATATTGCAAGAGAAAAATAAATGGATTTTCGGGATGTGATTTTGTACTTAATCCCCAAACCGTTTACTTTCTGCCGATGACCTGTTCGGCTATATTCTTCGGAACCTGAGAATAATGGCTCGGTTCCATAACGAACTGTCCCCTGCCCTGCGTCTTGGACCGCAGATCGGTGGCGTAACCGAACATGTTGGAAAGCGGCACGAAGGCGTTGACCTGCATGGTGCCCGAACGGGATTCCATTTCCTTCATTTCGCCTCTTCTTGCGTTTATATCGCCGATGACGTCGCCCACATAATCGTCGGGCACGTCGACGGCGATCTTCATGATGGGCTCCAGCAGGACCGGAGCGGCCTTTGCCATAGCCTCTCTGAAAGCCATGGCGCCGACGGTCTTGAAGGCCATGTCGGATGAGTCGACCTCATGATACGAACCGTCGTAAAGCGTAGCCTTGACGTCCACTACCGCGTAGCCGGCTACGCAGCCGGACTGCATGGCAGCCTCGATACCGGCCTGCACAGCAGGGATATATTCCTTGGGCACGGCGCCGCCCACGACCTCGTTGACGAACTCGAAGCCCTTGCCGGGATTCGGCTCGATCCTGAGCTTGACGTGCGCGTACTGACCGTGGCCGCCCGACTGCTTGACGAATCGGGTATCCACGTCGGCGTTCGTCGTGATGGTTTCGCGGTATGCGACCTGCGGCGAACCGACGTTCGCCTCCACGTTGAACTCGCGGAACATCCTGTCTACGATTATCTCCAGGTGCAGTTCACCCATACCTGCGATTATCGTCTGACCGGTCTCTTCATCCGTATAGTATTTGAAAGTCGGATCTTCCTCCGCCAGCTTCATAAGGGCTATGCCCATACGCTCCTGACCGGCTTTGGTCTTCGGCTCTACGGCAACCCTGATGACGGGCTCGGGGAAATCCATAGCCTCCAGGACGATGGGATGCTTGTCATCGCAGAATGTATCGCCCGTTGTCGTATTCTTTACGGCCACGACAGCGGCGATATCGCCCGCGTAACAGGCGTCTATGTCCTGACGGTGGTTGGAATGCATCTGCATTATCCTGCCCAGGCGCTCGTGCTTGCCCTTGGTGGAATTGTAGACCGCTGTGCCGGAATGAGCCACGCCGGAATAAACTCTGAAGTAACAGAGCTTTCCGACGTATGGGTCGGTCGCGATCTTGAAAGCCAGAGCAGAGAACGGCTCCTCGTCCGAAGAGTGACGCACCTCTTCGTTGTCAGTGAACGGATTGACGCCCACTATCGGCGGGATATCCACCGGAGAAGGCATATAATCCACGATACAGTCCAGCAGTTTCTGAACGCCCTTGTTTCTGTAAGATGAGCCGCAGGTTACAGGGACCATCTCGTTTGCAATGGTCGCCTTGCGTATGCAGCCTTTTATCTCGTCTATCGTGAGCTCCTCGCCCTCGATGAACTTTTCGAGCAGAGCGTCATCCTGCGAGGCGACAGCCTCTATAAGCTCGGCATGATACTTCTCCGCAAGATCGATCATATCCGAGGGGATCTCCTCCACGCGCATATCAAGACCCATCTCGTCGTAGTATATGTCGGCGTTCATGGCGACAAGGTCTATTATGCCCTTGAAGTCCGATTCGGAACCTATAGGCAGCTGAACAGGTACGGGGTTGCATTTGAGACGCTCTTTCATCATGTCTATGACGTGATAAAAGTCCGCGCCCATAATGTCCATTTTGTTTACGTAGACCATTCTGGGCACGTTGTACTTGTTCGCCTGCCTCCAGACGGTTTCGGACTGAGGTTCGACGCCGCCCTTTGCAGATAGGACGGTAACGGAACCGTCAAGCACCCTTAAGGAGCGCTCGACTTCCACCGTGAAGTCCACATGGCCGGGGGTATCGATGATGTTGATGCGATGATCGTTCCAGAAGCAGGTGGTCGCGGCGGAAGTTATGGTTATACCGCGCTCCTGTTCCTCTTCCATCCAGTCCATTGTGGCCGCACCGTCATGAACCTCACCAAGCTTATGGGTCTTGCCCGTGTAGAACAAGATCCTTTCCGTGGTAGTTGTCTTACCGGCATCTATATGCGCCATGATGCCG
>JAILQN010000167.1 GCA_024699005.1 Clostridia bacterium
ACTCTCTGATCATCCGGATCTTCTTCATTATCTTCATCGAAAGCTTCGCTGATGAAGCTGTCCATCCTCATATGCTTCGTGTAGTTATCGTAATAGATGAACTCGCCGTCCCCGGCGATATTGATCGTGGGCAGCGCGGACGTACGGTCGGAGTCAAGCGTATAATTACGCGCGAACGACGGCGACGCGACCGACACGGCAAGAAGAACGGAAAGGATCAACGAGACGATCTTTTTCATTTTTACGGTCCTTTCTGACAGTTATCCGACGCAGTATCTGAAAGAGATCGGTTTTTCATAATCATACCGTCTTTTTTGAAGCGTCGGTTTTATAAACGCGAATTGAGACAATACCGTTGGTTACTTATTTATAATACCATGATTCGCGGAGATAATCAAGCCGTAATATCATATCGCGCGGCGAGATATCATTTGACATCCGGCGATTCTTTCTTTATACTGAATCCGGATCAACAAACCGTTATCAGAGGAGACTGCGTTTATGAAAAAAACAGCTCTGATCGTTGCATTGCTGCTCGGCGTTTCTCTTCTCTCCGGCTGCGGCGCCGGCGGTCATGATACGACGAAAGCGCAGATACGCGCCCTTTACGGAGAGAATGAGATCATCACCGGCGGTTATGACGATTCCCTTGCCGCCGTCTGCAGCAACGGCGTGTTCGTCGGGCTGGCGGACAACGGCGTGATTTCATATAAAGGCATCCCCTACGCCGAACCGCCCGTCGGAGAGCTCCGCTGGAAAGATCCGGTTCCCGCGCGGGACAGTGAGAACGTTTATCATGCGTATTATTTCGGCAGATCCCCGATCCAGACGGAATGGCCGTCGGAAGAAGGCTCATATTATCCGCAGAGCGAAGACTGTCTGACTCTGAACGTCTGGTCGAACGCCGGCGGACCCGCCGGAGGAAAAACCGTCATGGTCTTCTTCCACGGCGGTTCCTACGGCTGGGGCGCGACGTCGGATCCCATGTACAACGGGCATAATCTCGTTGAGAAATACCCCGATATCATCCTTGTGACCGTCGAATACCGGCTGGGGATCCTGGGCTTTATCGACTTTTCTTCCGTTCCCGGGGGCGAAGCGTATCCCACGAGCGGCAATCTGGGGCTGCTGGATCAGATCTGCGCCCTGCAGTGGGTCCGGAAGAATATCTCCGCGTTCGGCGGCGATCCGGACAACGTAACGATCTTCGGGGAATCCGCAGGCGCGGGAAGCGTATCGCTTATCCCGCTGATAGACGAAGCAGACGGATTATACAAAAGAGTTATCGCCGAGAGCGGCTCGGTCGCGCTGACCTACAGCAGAGAGGAATGCCGGAATCTGACGGAGCTGCTGCTGGAAAAAAGCGGATGCAAAACGATGGACGATCTGACGGCGCTTTCAGAGGAAGAGCTGGTTTCCCTGAACGAAGAGCTGAACGATTACAACAATTTCCCGGAGAGGGACGGCATCGTCCTGCCGGAGGACCCGTACGGCGCCTATGCGAATGGCGGCGCTGCGAAAGCGGATATGCTGATCGGCACGAACGCGGACGAAGTGCGCTACTGGATCGCGGAGATGGGATATTACGTCAGCGGTATTCCGGGCATGGCAATTTACCGGCACCTGTTTCCCCTGATATACGAAAACAACCGCAGGCAGATGACAGATGAGGAAAAGCAATGCGCGGACGGGTTCCTGTCATTGCAGAGCGGTCAGAAAATATGGAAGCTGACGGAGCTTTATAATGAACTGCTGTTCCGGATCCCGGCTCTTAAGCAGGCGGAGCTTCACGCCGCCAACGGAAACGCGGTCTATAATTATTATTGGACCATGCCCGGCGAAGATGAAACGAACGGCGCCTGCCACGCCATAGAACTTATCTACGTGTTCAACAATCCGCAGGTGACGACTTATAACGGCGATCTTTATAACCGGGAACTTGCCGGAACCGTGCAGGATATGTGGGTGAATTTCGCAAGAACGGGCGATCCGGGCACGGAATCGATCACCTGGCAGCCGTATGACGCTCAGACGCGGATGACGATGATCCTCGGAGAAGACGTCCGTATGGAATCCGGTCTGAAGGAAGAACAGAGAAAGCTGGTCGAGCCCCTGCTGGGACATTATTTCAACGGCTGCTATTCGCAGCTGGATCTTATGGTGCCGCATACGTGGCGCATCGTCGGACAGTTTCTTGCCACCGTCCTCCTGTCCGGAGCCGCCGTCGTCTGCCTCGTTCTTATATTCAAGAGAAAAGTCCGGCACCCGGACAAACAACGATGACCCGTTCCGGGATAATGATCATACAGAGGCAGGGCATAAATGAACAATAAGGAAGAAAAGTTCAGCAAGTTTTCCGTACCGCTTGGCTTACTGGATTACGTCAATCCGATCTGTTACTGTATCACCATGGTGACGATCATCAGGCATACCCGCGCAGATATGGGACAGCCGTACGGCGTTATTTTCCTGATCGGAGCGATAATTTCCGTTCTCTTCGGATTCGTTATACCGACAGGTAAAGTGATCGTCGGACTCGGACTTGTAAAATTCAGGATGCCGGTTTCTCTGGTGTTCTGCGTAAATACCGGAATCTTTATATCCGGACTGATGCTTCTGCGTTATGCGGTGAACGTGAGCGCCGCATGGCTGTGCGTTCCGGCTGCGGTCACGGCGGCCCTTCTGATACTGTCATACCGCAGGAGCCGCAAGATAAACACCGTCGCCGTTCTGACCGGGGCCGCAGGATACGCGATGCTTTACGCTTCCCTGATCATTATGGCGGCAAAGTGGGGCGCGGCGCCGTCGATCGTTATGTACGCCGCGGCGATCCTGCTGTTCATCATGCTGTGCGGGATCGGGATCAGGGCGGATCTGAAAAATCCGAAAGTGCATTGGGTGATCGAAGCGTCCAACGTCGTATGCCAGGCGCTCGTTGCCGCCGCGACGCTTGTGTTGATGCGCTGAACGGCTGCAGCCCGGCACTTTCCGCTCTGCAGTGATATCAGAAAAACTGTATTTGCCGGGATCCCGCCGGATCGGGAGTTTCGGAGGACCATATGATCATTGAACTTCGGGTCATCGACAGCGAAAACATGGCGGAATGCGAACGTCTCTCTGTCGGGAGCGACCAGAAACAGTATATTGCGGA